>JABUUT010000017.1:26160-38323 GCA_021443045.1 Fibrobacteraceae bacterium
TCGGAGGCTTTGCCTCCTAGAGGTATGGGCTATGAGCTCAAAGTGAGCGTAGCGAACGATCTCGCTCCTCAAAGCGACATCGTCGCGACCTCACCGCTGATAACCAACCACCAATCTACAGCGTTCCCTTGGAACTGGGCACGCCCTTCACATTCCTGCTTGGGGCTACGGCCATAGCCACAGAGCGGGCAAAAGCCTTAAAGATACTTTCCAAACAGTGGTGGTTGTCACTACCATAGAAAAGTTCCACATGCAAATTCATGCGGGCGTTTTCCGCAAGGCTCTTAAAGAAATGCTCGAACATGCTAGCTTCAATGCCACCGGCCATAGCTGCAGGCAGCTTTACATTCCATACAAAGCCAATGCGGTTGCTAAAGTCTATGCACACACGGCTCAACGCTTCGTCCATAGGAACAAAGTAAAAGCCGTAACGTTCTATGCCCTTCTTGTCACCTAGGCACTCTACCAGGGCCTGGCCAAGCACAATGGCAATGTCTTCCATGCTGTGGTGCATATCCACCTGAACATCACCATTGCAAGTCAAATCCAAGCGAAAGCCCCCATGCACCTGAAACAAGTCAAGCATGTGGTCTAAAAAACCGTTGCCAGAACTGATGACACCGCGGGAGGCTTCATCCAAATTCAAGCTAAGCTTAATGTCGGTTTCGTTTGTCTTGCGGGATATTGTAGAAATTCGCATAGAGGCCTTTTTTGAATAAATTAACTAAAATTAAACCACCCTACTTGATGATTCGTCCTCCAAATACACGGAAACGAGTTACGCGGCCAAATTTCATTTGAGGAAGAGGAGTTTCAACCCCATTCAGCATAAGTTTGGCAATGGCGGAAGGTTCACCAATCACAACTAGCAAAGTGTCGTTGGTATTGTACACCATTCTCGTACCAGCCGAGGCAATGTTCGCTTCTCTAAGGAACGAGCCATCGTCTTCACGGCGTTTTAAGCCAACCCAGGTACGGGCTTCTCCAGAACCAATCAATTCAAAACGAGTCTTGGAACCCGTAGTCCTTGGCTTTTCAGGAGCCTTTGAACTATCGCTCTTGGAAGTAGACGAAATAAAGATGGTTGCAGAAGCAGGAAGGTCCGATTTTTTTATGGCTTCATCCACTTCAGCCTGGCTAACCTTTCCGCCATCCTTCTTCACATCTTCTGTAGCAACAGCAGAATCCTTCTGCATAGAATCTACAGGAACCGCTTCAGCTCCTTCCGGCATTTCACCAATAGCTTCTGCCACAGGGTCTTCGGTGGAAACAATTTCTGACGGTGTCGTTTCTTGAGTTACAACCTGTTCTTCTCCACTAAAACTTTCCATAAAATGATAGGCAACCAGGAATGCCAGTCCAAGCACAATCAGCACTATAGGCACAGCCTTGCTATGCTTGCTGGTTGTTTCTTCGGCCATGGGAGAAATTTTGGTTGAGTTTTCAGAAAAGGCAAAATCACTTTGATAGTTAGAACCGCTTTCGGAGCGGTACCACTCAAAAACCTTCTTTGAATCCAGACCAAGGCGGCCACAAATAGAATTGAGATAACCTCTCAAATAGGCTTCAATGGGAAACTTTTTCCACTCTCCTTTTTCAATACTTTCAATATAATCTTTTGTAACGCCAGACACATGCGACAAGTCGGCAACAGAGTATCCATGTGCCTCACGGGCACGGGCCAAGTAAGTACCCAGCTTTTCGCCGGACTGCTTATCATCTATCAAATTTTCAGCACTCATATTCACACCTTCAACTGCTCCAACATTCCCAACGTCTTGGCAATGGGCAACCCCACCACATTGTAAAAACACCCTTTTACCGAATGAATCAGGCGGGCGCCTTGGGTTTGAATGCCATAAGCACCTGCTTTATCCATTGGGTCTTTAGAATTTACATAATCTTGAAGGGTTTGGTCGGTGTTGTTTCTAAAAATCACCTCTGTTTCCTCTTCAGAGGCATCCAAAAGTTTACCATCCTTGGCAATGGCCACGCCGGTAATTACTTTATGCGTACGATTATTCAGACTTTTCAGCATGGCAAAAGCGGCGGCGGTGTCTTTGGGCTTGCCCAAAGGTTGTCCGTCCAAAAATACAAGGGTGTCAAAACCAAGGACAAGGGCCCCGGCCTCCATCCTGGAAACGGCCAGGGCCTTCGCCGCCGCCAGCTTCCGAGGAAACTCCAGAGGATTTCCAGTTAATTTGTCTTCATCCTCATGGGAAACCACCACCCTAAATTCAATTCCCAACTGCTTTAAAATTTCTGAACGGCGTGGGCTGCCGCTGGCCAAAACGATATCCATAAAATTCAAGTCCTTCCGCCTTTTACCCCAACCTACTTGGTTTCTGTGCTACCTGCATTCAACTTAATATCGGGCAGATCTTTCACATAAATGCTAAAGCTCCAACCGGCAGCAGGCCCCGTAGGCGTCCAGGTAAAATCCAACTGCCAGCAATGAAGGGTTCTGTTAAAGGTAAAGTTGTGGGTCACAAAGCGGCCTTCGGTGTAGCTGTACTGGGTGCTATAGGATACATCCCAATTTACCGTTGGCTGGAATGTGGCCGATACAGATGTTGAATGGGATACATCATCCTTGAACAAATCCTTCGCCACCCGTCTGCTGGAGAACGAGTAACGATAGTCAAAACCAAAGGTCCACCTCATCATTTCGTACTTGCCCATCTGCGAAGGAAGCCCCGCATTCAAGTCACCGCCCCAACTGAATCGTTTTGAAATATCATAGCCCCAGTAGGTTAGCTCAGGAACCTGCACTTTATTTGGGTCATCCGTAAACTTATGATAAAAACTGTGGGTGGTGTTGATGGTAAAAATGTAGTCGGGTAAAATCTGAAAACCAAATCGCGAAGTTATGTCAGAAAAATTCAGGGAATCGGCAGCAAAGTTGTACGACACATTATGACTGGTGGTAAGAAGTCGCCGCGTGCCATACTGGTCTTCCACCGCCTTGGCCGTGTCTCCCTTGGTGGTGTCCGCTGCGTGCCCCACCACCTTTAGGTATTTAATATCAAAGTCGTTGCCCAAACCAAAGCCCACCGTCTTTTGCTTTTTCTGGTATGGAACTTGCCCAAGTAAAGGATGAGGTGCAAAGCGTTTTACCGTATCAATTTCAGGAGCATAGGTATAAGAAACACTGGGCGAAAGCACATGACGGGCACCTGTAAAGCGGCCCAGTTCCGGCACCCAAATACCATAGAGTTTGGTATCTGCGGTAATGCTGTAGTTGTGGTTGTAGGCAAAGTCACCGTAACTGTCATGCTCGGGGTCTAAACTGGTGTACAGTTTTCTATACTGGATAGAATCGTCGGGATTAACGTAGGAGCGACCTGTCCAATACCCCGTAAAATTGGCTCGTGGAGTAATGTTGATTACATCAAAAAGAGACCCCGAATAATCCAGGCTCATATTACCCGTGTATCCGTAGTATTCAGCGGTGGTATCCTGATCAAGAATCGTATCCCTGGCTCTGCGGGAATAGTAGTTGGCCCGGTTTGTCCAACTGTAGTTGAACTTTTCCAAGTAACTTTTAAAGGAACCATCCAAATCCGCTTCATCATCCTCATCAATTTCAAAATTGAACAACTTTCCGCTCATGCGGTACTGCACATCGGGCAGCTGGCGTTCCAACACATCGGTAGAAAGGTTATGCTGCTGCATGGCCTTTACCGTAAGGCTCTTGTTGGTTCCAAACCTGCCCGAATAGGTCAGGTGGGCATTGGCCTGCTGATTCAGGATGGTTTCCGCATCCAGGGCATTGTCCTTACGCACATTCGAGCTGGACACAAAAGAACCAAAGCCGGTTAAGGTGTGTTTTGCATCGGGAGTCAGGTTCTGGTTATGGGTAAATTGAATGTCGTATCCGCTGTTGGCCATGTCAAATTCTTTCAAGTAGCTGGTGTAAGAAATATTTCCATCCAGCACGTAGCGCAATTTATACCGAACTTCCGCCGTAAGATTGGTTCTTTCAAAACGAGCCTGCTCCCCTTCAATAATGTCGCCCTTCACGGTAGCATCCCAGTAATCGTTGGGAGCGTAGTAAAAGCCCACATTGTTAAAATAAAAACCCTGGGCCTGGTCACCACCAAACTTAGGAGTCAAAAGGCCAGACTTTCGTCCACTTTTTAAGGGAGCCACAATCATGGGGAGCACCGCCACGGGAACATCGGCAATATTCAGCACCACAGGCCGAGCCGTAACCGTTTCCTTAGGCTTTACCACCATGCGGCGACCGTAAAAGTAAAAATGCTGGTGGGTAGAATCGTTACAGGTACTAAAGTCACCACGGGCAATATGCAAGCGGGTATCCGGCAACCGCCGCACCTCCATACCATTTAACTGCTGGTTGTCTTGATAGGTGGTGGCATAATAAATTTCACCCACCCTGCTTTTCATATTGTATTTCATTCGCATACCCGACAAAGAAGGGTTTTTGGCCTCCCTCAGTACAGGCTCGCCTCCAGCAACCAAGGTGCTATTTTCCTGGTCAAAAAGAATGGTGTCGGCATCCAGGGTGGCTGTGCGGTACTTGAGCTGTGCACTGTTGTTCAGGTTAAAAGTGTTCTTTTCCACATCGTAAATTAAATCCACAGCGCGGTACTCAATGGTATCGGTCCCCGTAGTGTCGTTCATCCAATCCACTTCGGTAGTGTCTTCTTCTTCTTGAACCCGTTCCTCCAGTTCAAACCGCGTAAGCTCTTGGCCAAAAGCACTCGGTGCAATCAGCAAAAACGCCAAAACGGCCCAAAACAAAGTGTGGGTTCTTCTAAAAAACATGGTCTGTACAAAAGTAGAAAATACAAACAAAAAAAAACGCACCCAAAGGTGCGTTTATACGAATTAAATTAAACAGCAGCCGATGCGGTTATTTCCGTGAGCAACAAGCGACCGATATTAATCGGTCGTGGTTGCGAGAGCATCGGCGGGCGTAGGCTGTTCCTTAAAAAGCAGCCGATGCGGTTATTTATTTTAATATAGCTTGAGTAGCGCTGACAGCCCCATTGTGGTTAATCTGCACCATGTACCGACCGTTAGGCACATTGGAAGCATCCCAGCTAACAGAGTTGGCTCCCGCCAAGGCGTTGTCCAAACGAAGTTCTGCAATCTGCTCCCCATTGGCATCCATCACCTTAACCACAGCGGTACCAGCTTCCTTAAGATTAAAGCCAATGGTCTTGCGGTCAAAGTTCAACAGCAAAGCCGTAGAAGCCTTTGGAGCCTTGTTCTGCACTGGCTTTGGAGCAAATTCATTTACTTTGTCTATATAAACACCATTCAGATTGGAAGCATTTACCGATTGGTCGGCAGAAACCAGGCTACCCCTCTGGAGCACAGCCAAAAGTTGCTTGTTGCTTTCGGTGGCGCTGGCAAAGGTTTCCAGTTCCTGAGCATTGAACTCACTCTTGTTGTACCAGTCCGCAACCTTCTTGCTGTCCAAATCTTTGACAGTCATCTGGGTGCGACGCATAACGGCACTGTAGGTTTCTCCTCCACTGATGTAGGTAATTTCCAGAGGCTTGTTCACCACACCGCGAAGCTGGTCCTTGGAAAATTCGATGTTCTGACCCTTGAGGCTTACACCATCAACAGCAGTAATAACGTCACCAGCCTGCAAGTTGGTTTGAGAAGCGGGGCCACCAGGAATAACCTCGGCCACATGAACACCTGCAGGAACCTGGTAGATGGTAATGCCAATACCGCCAAAAGACTCATCCGCCATCAGAGGAACGGAAGCCAAAGCGATAGCCAAAGAAGCTTTAACAAAAGAATTCATAAAATCTCCTTACATTTTTCAACTAATATATATAATACCCCGTTGCTTCGCAACAAGAATAGGTGTAAAAAACAGCAAAAAACAAATCAAATTCCCTTGTTTGCTAATTCTTTCCTAGAATTTCATCTCCGTCCTGGGCTTTTACCTCATCGTCACCTTCATACTCCTCCATGGATTTGCCTCCAGGAACAATGATAAGGCCCAAGGTAACCGGTTCTCCCTTTAAGTTCAAATAAGCTTCCAGATACAATGTTGTAGACAACCTAAGAATGCGAAGGTCCAGCATGGAACCACCCTTGTGAATGCTTTTGGGGTTCCGATTAAAGAAAAGAAATTTCTTGTTGATGTATTCAAAACGGTCCGCCTCGTAGTTGATCCTCCACTTGGAATCCCCATCGTTTTCTTGACGATACAAACACTCGTCATGATCTATGTCACACTCAAAGCTGGCACTTTCCTGGTAGCGTTTATTCCACTCCCTGCTAAAGGAACAAGACTGAATGCGACCTGCCCCATTGCGATTTTTATTCAGCTGATCATTGATAACCACATAGTCCATCTTCTGTTTTTTTACCTGGTTGTACACATCCATTAATATGATGTAAGATTCGATATCCTTGGGGCATTTACCGTCCAGATTCACCGACTCGTGGGCCTTCAAAAGTTTCTGCTGCAGTTCCAAATCAATGGCATCGGGAATTTCACTTTCCTTAATGGCATCAAGCACCTTCTTTGGGGGAATCACCACCACCTTGTCCCCCTTCTTAACGGCATAGCCTAACTGGTCTCGAACCTCGTCAAGGCACTGTTGCACATGAATGTGCACATTGTTGGAAGCCCCGGAAACAAAGTCTACTCCAATGCGTAAATTCCATATTCCCGCATCACTATTGGTTCCCTTTTCAAATTCACAAAAGGCATCTTCACGAATACCGTCTACAAAAACCACCTTAGCCTTAATGCGGGTTACCACTTCAAACTCCTTATCGAGAGTGGCCAAGCTCCAAAAATTCGGGTTAAGCCGCAGGAGCTCCGCAAAAGCCTTGTCACCATCAAGGGCCGGGAGCAACGAATCGTTTCGGGCATTTTTTTCTTGAAGGAGCTCCGAATACTCCGTACTCACTTCCAAATTGTTCAAATTTTGGCGGGAGGCAGCAAAAGCCCCCGTCGAAAAAGACAGCATCGAAAAAACAACCAGTGCAATGCTAAAAAATCTATGGCACATAACCTAAGCCCGACGGATTTTTTTTATTCCAAAGTTAATAAGGTAGAGAACCACGCCACAAGCAATAATAGTGGGGCCCACCACAAAATTAAGTTGACAAGCTAACAGCAAACCAGCCAACACCAAAAATAGAGAAACCACTACAGATAAAGCCATCATCTGAATCAAATTTTTAGAATAACATTCTGCAATGTACCCAGGAATTGTCAGAAGAGCAATAACCAAAATAAGCCCTACCGCCTGTACCGCAAGCACAACAGTTAATGCAATTAAGGCAATTAAAATCATGTAGTACAACAACACAGGAACGCCCCGAACCTTGGCAAATTCCGGGTCGTAAGAAATTGCCAAGAATTTTCGAAAACCCACACCTGTAGTCACAAGAATAATGGCAAGCATGGCACCCATGTACCACAACAATTCACTAGGAACCGTAAGTAAACTACCAAACAAAAAACTCATCATGTCGCCACTGTAACCTGGAGTTAAATCAGTAAGTATTACACCGAGGGCCATACCTCCCGCCCAAATAACACCTATAAATGTGTCCGATTTTTTTCGGTCTTGAACCGTAAGCAAACCCATAAGCAAGGCACACAAAAGAGCAAAGCCCAATGAACCCAACATGGGAGAAAATCCAAAAAAGCAAGCCAACCCGATTCCGCCAAAAGAAGCGTGGGCAACGCCGCCCGAAAGAGCTGTAAGACGATTAACCACCACAAAAGTTCCCATAACACCACAAGCCACAGCCACAAGTACAGCCGCCACCAGGGCATTTTGCATAAAATCTAATGACAAAAGTTCAAGCATATTGTATAAAATAGAAAAATAAATTTTGAGAACCAACTAAACTTGCATTTCCATTATATCCGGCAAGTCCATTAAGTGTTTTACATGATAATCAACCCAATCTGGAGCGTCTATATTGGGGTTCACCAAAATAGTGGTCCACCCAAGTTCATGGGCTGGGGTTAAATTTCTAAGGGAATCTTCCACCATAATAATACTGCTATTGGGTAAAAGGCGAATTCCTTTGCCATAACAACAGACCAAAAATTCCTTTATCTTACAGTAGGCACTTTCATGGGGTTTCCCTACCCAATCCATCTGCTTTAAATCGAATATGTGCTCAATGCAGCTTCGAATGCCCATGGCAAGCATACCCGCTTCACTCCAATCACATCGTCCATTGGTAAACACCACACGCCTACCAAGAAGGCTCTGTAAAAGAGTAGCCTTTTGGGGAGATGGTTTAGGATAAACTAAAAATTCCGGCTGATGGATAAAATCAAAAAAGTCATCTGGATCAATATGGTTTACCGCCATGAGCCCAGAAAGGGTGGTGCCATATAGTTGAAGGTACTCCTTGCGAATGGCGGTTGCATGTTCAAAAGAGCCTCCCACCGTTCTCTGTACATATTCGGCTATGCGATGATCCAAAGAGTTAAGCACACACCGTTCATCTTCACCATACAACGTAAGGTCGTAGTCAAATAGCCAAATATTATCTACAGAATTTTTCACCATGTTTTTTAAAACCATACTTTAGCCACTAGCAAGGCCACCAATTTGACGGGCCAAATAAGTAGCATAATTGTCGGTCATGCCGCTTACAAAGTCTACAACCTGATGGTAAGCCTCAGCTGTTGTTACACTTTGTCCAATTTTTGCTTGACCAATAAGGCGCACAATGCGGTCGGCCCGGTATGAATTTTTTCCATTGAGGCGGTAATCGTAAACACCATTTATAAAAGCATCGAGAACCGTTCCAATAGTGGTATAGCTCCCCACTTCCAATTCCGTTTTTCGGCGGTCAGGGTAAATACGCTCTACCCCTAATTTTTTGGCAATGCGAATGCCTTCCATGGTATCAGAATGTGACAAAGAAATTAGTCCTTTGTCTAGTTCCCCATTCATAATTTTCTCGTAATTATTCACAAAAAGTACGGCCACATCATCTATCAAATTCTGAATGGCTAGGCCACGAATACTGCTGAGGAAGTCTCTAAAGTTGTGGTGGTTTTCGGCGTAGGCCTTATCAATGTCAATATCAGGGCCACACAAATAACTAAACATGCCCCGCACATCGCCAAAGGTAAGAATACCTAGCTCAATTGCATCTTCCACATCCAAAATAGAGTAGCAAATATCGTCGGCGGCTTCCATTAAGTAAACCAAAGGGTGCCGCACCCACTTGCCCCTTTCTATTTCGGGAAGCCCCAAAGTTTCGGCAACTTCTCTGTACAGGGAAACTTCTGTGCCAAACAGACTGGTTGGGGCTCCAAATTGAGCCAGGCGAGGGTACTTAATCATAGCGCCAATGGTGGCATAGGTAAGGCGCATGCCTCCATCTAAAAAGTGGTATTCCAGTTTTTGTAAAATGCGATGGCCCTGGGCATTGCCATCAAAATTTTCAAAGTCAGCCATTTCTTTATCAGAAAGCTCCCTGAGAGGTGCCGTTTCACGATTTTTACGGAACCATTCCCGAATGGCCGCTTCACCAGCATGGCCAAAAGGCGGGTTCCCAATATCGTGGGCAAGGCAAGCCGACTGGACAATCATGCCAAACTGGTATTCGCTTATACTCTTGGGCAAATGCTGCTTAATTAAATGATACACCGTAATGGCCAAGGAACGGCCCACGCTAGAAACTTCCAGACTGTGGGTTAGGCGGCTGTGAACATGGTCATTTACCGAAAAAGGATGTACCTGGGTTTTTCGCCCCAAGCGGCGAAAAGCGGTAGAAAAAACAATGCGATCGTAATCCCGATGAAAATCGGAACGGTTTGGATCCCTATCTGCGGGGTGGCCGTAACGAGTGGCCGATAAAAGAGTTTCCCATTGAAGCATGTTTAAAATTTAGGAAAATAATGAAAGCCCCATCAACCAATACAAAAGAAGCAAGCCATATAAACGTGCCACTCTGAAAACCATAACTGTGAAGCCCAACCCCCAACAGATTTATACCAAACCAGCAAAGGAATGTAACCATAATATTAAAGCAGTTAAAAAGGGCAAAACCTCGAATATCCACCAATCCCGAAGACTTTAGGTGCAACGCAAGCATTCCCCAGAGGCAAACAAAGAGGGCTCCACATTCCTTAATATCAAAGCCCCAAAAACGGCCCCACGCCACATCGGCCCACACGCCACCAAAAAGAGTTCCCAGCACCGTAAAAACACATCCAAACACAAGAGTTCCATACAGCAAACGACTCATAGAACCTATGTTGGCCTGGATTAGGCTACGGAAAAGAATTAGATGGGCCACCACCCCCGATAAAATCATACCACAAAAGCCAAGGGCGATGGTAAACACATGAATTGTCAAGAACAGAGAGGAATTTAAAATCGAGGGAATGGTCTGAAAAGTATCTCCAGTTTCAAGACCAAACTTTTCAAAAAATAACATAACACAAAGCAAAAGAGCCACAGGCAAACGCAACGATTTTATTATAAAAGCAACTAGAGCTAATAAAAAACATACAAAAAGGAGTATTTCATATAAATTAATCAACGGAACACAACCTTGAATATAGAACCGCAAGGCAATGGATATAAGAATTAAAAAAGTTAAAAAAGCAAATAAAAAAGACTCTATTTTCTTAAACTTGTTCGTAAAACTTTTTACAGTCATCAATAAAAAAGATAAAGAGGCAAATATAAACCCCAACAAACAAAAATTTACTTTGTGGTAAAAAACTTCCACAAATTCCTTACCTGTTGCTTTGGCTGGCACCACCTGCATATTTTCATATTCCAAAAGTACCTTATAAAGGTGCTTCATTTCTTGTGTAGCCGGGTGGTTATCTTCCCGTGAAGCGTATATCTCTAAAAGAGAGCGAGCCCTATTTAATTCGCTGTAACTAACATAGCGCTTGTCTGTAGGTAAATTTAAAGCTGCGGCCACATCGGAGCGAACTACCTTAAAAAGGTTCCATTGAGCCGTTTCTTCAGGTTTTTCAAGAATATGGTTTACCGTTTTAGAAGCATGGGAAGTTTTTCCCAAAAAATCATCCATTAGGCTCCGAGCAAAGGAATCAAAGGGCTTTACCCGATTTTCGTGAAGCACGGGGAATGTGGGCTCATAGGCAAACGAAGAAGCCACAAAGTACAGGAGAAACAACCCCACTTTAAGAATATTTCTCATGATGCACCTTTTTTTTTGCAAAAAACTTATTAATGTAAAAGCCCAAGGCACTCAACAAAAATAAAGCCATAAAAACATAGGGAACAAAAAACAGAGTGCACTTATTTAAATCAAAAAGAACAAGGGAAGCCGTGGAACTCATTGGCATAAACCCCTTGTAATGGAGAGTATAATTTTTATACCGCAAGGGAGCCGAAGACCCCAAACGCAGGGAATCTATTGTAGACATGCCTTCTATCACAATGTCGGCACCCCTTTCATCCATTGAATACACATGCACAGTAAAAGGTAAATTTGCAGAACGGTGGCTAAAATAGAGTTTGCTTCCGCCTTCTAAAATCCACGGTTGAGGCTCATCTAGCCCCAGCAATACAAAATCTTCACTCCCCCACCGTTTGTGTTTTGTTCTAAGAACTATGCCCGGAAAATTTTCCTCATCCCCACCACTTTTACCACAACTAAAACCAGTGTATCCCGTTGCATTTTTCAATTCTCTACTATTTTCATCGGCATTTCGAGTGGGAATTCCATTTTTACAAAATTCAAGAACAAAAAAATCATAATTCCCCAAAGAAAAAGAATCCCCCTTTTTTACACTTTTGTAGCCGTTTATAAAAAAAGTAAGGGAGTCGTCTAATATCACCTCAAAATCATCCTGGGTAGAAACAAATTCCACCACAGAGCCACCAGTAGCCGAAACCAGACCATAACCTTCATATTCTTCGTAAAAACAATCCAACAGAAGACTTCCACCCAGCAACACTATTAAAGACAAATGAATGCCCCAAAGTCCAAAATTTTTAGGTATGCGGTACACAAGCGAAAATATCAAATGAATGATGGACAAAAGTGATAAGGTTTTAAAAGCCGGAATAGGAACATACTCCAAAGCCCACACAAACCAGCAAGAAAAAAAACGTTCCCCCGAAGCAGCATCCCCAGAAACACCTTGGCTGAGAATACCCCAAAAAGTAATAACCAAAAAGGCCACCAGCAAAAC
>JABUUT010000017.1:40065-41107 GCA_021443045.1 Fibrobacteraceae bacterium
TTCTGGTACGACTACGACATGGTCACAAAGAAAATCGTGCCCATGGACATGCCCGATTGTTACATCAAGGAAATGTTCTGCGACCGGGTGGCTGCCTCCAAAACCTACGGCGGAAAAAGCTACACCCAAGATTCGCCCCTGCTATACCTGACCAAAAGCACCGCCCACGAAAAAATGACGCAGCGCACCTACCAAAAGTTACTGTACCTGCTAAAAATGCTCGCCGAAAAAGGTGAAAAAGAAACCTTGAAGTTCATGAAAAAATGCAAGGAACTGCCGGAGAGCGGTGGAACTCGTCATCCCGGCCTAAGCCTGCCCCGGACTTGATCAGGGGAGCCGGGATCTTTCTTTATCCGACGGCAGGCGAACACAGTTTTTTACTGACGCCCCTTAGTAAAGCATCTTTTATTGCAAGGCTAGAGATTTTCCCCACCGACAACTGCCTACTATTGATTTTCACAACAGCAACCCACATCAACGAAAAAAAACGTCATTTTTGCACGAAAAACAGCATTTTTCCCTAATTTAGCACCGCAAATTCGTTACTTTATATGCAAATGACGGAAAAATTTTACATATCCGCCCTTTACACACAAAATTATTTTTTTACATTTGGCATCAAAACAGAAAACCCCGGTCTCCGGGACTCATTTAAACAGCCCCAAAGGGCAACAAAAGAGGTTAAAATGGCAACCGCAATCCGTCTTTCTCGCTTTGGTAAGCGTCACAACCCGATCTACCGCGTAGTCGTCATCGACAGCCGCAAGGCACGCGACGATAGCTTTATCGAACAGGTGGGCTTCTACAACCCCAACACCAAGACCCCCGAAATCAAGTTCGACCAGGAAAAGGCCCTCAAGTGGCTCTCCACCGGTGCACAGCCTTCCGACACCGTCCGCAACCTCCTCAAGCAGGCCGGCATCATGGAACTCTTCCACGAAATGAAGGCTGGCCGCTCCATCGAAGGTAAGGTCGCAACCCCCAAGGCCGTGAAGGAAAAGAAGGCCAAGTTGGGTCCCAAGGCTCTCGCCAAGATCGAAGC
>JABUUT010000017.1:42164-46202 GCA_021443045.1 Fibrobacteraceae bacterium
AATGTTTTAAAGAAGGTTGTCTAAAACTTAGGCCACCATGCAGAAATTTGCCGTACAGGTCAAAACTTCTACACATCCGTGCAGTCCCCCCCCCAGCAAGGATTGAGCCACGCCAGTAAACATCGACCTTGCAGTCAAAACTTGCATTGAGCCAGCATCGGGAAAAATGTTTTTCATATCAAAAATATAAGTTTTAGATATGAAATTGTCAATTAAAGGAAGGTTGTTATCCTCACACCATTTGTCGCAAAAAAAGCCTTCCGCACAGATTCCCGAGCGAAAGGCTTCAAAAGGAGAAAAAGGGATTCGAACCCTTGGTCCTGTGACAGACTCCGGATTTCGAGACCGGCCCAATCGACCACTCTGGCATTTCTCCAGTACCCCACAATGTAGAAAAAAAAGCAAAACAAGTCAACTTGACTTTTCACCGCAAAATTCTAAATTTGCCCCTAATTCAATTTGCGTGGCGGATTTATATGTCTAAAAAAAAAGAAGGCACCATCGAAAGTGCCGATTTAGAAAACCAGCTTGACGAAGCCCTAGTTACATTTGAGGATTTAGGGCTTTCCGAACCCGTCCTCGAAGCTATAAAAAAATTAGGCTACGAAACCCCTACCCCCATTCAGGCAAAGGCCATTCCAGCCCTTCTGCAAGGCGAAAACCTTTTAGGCACCGCCCAGACTGGCACCGGAAAAACAGCGGCTTTTACCCTTCCCCTTCTATCGCGCCTAGAATTTAACGGCCACGAAACCTCCATGCTGGTGCTCACCCCCACCCGCGAACTGGCCATTCAGGTAGCCGAAGCCGTGGAGCAGTATTCGGTTAATTTATCCAAGGTACACGTGGTGGCCGTTTATGGAGGCCAAGACATTCAAATCCAGCTGCGGGCCATGAAACGCAAGGCCAACATTATCGTAGCCACCCCTGGCCGCCTAATAGACCATGTAAAACGTGGCTCCGTGGATTTAAGCGGAGTAAAAGCCATTGTTATCGATGAAGCCGACGAAATGCTGGATATGGGCTTCATGGAAGACATGGAAACCATCCTCAAGGAAATTCCCTCCAACGCGCAACGGGCCTTGTTTAGCGCCACCATGCCCAAAGAAGTCAAAAAAATTATCGACCAGCATTTGGGTGAATATGCAGAAGCCTGCATCCAAGGAAAAACCACCACCGTCGAAAACATCCGCCAGCGTTTTGTGGTGGTGCGCTCCGAACACAAGCTGGAAGCCCTCACCAGGGTTATTGAGGGAGAAGATTTTGACGGCATGCTTATTTTTGTGCGCACCAAGCAGAACACTTCCGAGTTGGCCGAAAAACTGGAATCTCGAGGTTTTAACGTGGCCCCCCTCAGTGGTGATTTGGCACAGGCTATGCGGGAGCGCACCATCAACCGACTTAAAATGGGCAAGCTGGACATTGTGGTGGCCACCGATGTGGCGGCCCGCGGCATCGACGTAGACCGCATTACCCACGTGGTAAACTACGATATTCCCTACGATACCGAGTCTTACGTCCACCGCATTGGCAGAACCGGTCGCGCAGGCCGAAGCGGAAACGCCATTCTGTTTATCACCCCCCGTGAAAACCGGATGCTCAAAACCATTGAACGAGCCACCCGCCAGCCCATTGAGCCCATGGATATTCCCACAGGCGAAACCATCAGCAAAAAGCGGGTTGCCGCATTTAAACAAAAGATTGAGCAAATTGTAGAAGCAGGCGACCTGGACGACTTTAAAAACCTTGTTTTAGAAATTGCTGCTGAAAAAAATTTAGACCCCATCGACATTGCTGCCGCAGCCATAAAAAAATCCCAGGCCAAATTCCAGTTGTTCCCCGTTATGGAAAAACTGGACGCCACACGCAACGGCCGCGAGGATCGAGAAAAACGGGAAAGCCGCCGTAGCAAGGACAAGTTTGAGGACGATAACAGCTTTGGCCTGAATAGTGAAGAAAAAAAGCGCATGCGCAAAGAACGAAAAGAAGGCCTAAACGGTGTAGAAGAAGGCTTTTTGCGCTACTACCTTGGCGTGGGCCGCATAGACCATGTAACCCCCCGCGACATTGTAGGCGCCATCGCCAGCGAAGCCAACATCAGCAGCAGCATCATTGGCCGCATTAAACTCTTTGACAAGTTCAGCACCGTAGAACTCCCCGAAGATACCGACCAAAATGTTTTGGAAATTCTTTCGGGCATCACCATTCGCGGAAACGATGCTCGATTCCGCCTCATGACCGACGAGCCACCCGCTGCAGGCACAGGCCGTCGCTCCTCCCGAAAAGATTCTAAAAAATTTGAAGGCCGCCGTGAATTCCACAAAGATTCCGACAACCGCAAAAACAAAGGCCGCCACGACTTTGCCAAAAAAAGCCGTGGCGGATTCCGTGGCGAGCGCCGTTTTGGAAGGCACTAAAGGGTGACAAACAGGAGTCTGTTTGTTCTGGAGGGAATCGTGGTTGGTAAACGGTGGTTGGTGTCATTCTGAGGGCTCAGCCCGAAGAATCCAAAGACAGCCCTTGCAAATTTGATAACGAATCACTAACGACAAACCACCGCTCTAAAACTTTGGTTTAGCCGTACCCTTGGGATACACCAAGGAAATGGCAAAGGGGTTTTGGTTAAAAGCCCGCCGCATTTGAGCGAGAACCTCATCAGCCCCCATAGACAAAAGTTCCTGGGCATCTTCGTCTACCGTTTTGTAAAAGCCCAAGTGAAGCACCTGTTCGGCTAGGCGCATGGCCCGTTTTTCCGGATTGTCGCTACTTATGCGCAGGCCTCCCAAAATGTTGCAGCGGGTCCGCTCCATTTCAGTTTTACCAAACCCTTCATTCAAAAACTTTTTAAGTTCCTGCCGAGCCAAATCAAGGGCGGTACCTATGCGCCGTGGGTCTGTAGCCAAGGAAACGCCCCAGTCATAGCAATCACGATACACATCCACCGTAGAATACACGGAGTATGCCAAGCCACGTTCTTCCCGAATTTTTTGGAATAGACGGCTAGCCATACCGGCACCCATGGCCACGTTAAAAAGAGAAAAAGCAAAACGGAAATTGGAGGGTAAAAGAGAGGGGTCAAAGCTAGTACCCCAAAAAAGGTTGCTCTGCTGAATATCTTGCTTGGCCTTGGCCAAGTAGCCTCCGTTACAGGCGTAAAAATCTTGAGGGAATTTGTTTCCCGCCTTTTTTTGTGCAAATTTTTCCTGGCACACGTCCACCAGTCTTTGGTGGTCCACCTTGCCCGCCGCGCAAACAATTATGGGAATTCGTTTCAGCACATCCTGCTGGTACAGAAGCATCTGCTGGTGATCCAACCCCCGCACATCCAAAACCGTGCCCGTAATGGGGTGGGCAATGCCGCAACCATCAAAATGAATCTGGTTAAAAAGGTCCCCTGCCAGTTCCTCGGGAATATCGTCGTAGCTGCGAATTTCTTCAATGATCACCTTCCTCTCCTTTTCCATTTCCTTAGGGTCAAAGAGGGGGTTCATCAGCATGTCGGCAATAACGTCCAAGGCATAAGGCACATCCTTGTGAACCACATTGGCATAAAAACCCGTTTCTTGCCGGGTGGTGTAAGCTTCCAAATTTCCGCCCCGATCTTCAATGGAACGGGCAATGTCAAAGGCGGTGCGGTTTTTAGTACCCTTAAAAACAAGGTGCTCGTAAAAATGGCTCAAGCCAAATTCGTTTAGGGCTTCGTGCCGCGACCCTCGAGGAATCCAGGCACCCACCGTAGCCGACTCCACACCAGGCATGTAGTCCGTAAGCACCGTTACACCGTTTTTCAATTCCGTTTTTTGAATTTTTTGCCGATACATGAAATTCCTCGAAAGATCCAGATAAAAAACACATCCAAAATCTAGAAAATGTGGCTAAAAGAATCCATGGACCCTATCACTCCACGAAGTTACGTTCCAGGGTGACAACATGAGTCTGTCATTCTGGAGCCGCCCCCACTGTTTGTTCTGGAGGCTTGAAAAGCCGATTACGCCCCAAGGCGAGAGTAAATGGTTATCAGTTATCGGTTTTCAGTTATTG
>JABUUT010000017.1:46897-54072 GCA_021443045.1 Fibrobacteraceae bacterium
CTGTGGTTGTGGGTGTGGCCCCAGTTGTAGGTGGGGTTCCACTTGGACTTGTCCAGGGAAGTGCCTTCAAATTCGTCTTCGAACACCATCTCCCATCCCGAAAAGTTTGCAGGAGGGGCAGTAAAAGCCAAACTAGTAAGTATGGGTAAAAAATAAAAGGGAACAGGATTCTTCATAATCACTCCAGCACCATCCACCAGCTTTTTAAATATATATTTTACCACAATAAAAACAAAATTTTTAAACGGAAGATACACCATGACCATAGACGAAATGCTTGAAAATTCAAATTCCGTAGCCATTTTTGGCCATGTACGCCCAGACGGTGACTGCGTTGGCTCCACAATGGGGCTTTACAACTATATCAAAGACAACTTTCCACAGATTGAAGCCACCGTTTTCATTGAATGTTTTCCAGACAGTTTCAGACTTCTGAATGGCGCGGACCATATTTGTAATGAATATGACGGGCGCAAAGTGGATGCCGCATTCCTAATGGATACACCCTCCTTTGAACGCATTGGAGCACAAGGTGCAGTATGTTTTGCACAAGCCCGGTTCACCTGTAATATAGACCACCACATCAGCAACCCACTAAACCTCTGCAACACAAACATTGTAGAACCAGAAGCCAGCTCCGCCAGTGAAGTTTTATTCTACCAACTCAGCAAAAATAAAATCAGCAAAAATACCGCCAACAGCCTATACTTAGGCATCGTCCACGACACTGGAGCCTTCAAATTTAGCTGCACCAGCAAACGAACCATGAATGCTGTTGGCGATTTAATCGATTTGGGAGTCGACTTTACCCGCATCATTAACGAAACCTACTACACCCGCACTTACAAACAAACGCTGGCCACAGGCTATGTAATGCAAAACAGCAAGCTGGCCCTAAACGGCAAGGTGGTTTACAGCTATATCACAGCCCAAGACATGGAAAAGTTCGGTGTTTCTGCACCGGATCTGAGTAATGTTATAGACACCCTTCGAGAAGTTAGCGGTACAGAGGTAACCATATTCCTCTACCCTGTAAATGGCAAGTATAAAATCAGCCTCCGTTCCAATTACACCGTTGATGTTAACGCCATTGCCAAGGAATTCGGCGGAGGAGGGCATATTCGTGCCGCTGGTGGTGATACAGAAATGGCCCCCGAAGAGGCCATCAAAAAAATTGTTCAACTTATATCAAAGCAACTTTAGGGAACCTTTAAGACATCGCTGTTTTTAGCAGGCCACTAAAAAAATTATCGTTTCTTTCTAGGCAAATTGGAAGCCTGTTTTTCAAGCCACACGGCATCTTCCAAGGCACGCTCCGCTTCTGTAGCCCAGTCGGAATCAGGAAACTGTTCTACCACTTCGCGGTAGCGCACTACTGCAGAGTGAAAATCCCGAAGTTCTCGATAAATGTTGCCCATTTGCAAGGTTACAAAGTAGCGGTCTTCTGGAACTAGTTCTGTTTCCAATAGGCTTCGGTACATTTGCAAAGCCCCCTCATAGTTTTTTGCCTTGAACAAAGCCAAGGCGTTTGCTATGGTCGTTTCACCTGTAGAAAGCTTTTGCTGAGGCTTTACCTCTTCTACAACAGGAACAGTGGCTGTATCTACATTTTCTGTTTCAGCTACAGAGCTACTGGTATCAGCCGATTCCTTTTCCGATTCCTTTTCGGCCTTAATCTGAGCCAACCTGTCTTCGGCAGCCTTGCGGAACTTGCCGTCTGGAGTAGATTTTTTCAGATATATTTCCAAATATTTCTTCTCCAACTCAGGCTTGTTGGTCTTAGCATAAACCATAGCCAAGTAGTAGTTGCCTTCCCCAGCACTAGCCTTGTATCCCAAACCTTTTTTTAGGTTAAATTCAGCCTTGTCCATTTCACCCATTTCGTAACGGGTCACACCAGCGTAAAAATAGGCACCAGCATCGCCAGGCTTTTTGGAAAGCACTTCCCGCCAAAGAGGAGCGGCTTCCTTGTAATTACCCTGAGCCAAGAGTATTTTGCCTTTTTCAAAGGGGTCCGAAGGAAGGGCATTGGCATCAGCCTTTTCCGCCTCAGCTACCTTTGCCTGTTCCTTAAACAATTCCTTAGGTTGTTCCTTAGCAAGCTCATTTGGTTGTTCTTTAAGTTGTTCCTTGGGAGGCTCAACCACAACAGGAGCTTCTTCTGGCTCAGAAACTTTCTGTTCCTCCACAGGGGTAGCCGGATCCGTCATGACAGGTTCTGCAACTTCTTCCACAGGCTTATTTTTAGGGTCTTTAGCAAGCTCGGCCTTAGCCTTGTCTTTTTGGCCTAAAAGTTCATACACCTTGGCAGCCCCTTCGTAGGCCTTACTCATGGTGGGAGTATAGCGATAAGCCAAGCGATAGTTGGCAAGAGCCCCCACATAGTCCTTCATTTTTACACGAACTTCAGCGGCGGCAAAGTAGGCGTCGGCATTCTGAGGATTATCCGCCAACATGGAGCGGTATTCACCCAAAGCCGCCTCGTAATCCCCTTTGGCTTCAAAGCGAGCGCCTTGTTCCAGCCGAGGATCCGCGGAAAGAGAAATTCCAAAGAGACAAGCTAGTGCAATTGCAGAAAGTTTCAGATTCATACTTTTAATTTAGAAAAAATTATTTTTTAGGACATCTCAAAAAATTCATTCTTATGATTTTTAAAGGAGCCCTAAAGACTATTGATAAAATCTTCAGAGTTCATTTCATCTAAATTCTTTATTAAAGATTCCAGGCTCTTTTCAGTAATGCCCCCGTTTTCTTCACTATCCAATGAGTGGGCCGACTTTTCAAGGGCACAGGTATTGGCTTTTTCAACAATCTGCCGCAAGGCATTGGCCACTTCAGAAATTTCACCTTCCTTCATCACCGCTTCAATCACCCTCGACAGTTTCCTTCGAAGACCAGCAAATTCTTTCCGGTCCAGTTCCACAATTTCGCCATGGTAACGCATCAAGGGAGACTTGCAACGGGCACAGGAAAAAACCATCATGGAAGAAACATCGCCATCTACCGAAATATCAAACGAGGCACCGCAATGGGGGCAATCAACATGCATTTCACTCATACCCCAAATTTAGATAATTCTACCACCATTTACACCCACCAGCCATTCTTTTTTTTAAATTTACTTCCATAAAAAATTGCTATAGAAGGCTTATAGATGCTTTGTCATTGGTTATATCATTTTACCGGCGTAGAATTGTTTGACGGTCGCCTTTTCCGTGCAGGAACAGCGGCCATGTTGTCCATTATCCTTGTGTTCATTTTAATGCCCAAGTACATTCGGTTGCTCCAAGGCCTAGACGCCACCTCCGATTTTGACAAAGACGGCAAAACCAAGTCTCCTCCCATTATGGGTGGCCTGCTACTGGTAATCGTGGTAGAAGTCGTTTCCGTTTTGGTGTGCGACATGAACAACTATACCATACCGACTTTGGCGGTGCTACTACTTTTTTCTGCCGTTGGAGCCATAGACGACATTGCCAAGGTTCGGGCCAAGCGCCTCATTGCCCTAGGCAAGCTAAAAGCAGCCGACTACATGGATAAGGCCGATGGCATATCCAGCACCCTCCGTCTATTTCTCTATTTTCTCATCAGCTTTGTGGTGGCCATTTTCTGCTACAAGTTTATCCCAGAACTCAAAGGCGATTTGACCGTCCCATTCTTCCCCATCCATGTTTTCCAGATCCACCTGCCCAACTGGATTTTCGTTGGTTTCATGACATTTGTAATTGCCGCAGCCGCCAACGGCACCAACTTTACTGACGGCCTCGACAGCTTGGTTTCGGTGCCAATTCTCACCAGCATGGTATTTGTGGGTTTGGTGGCCTACGTTAGCGGAAACTTTATTTTTAGCCAGTATCTTCATGTGCCCTACCTGCCTGGTTGTGACGAACTTTTTCCTTTGGCCATGTCTATAGCAGGAGCCTTGTTAGCCTACTTGTGGTTTAACAGCCCTCCCGCCGAAATCTACATGGGCGACGCCGGTTCCGTGGGCTTTGGGGCCGCCATTGGCATCATGTTCATTTTGGTACAGGCCGGTCTCTTTTTGCCCATTGTGTGCATCATCATTTTGGCAGAAGCCTGCTCTGTGTTCCTACAAATTAGCTGGTTCAAGTTTACCAAAAAAACAAAAGGAACAGGCCAGCGTTTGTTCCTTTGCGCCCCGCTGCACCACCACTATCAAAAAAAATGGGAAGGCAGGTTTTCTTCTAAGCCTTTGATGAATTCAAAAATTGTGTGGCGCATGCACTTGGTTTCTGTATTCGCCCTCATTGTAAGCATGGTCATTTTCTTTGGCATACGATAATATGGGGTTGGTGTAAAAGTTATGGACAAAATAGCAGAACAACTTCGCCTGGCTGGCCAAGAACCTCTGGCAAACCATTTTCTATCCTTAAACGAGGCTTCTCGTAGTGTTCTTCTTCGCGACATCCAAACCCAGGACTTTGAGTACCTCAAAAAGCTCCACTCCGAAAAATCTTCCGAAAACTTGAATGACTCCATTAGCGATGACTTTACACCCATGCCCTTTAAGCTCTCCATTGAAGACCAACGTTTGGAATACTGGGAAGAAACGGGTAAAATTCTTTTGGAAAAAGGCCAGGTAGCCGCTTTTCTCGTGGCTGGCGGTCAAGGGTCACGGCTGGGCTTTGAAGGGCCCAAAGGCATGTTCGACATAGGGCTACCCAGCCACAAGAGTTTGTTTCAACTGCAAGCCGAACGAATTCAGAACTTGGCCACACAAGTAGGCCACCCCATTCCCTGGTGCATCATGACTAGCCCGCTCAACCACAGGGCTACCATTGAGTTTTTTGAGAGCCACCACTTTTTTGGCATAGACCGCACCAACATACGTTTCTTTGAACAAGGCACCATCTGCGCTTTGGATCCAAGTGGCAAGGCCATTTTACAAGACAACGAGCACCTGGCCTTGGTTCCCGATGGGAACGGCGGATGCTTCCGCGCCTTGGCACAAAGCGGAACTTTGGCTTGGCTTGTGGAGAAAGGAGTTCGCTACATATTCCTCTACAGTGTGGATAACGCCCTAGTAAAAGTTTGTGACCCCGCTTTTGTAGGAGCGTTGGCTTCTACAGGCAACATGATTTCGGCATCTAAAGTAGTTCACAAGAGAAACGCCGCCGAAAAGGTGGGCATTTTTGCTTTTCAGAATAAAAAGCCTGGAGTAGTGGAATACAGCGACCTTCCAGAAAAATACCGAGAAATGACCAACCCTGATGGGAGCCTCACCTTTGACGGCGGCAACATTGCCATTCATTTGTTCAAAATGGAAGGGCTACGCAAGCTGCAAAGCTCCTCCCTCCCATGGCACACAGCACGCAAAACAGTCTGTGGCATCGAAAATTCCTGGAAATTTGAGCAATTCCTTTTTGACGCTTTTCCCCTCCTTGGCACCATGCTGCCCTTTGGCGTTGTTCGGGAAGATGAATTTTCTCCCGTAAAAAATGCCGAAGGACACGATTCGCCCAAAACAGCAAGAGAAATGATAGGGAAACTCCATCGGGAATGGCTCCGCAAAGCCGGCGCTAAAATAAACCAGGCAAAGCTCTACGAAGTGTCCCCCACCCTCTCTTACGCCGGCGAAGGATTGTCAAACCGCGTATTCGAAAGGGAATTGGGCAAAAACATTCTGGAATTTGACCCATAAAGTTCTTACAAAAAACAAAGGGTATTTTTCAATGAAATATTTTTTATATCAATTTTTCATTGTAAAATTTTTTCGAATGCCCGATGTTTTTTTTCATATTCTATTCCAAGTTGTTTATCCCGTATACAAAGTGCTCCATACCCAACGTGCATACGGACGAGTACAACAGCATTTAATTCGCACGGGTATAAAAAATGTTTCCGCCAAAGATGTGTTCAAGGGAATATACTACGCAGGAATAGACTCCTACCGTCTTTTACTCCAGATTCCCAAGGTTACAAATAAAGTAATATTCCGTAATGAAGATGTTATCAAAGAAGCTCTGGCCAAGGGGCCTGTGGCAGCCATAAGCATCCACCAAGGATCTTTTGAGCTCCTCCATCGCTCTCTTTGCCGCTACAGTAAAAATGTGCATGTGATTACCAACCCCCTCAAAAATAAAAAACTAACCCTATTGCTAAACAAATTCCGAGCCCACCCCCACCTTTACCAATACACCCCAACCCAGCTGCCATCATTAATAAAAAATTTTTTAAAAAAACAAGATGGAGTGTTGGCCATGCTTTTTGACCAAGCCCAAAACCCCACCGGAGTAAAAGTTAATTTATTCAATATACCAAGCACCTTGTATCTGCAAATACCTCTGCGGGTTAACCAAATGGGAGCCGGCATTGTAACCTTTCACACCTTTCGAGAAAAGGAACAAATTGTAGTGCAATTTGAAACCTACTACCCCCCAAAAGGCAACCCACAAAAAATGGCAGATTCAATAGCCACCGAAGTAGAATGTTGGATAAAAAAACACCCTGATCAATGGACGTGGAACTACCACAAAAACTTTACCGCATAGCCGAGGAAACAATGGTACTAAACGAAGAAGAAGAATTTCAGTTAAATTGGATTAACAACCATTCCATGCCCAATAAAGACGCCGAGCTTAAAGCCTTGGAAGAAGCGGAAAGAAAAGTGCAGAGCCGTTTGCCCAAAGGCCGACGGATGCGTCGTAGCCCCAGTGCCTGGGAATTGCCAATGCCAGAAGATGAAATAGACCTTCATGGGTTTACCGCAGACGAAGCCGCAGAAGCCGTAGAACGCCGCATTGATGATTTACTCATAGCAGGCCTCAGCATTCTCCGCATTATTCACGGAGGAGGCAACCCCAGCTATGGAAATGTGAAAAAAATTATAGATAGAAAAGTTCGCACCGAATGGAGCAACAAAGTGGTTTTCTACAAAACTGAACCCGACAACGCCGGCTCCAGCATCATGAAAATCGGAAAACCATCACCTAAAACTATACCCAAAAAATAGCGAACCCTTATTTTGGATTATCTGCAAAAGTAGATGTACAATCTTCATAAAAATGAAATCAGTGATTTTCTATATCGATATCAACTGATGACAGGAACAAATGTAAAAGAATTAAATGTTGCCATACTCAATTTTCATTGTAGTGGAATAGTGTCTTAAATTTCCTTCAGAATTTCCAGGAACTTTTCGCAGGCTTTGTTGA
>JABUUT010000018.1:0-32461 GCA_021443045.1 Fibrobacteraceae bacterium
GCGCCTAGAGGTATGAGCCCTGAGCTCACTTCTCAAAGCGACATTGTCGCGACCTCACCGCTGACAACTGATAACCGATAACTAACAATGTCTTTGGATCCTATCGACCCTTCGGGTCTTCAGAATGACAGATTAGTGTTGACATTCTTTTGAGGATTCCTTGCAAAGCTCGGAATGACACCAGCCACTAACCACCAACCGCTAATCACTTATTTTTCTCTTCCTTTTCCTGAAGGGGAAAACGGAATTTTCCGCGAAGAACGCAGCCTGGTGCGCCCGGATCGCATTCCTTTTGCCTTTTTACGCAAAATGTGTCCCGCAAATTTTTACATTCATAGCTCATAATGAAAAAAATAACTCAATTTTGTGGCATTTCGCAATACCCAATTGTAAAATTGTAATTATCTTTGGGGTATGCGTTACGGTGATTTATCTTATTTTCAAACGGGGGTTGCAGTCCCTCTCTTTAGCCTGTACAGCAAGAATAGTATTGGTATTGGCGAATTTCTCGATTTGATTCCTTTTGCCCGTTGGGCCGCCTATTGCGATATGAATGTGATTCAGCTTTTGCCGGTAAACGATACCGGGTCTGAATCTAGCCCTTACAGTGCTCGCAGTGCCTTTGCCCTGAATCCGGCCTTTATTAATGTGCAGAATGTTCAGGGGTCTTCGGAGTACGAGGCCGAAATTGAAGAAGCCAAGGAAGAATTTGATGAACTGGGTAAAGTGGACTACTACCGCATCGTTACCTGGAAACGTAAAATTCTCAAGAAAATTTTTGACGACCATTACGATGACTTGAAAAAAGACAAACAGCTTGCGGAATGGATTAAACACAACCAGTGGGCCAAACCGTATTGCGTGTACGCTACCCTAAAGGCTCGCAACAGCGAAGCCAGCTGGAGGGATTGGAAAAACTACCAGAATCCTACCGACAAGGATGTGGAAAAACTTTGGACAAAGTTCCAGAAGGACTGCCTGTTCCAGGCGTGGATGCAATTGGTTGCCGAAATCCAGTTCAAGTTTTCTGTAGATGAAATTTCGAGAATGGGTATTCGCATTAAGGGCGACATTCCTATTTTGATTAACGAAGATAGTGCCGATGTTTGGTATAACCGCAACTACTTCTCCCTAGACGATAGGGCTGGCGCTCCTCCCGACATGTTCAGCTACAGTGGCCAAAACTGGGGGTTCCCCACATACCGCTGGGATGTTCTGGAACAGGAGAACTTTAGCTGGTGGCGCTATCGTCTGGATCAGGCTAGCAAGTTTTACCATGCCTACCGCATAGACCATGTTCTGGGCTTTTTCCGCATCTGGGCTATTCCCTCACAGGAAACCACAGGCATTTTAGGCCGGTTCCAGCCTTCCATCCCTCTCACCTGGGAGACGCTTTCCCAGGCGGGATTTATGCGGGAATCCTTGGAATACCTTCGCCGCCCCAACTATTCTGTGGAACAGCTTCGCTCCTTTTTGGGCGATGAAACCGATCGGCTCATTTCCCTCTATTTTGAGAATCTTCCGGGCACCACCGATCGTTTTATTCTAACAGAATCCTGCTATTCCGAAAAGAACATTCTTTCTTTAGACGAGCCTCAGACTGTTAAGGACATGTTGCTGAAGGTATACTGGAATAGAGTGTTTATACCTACGGGCGACATCAATACTTTTTACCCCTATTGGTATTGGTACAACCAGCCTGTGTTCTACACGTTGCCTTTAAACGAGCAGAACAAGCTGCGTGAATTGATTACCAACAATGAAAATGCCCAAAACGAACTGTGGGAAAAAAATGCAACCAAATTGTTGTCGGTGCTTGCCAACCAAACCGACATGCTGGTGTGTGCCGAAGATTTGGGTGCCGTTCCCCCTTGTGTTCCTTCAGTATTGAACAAGTTGAATATTCTGTCGTTACGCATTGAGCGTTGGGCCCGCAATTGGAGCGTTCCTGGTTCGCCTTACTACAGCATGGGCGAATACCCGAGGCTTTCTGTTTGCACCACTAGTTGCCACGATACTTCCAGTTTGCGGGGCCTTTGGGAAGAAGCCGACTTTGACAAGCAGATGTATTGGAGGCACACCAATATTGCAACGGCGGTTCCCCAGAACTTGGCTCCGCCAGATGTTCGCAACATTTTGAACCATGTGTTCTCTGCAAACAGCCTTTTCTGCATTTTGCCTGTTCAGGATTTCTTTGCCTTGTCTTCTACGCTTTCTGCCAAGAGTGCTGAGGAAGAACGGGTGAATGTTCCTGGTACGGTGGGCGGTAAAAATTGGACTTACCGCATGCCCTGCTCTGTGGAACAGCTTTTGGATGTGGCTCCGTTGATTTCTGAAATTCGCAAGCTGGTGGATGAAAGAAAGCGCCGGCCTCTGTGGAATATCTAGAGGTGCCCTAGAAAGTCCGGGGTGCTTTTTCTGTTTGGGTAAGGAGGCTGAAACTTGTTGCACGATGTTCCAGGGTGGGTAAAGGACGCTGTTTTTTACCAGATTTTTCCGGACCGGTTTTGCAAATCGGACCGATACCAAGCTGTTGGAAATTTTGTGGACTGGGAAAGTTTACCTACCCGGGAGAACATGTTTGGCGGGAATTTGGCTGGGATTATAGATAAATTAAGCTACATTGCAGGTTTGGGAGTGAATGCCCTTTATCTGTGCCCTATTTTTAAAAGTAACTCCAACCACCGGTACCATACGGTGGACTACTTTGAAATTGATCCAGTGCTGGGTTCCATGAAAGATTTTGAGACTCTGGTGGAAAAGGCCCATAGCCTGGGGCTGCGTGTTATTCTGGATGGGGTGTTCAATCATTGCTCCAGAGGTTTTTTTCAGTTTAACAGTGTTATGGAATTGGGCAAAAATTCTCCCTATACCGACTGGTTTCACATTCATGGTTACCCCCTGAATGCCTATTCCGGCAAGCCTAATTATGAGTGCTGGTGGAACTTGCCGGCCCTTCCCAAGTTTAACACATCTACTCCCGCTGTGCGGAACTTCTTATTTTCGGTGGCGGAATTTTGGACCAAAAAAGGTATTGACGGCTGGCGCCTGGATGTTCCCAACGAAATTGATGACGACTCTTTTTGGCAGGAATTTCGTCGCAGGGTAAAAAAGATAAATCCCCATGCCTACATTGTAGGTGAAATTTGGGATGAACCTAGCCGTTGGCTTAGGGGGGACCAGTTTGATGGGGTTATGAATTATCCTTTTCGAAGGGCGGTGCTAAAATACCTGTTTGACAAGGAGCCTTGTTCCTGCCTGGAGTTCTGTGAAAAGTTGCAGAACGCTTTTCCGGAGGGCCGCTTTGGGGCGAGCATGAACCTTTTGGGGAGCCATGACACCACACGACTGGTGAGCCAGCCTTGTTCCGACTGGAGCCGCGTCCGGCTGGCTCTGGCCATTCTGTTTTTTACTCCTGGCGCCTTATGCCTGTATTATGGGGATGAAATTGGCATGGAGGGGGGCAAAGACCCCGACAACCGTCGCTCATTCCCCTGGAAAAACTTAAAAAAATTGCAAAAATCGCCAATTTATGGCTTTATTTGTGAAATGTTGGAACTTCGTCGCAAGACACCTTCCCTTAGAAAGGGCTCCTTTCAGGTGGTTCCTCGTTTTGATGGCTTCTCTATTTTGCGCAAATTTGGCAAATCGGGCCTGGAACTAAGGGCTTTTACCCCTAAAAACAATGATTCCTTTGACTTTTTGATTTCCAAAATCCGATAATCTTGCTAAATTTGAGCCCTGATTACTTTAATGCCTTTTGAAGGGATTACAAATGAATAAGAAAAAATTCGGTATGAGAGAATTCATCATTCTCCTTGTGATTATCATTTCTGCATGGACCGTTTGGCCTTCCATCCTGGTTCATTCCAAGTCTGGCGAAGTCAAGAAGACTTTCCTCAAGGAAAATCCAAAGTTGGCCGACAAGTCCATCAACTTTGGTCTCGACCTTGCTGGTGGTACAAGCATCACCTTGGCCATCGACAAGAGCGGTCTCAAGGCTGACGAAGATATTAAGGATATTCAGGCCCAGTCCCTGGAAATTATCCGTAACCGCGTTGACCAGTACGGCTTGTCTGAACCTCAGATTTCTCCAAGCGGCAGCGACCGCATTGTGGTTGAACTGGCAGGTGTGGACGACTCTACTGCAAAGGCTCTGGTGGGTTCCACTGCCAAGCTGGAATTCAAGATTCTTGCCGAATCTGAAAAGTTTACTCAGGTTGTTTCCCTCATTGACCAGTACCTAACCCGTCAAACTGTAGATGTGGCTGCCGACACTGCTGCCGATAGTGCTTCTACCGATACAGCCAAGGTTGCTGCTGCAGATTCTACCAAGAAGGATACTGCTGCCGCCCTCAGCGATGACGAGCTTTTGGCTGGCGCTGCCAACGCTTCTGCCCCAGAAGTGGCTAGCGATTCTACAAAGGCTTCCGAAAGTGACGTGGCTGCCCAGCCGGGTCTTTCCTCTTACTACATGTCCTTTGGCAATGGCGGCTTCATTAATGAAGACAATGTGGAAAAGGTAAAGCGTATTCTCGCTTTGGAAGGCGTTCAGAAGCTTGTTCCCCGCGATGTTGAATTTGCCTTTGGCAGTGGCCTGGAACCTGTGCAGCGCGATTCCAAGATCAAGGCAAAGCGCCTCTACTTGCTAAAGCGCCGTGCTGAAATGGGCGGTGAAGATATTTCCGACGCCCGCCCCTACCGTGTAGGTGATGGTACCAACGCCGGTGAAGTGGCTGTAAGCCTGCGCTTTAGTGGCATTGGTCCTAAGAAGTTCTCTGCAGTAACTGCTGCCAACGTAAACAAGCAGATGGCCATTGTTCTAGACAACCAGGTTATTTCGGCTCCTGTAATTCGCGACCGCATTCCTAATGGCGAAGCCCAGATTACCGGCCTCGACGACTTGGCTGAAGCAAACCGCCTGGCCGTTGTGCTTCGCGCTGGTGCCCTCAAGGCTCCAATGAACATTATCGAATCCCGCAACGTGGGTGCCACCTTGGGTGAAGAAAACATTGTGAACGGTTTTGGTTCCGGTGCCATTGGTCTTATCCTCTGCCTGGTGTTCATGGTGGGTTACTACCGCTTGGGTGGTTTTATTGCAAGCATCGGTATGGTTTTGAATACCTTGGTAACGGCAGCCGTTCTCTCCGTGTTCAACGCCACATTAACATTGCCTGGTATTGCTGGCTTTATCTTGGTGCTGGGTATGTCTCTTGACGCCAACGTGATTATCTATGAACGTATTCGTGAAGAAATTGCTGCAGGCCTCACAGCCCGTGCTGCTGTGGCCAAGGGTTACGAAAAGGCATTTAGCGCTATTTTGGACTCCAACTTGACTACTGTGCTTACTGGTCTTATTCTTTACAAGATTGGTACAGGCTCTGTGAAGGGTTTCGGTCTCACTTTGACCATCGGTATCATTACCTCCCTCTTCTGTGCCCTCACCGTAACGCGCTCCATCTTTGACTGGCACTTGGCCAAGGCCGATAAGACAAACCTTAGCATTGGTGGTGGCTTCAAAACCCTCAACAACGCAAACATCCCTATTATTCCTAACCGCAAAAAGTTCAGTACTATCTCCCTTATTTTGGTAGTGGCCAGCATCGCTTGCGTCGCTATTAAGGGCTTTGATTTCAGTATCGACTTTACCGGTGGTCAGGTTTATACGGTTCAGTACCAGGATGATGCCAAGCACGAAACCGACTTGAACAACGCTCTGTCTTCTGCGGGTATCAGTGGTGCCAAGGTTCGTTCCTTGGGTGGTACTTCCGCCAACTCCTACCAGATTAGTTTGAAAACATCCGATAATCCGGCCCAGTTTGAAGCCCAGATGGCAGAAGCCTTTGCTAAGGCCAACCAGAAGGTTGAAATTGTAGCTAAAGATACCGTTGGTCCTACCATCGGTAAGGAACTTCGTCTTAATGCTATTTTGTCTGTGATTCTTGCATGGATTGCCATTCTCCTGTATGTCTGGTTCCGATTTGGTAAGCTGGGTCTCGGTTTTGGTCTGGGGGCTGTTTTGGGCCTGGTTCACGATACCATCATTACCTTGGGCTTTATCTCGGCATTTGGTCTCTCCTTCGACGGAGCCCTCATTGCTTCCCTCCTTACCATGATTGGTTACTCTGTAAACGATACCATCGTTGTGTTTGACCGTGTGCGTGAAAATACAACCTTGTTTGGTCGTGCCAACTATGGTCAGACTTTGAACAACTCCATTAACCAGTGCTTGAGCCGTACCGCCATTACCTCTGTAACAACCCTGTTCGTTTGCTTGGTTCTGGCTATTATGGGTGGTTCTTCCATTCGTGATTTTGGTATGGTGATGGTGTTCGGTATCTTTATCGGTACTTATTCTTCCATCTGCATTTGCTCTCCATTTGTGCTGTGGTTCTCTAACCGCTTTAAGCAAGGTGTGTAAGAGCCTCAGGTAAGCATTAAAAAGCATAAAAAAGTCCGGGCAAGCCTCGGGCTTTTTTCTTTATTTTACTAAATTAGACCTCGTTCGATATATAGGGGGCGCCTATGATGCCAAAGTATTATAAGATCGAATCCGGTCGTCTAGCTCAGATTCCAGATGAGGAACCCGCAGACGTTATCGTGATGGGTAGCCTAAGCCAGGAACAGAGAAGTATCCTGGTAAAAGAATATGAAATTACGGAACATACCATAGCCTCTTCCTTTGACTCCGACGAACTTTCCCGTATCGAATATGACGATGACTTTATAGCGATTGTGTTTAAAAAACCAAAGAACTACTCTGCCGAGGACAATTTCCAATTTCGGGTAGAATCTTTTGGTATATTCATTTTCAGAGATTGGGTGCTGCTGCTGACCGATTCCGAAATTCCCATTCAAGACGACAAGCGGTTTGCCAAAATTGACAGCATCAACACATTTGTGTTGAGGGTGCTTAGCTACGCCATCTATCACTTTAATGAACACCTGAAGATTATCAACCGCATTAACGACGAACTGGAACAGAAGCTAAAAACCTCCATGGAAAATCGCTACCTTCTTTCCATGTTCAGTTTGAGTAAGGGCCTTATCTATTACGTGAGTGCCCTCAGTTCCAATGAAACCTTGCTAAAAAAATTACAGATTGGCCGCAGCCTCAACTGGAGCGAAGAAGAACGGGAACTGCTGGACGACATTATTATTGAAAATAAGCAGAGTTTGCAGCAGGCCGAAATATACAGCAACATTTTGACCAACATGATGGATGCCCGTGCCAGCGTCATCAACAACAACATGAACTCCTGGATGCAGTCCTTGAACGTGGTTACCATTGCCATGATGCTCCCGACCTTCATTGCCAGCCTGTTCGGCATGAACGTGCTGTTCCCCTTTGGCCTAGGTGCCGAGAACAACAACCCCTACGCTTTCTGGATAATCCTGGGGGTGTCTGTGCTGGCTGTGGTACTGTTTTATGTGTCCTGGAAAATTCGCAAGGGAAAAAGCTAGGTTCCCCTTTTAACTAGTTTCCCCTTTCGCTCATGGAAGCAAAAAGGGCCATCATTTCTTCCTTAAACTGGTTTGAAGGAAGACTGTCGGCAATGTCCAAAGCCTGGCTCAGGTGTTCTTCGGCAGTAGCCTTGGCTTTTTCAAAACTTTTCTTTTCGTTTAGCTTTTCGAGAATCTTTTCAGGAACACCCTCTTCGGCAGCCTTTGCAATAAGCTGTTCCATAAGGTTGTGCTCCTGGACGTTGCAATCTTCAAAGTAGTAGAGCAGAGGCAGCGTTATAAGACCGTTGGATAGATCGGTAAATTTTGCCTTGTCCAAATTTTTGGAGCCAACACCATAATCCAGCAAGTCGTCAATAATTTGGAAGGCTATGCCAAAGTGGGTTCCCATTTTGGCGCACTTTTCTACAGTATCCTGTTCAAAGCCTGCAAGAATGGCTCCAATGCGTGCGGCGGCATCTACCAAGGCTGCTGTTTTCCCGTCAATAATCTTGTCGTATTTTTCCCGAGAAAGGTGCATGTCGCCAGAGTAGTCCAGTTCTGTAATTTCTCCGGCAATCAGCTTGTCGGCGGCATCCGAAAGAATTACGGGAATGTTCCGGTTTTCTTCGTTAATAACACAGCGCATGGCTTGGGAAAGCACATAGTCGCCTATAAGAACGGCAATCTGGGTACCCCATTCCAGATGGGCTGTCTTCATTCCGCGGCGAAGCTCCGTGCCGTCTATAATATCATCGTGAACAAGGCTGGCAAGGTGTAAAAGCTCAATGCTGGCACAGGCGTTGGCCACACGATTGGTTGCTGGCTTTTCGTTTCCGCAGGAAGCTAGCAAGCAAAGTAACGTGGAGCGTATCCGCTTTCCTTTTCTTTTAAAAAGGGTTTCTAAGCGCTCCGAAATGCCGCTGGGTGCGTTGGAGGCCACCTGAAAAATAACATTCTCAGATTCACTCAACAAATCTTCTACCAAAGATCTGGCTTGAACGAGAACATCCTTAAATTCTGCACGTACGGAGTTCATCAAATATCCAATTCGTTCAGAACTTTATAGGCGTTCTCTTCAATAAACTTGCGGCGGGGTTCTACATCTTCGCCCATGAGCATGCTGAAAATCTGGTCAGCAAACACAGAGTCTTCAACTGTGCACTGCTTTAAGAAACGCTTGTTGGGATCCATGGTGGTTTCGGACAACTGTTCAGGAGACATTTCACCAAGACCTTTAAATCGGGTGATGGTTACATTTTTCTTGTCTTCAATTTCTGCCATGACCTTGTCTTTTTCATCTTCGTCAAAGAGGTAGCGTTCTTTTTGCCCCACCTTCAGCTTGTACAGAGGAGGCATGGCCAAATAGATGTGTCCTGCATCAATTAGAGGGCGCATGTAGCGGAAGAAGAAGGTGAGAAGGAGCGTTTGAATATGGGAACCATCCACATCAGCATCGGTCATGATCACAATTTTGTGGTAGCGGAGCTTGTCGAGCTTGCATTCTGTGGCAATGCCACAGCCAATGGCGTTGGCCAGATTCTGAATTTCTTCAGTGTCCAACACACGGTGGAGGCTTGCCTTTTCCACATTCAGAATTTTACCACGCAAAGGCAGAATAGCCTGGAATTCGCGGTTTCGACCCATCTTGGCTGAACCACCAGCGGAGTCACCTTCTACAATGAATAGTTCACATTCTTCCGGCTTGCGGCTACTGCAGTCTGCTAGCTTGCCTGGAAGACCGCCACTTTCTAGAACGTTTTTGCGTCGGGCCAAAGTGCGGGCCTTGTGAGCGGCTTCGCGGGCCAAGGCGGCGTTGTACACCTTGTCGAGAATAATCTTCACATAGTTTGGATTTTCTTGGAAGAATTCTTCCAGTTTGGCTCCAAAGGCGGAGTTTACATAGCTGGCAATTTCTGAGTTGCCCAGTTTACGTTTGGTTTGGCCTTCAAACTGAGGCTGTGAAACTTTAATGGCAATAACCGCAGTGAGGCCTTCGCGAATGTCATCGGCGGTAATCTGGGCTTCTTTCTTGCCCTTGGGCATGTCGGCTGCAAACTTTGTGATTACGCGAGTCAGGGCGGTTTTAAAGCCTGTTACATGGGTACCGCCATCGTAGGTGTTTACGTTGTTCACAAAGCTATGGAAGTTTTCCTGATAGCCGTCGTTGTACCACATGGCCACTTCCAAGGGGTAGGTTCCATTTTCCATTACCAGGTGGAGGGGGTCGGTAAAAAGTGGAGTGCGGTGTTCGTCAATAAAACGCACGAATTCCGAAATACCACCAGGGAAGCAGAATGTATCGGTCACAATATTTTCTGGATCTCTTTCATCGGTAAGGGTAAGGCGAAGCCCACTCATCAAAAAGGCGTATTCACGAAAACGGGTAGCCAAGGTTTCGTAGGTGTACACCGTTTCGGTAAAAATAGAATCATCAGGGTAGAATTCTACAGAGGTGCCGGTGGTTCCATCGGATGGCCCAATGTCTTTTTGTGGGCCCATGGGTTTGCCTCTAGAAAATTCTTGCTGCACCATGCGACCGTCCCGGCGTACAGTAACAACAAGCTTATTTGAAAGGGCGTTTACGCAAGACACGCCAACGCCATGGAGGCCTGCAGAAACCTTGTAGGAATTGCTGTCAAACTTGCCACCAGCATGGAGTTTGGTCATAACCACTTCGATGGTGCCAATATGTTCCTTGGGGTGGATGTCGGTGGGAATGCCACGGCCATTGTCTGTAACACGAATGGCGTTGCCTGGCAAAATGGAAATTTCAATGTGGTTGCAAAATCCGGCGAGGGCTTCGTCTACAGAGTTGTCCACCACTTCCCATACAAGATGGTGGAGACCACGGATGTCGGTAGAACCAATGTACATTGCGGGGCGCACACGAACGGCTTCTAACCCCTCAAGAACGGTAATACTGGAGCCACTATATTCTTCGGCCATAAAACCTCTATTTTATACCGGTTTCCACAAACCGGATATTCTTAACAATCTTTTTTCCCAAAAGGGAATTACACTTGGTAATAATAGCATTTTTTTGCAGGAACAATTCGTTTTTCCATGCAGAACTAGAGGCCTTTAGCACCAAGGTGTTTCTCTCCAAAGACACTGCAGAAACATGGTCCACCAGAAGCGGTCCGACCACTTCGGAAAACCGCTCCGAAAGGGTTAAAAAATGCATGTCTGGAGACAAATTCCTTTCATCTAGAAATTTTTGTAGCAACACCCCAATATCGGTCAGCCTTTTGTTGCAAGACTGAGGGTGGGTTTTCTTTTTTTCAATAAATTTTTGTTCTTCCGGACTAATGAACATACTATATGAGAAGCAGCTTGGAAAGAACAAAACCACCAATCAAAATGCTGGTCATGCCCGCCACCACCGTGGCTTTTGTGCTTTTGCCAACACCTTCGGCACCGCTGTGGGTGGTGTATCCAAAAAAGCAGGCGTAACTTGCAATAAAGTAGCCATACAGGGTGGCCTTGATTAAGCCCACAACCAGGTCCCAGTTCTGGTAGAACATGCGCACGCCATAGAAAAACACAGACCAGGAAACTTCCTTGTAAAGGTGAGCCACTTCGTATCCACCAGCAATGCCAATAAAGATGCTGATAATGGTCAGCACGGGAAGCATGATAACCGTGGCTATCAGTCGTGGCGCCAGCAAAAATTTGTAGGGGCTAAGACCCAACACCTTGTAGGCATCCAATTGCTCGGTAACCGCCATGGTGCCCAGTTCGGAACACATGGAGGCTCCAATGCGGCCTGCCAGAACCATGGCTGTAAGAATGGGGCACAGTTCCACCATTACCGACTTACCTACAGCCATGCCCACAAACATCATGGGGATCATGTCGCCAAACTGGTAGGCCAACTGCCAACTCATAATGGCACCAGTGGCCAGGGATGCCGCAAAAACAACTGGAATACTGGTTACCCCCACGCCCTGCATCTGCTCCACCGTGGTGTGCAAATTGGTAAAGGCTCCAGGAATGTTTTTGAACAGTTCCCACACAAACTGGAAGTAGCTTACAATTGTGCCCAGACACCTTCGAACGTAGTGCCCGAGAGATGAAGCCATGTTGTTCAACAACCCTATCAAAGCAATCCTTATTTTTTAGCCTTTGCCCCAGACTTTGGTTTTGATTTGGGGTTCTTGCCCTTGTCTGGAGCGCTAATGGCTTTCTTGTAAAGATTCATGTCGCTAAGGTACTTAATGGCTTCCTTCAGTTGTTCGTCACGCTTTAAAGAAAAGGCGGTGCTGATGGAGTCGTTTTGCATGGCAATTAAAAGTTCCCGCTTAATGCCGTCCTTAATGTAATCTTTGTTCTGGTCAAACTGGGCATCGCGATTGTTTTCGAGAGCCTTGCGCATTAAGGAAAGGCGGTTGAGCAGCACTGTGTCGGAAACAGTCTTGGAAGAATCTCCCATGTAGTTCTGTTCCCGAATAATGCTCTTTTCCAGTTGATCCACCCCTACTAGAGCGTTGCTTTTTACCTTTGTAAAGTTGGTGTCTTTTTGGCAGAACGCCTTGAACTGGTTGTATAGGGAGTCCGGAACATCCCAGTCCATATTCACTTTTAGCCCGGCCTTTTCCAAGCCTGGGCGTGCCTTTACGGCAAACTTAAAGTACATGGCCATGCGTTCCTGAACTTGCACCACCCAAGGCATTGGCGACAGTTCCACGTCTACGTCTGGGGTAATGCCACCGCCACCAAACATCATGCGTCCGTTGTTGGTGTAAAAAGTATCCCGAGGCACCGTGTCTTTCTTTGCAGAATCAGCCTTGGCTTCTTCCTCAGGTTCTGCATCTTCTTGCAACGACAAACCCTTAATGCCGTTCTCTGGCTTGTTGATGCAACGGCCAAAAGGCAGATAATAGAAAGCGGTAGTGAGCTTTAACGCATTGCCCTGGTTGTCTAGTGGAAAGATGGTTTGCACAGAACCCTTGCCAAAGGATGTTTTTCCAATTACAAGAGCTCGGTCCCAGTCTTGCAGAGCTCCAGTCACAATTTCGGCGGCACTGGCTGAACCTTGGTTTATGAGAACCACCATAGGAACCTCGCTGCCAAGCATGCCATCTCTGCGGGAGTGGCTTTCTGTTTTTTGTGTGCGGCCCCGGGTACTCACAATCACGTTACCCTTGTTCAAAAACAGTTCGCTAATTTCGATGGCCTGGTTTAAAAGTCCACCAGGATTGTAGCGAACATCCAGAATCAATTTTTTCATGCCCTGTTTTTTAAGATTTTTTACAGCGTTTTCCACATCGCTGGTAGTCTTGTCAGAAAATGTGGCCAGCTTGATGTAGCCAATGTCTTTGTTTACCATGCCGTAGTAGGGAACGGCATGTACCACAATTTCGGCACGGGTAATGGTAAAGTCCATAAGGTCGGGAACGCCTTCACGTTCAATGGAAATAGTCACATCGGTGCCGACCTGACCACGAAGCTTGCTTACGGCATCGTCAAGAGTAAGGCCCTTGGTGTCTTTGCCTTCAATTTTACGAATGCGGTCACCGGCGCGAATTCCCAAGCGAAAGGCAGGAGTGCCAGAGAGAGGGGAAATTACCGTAAGGATGTTGTCGCGAAGACTGATGGTAATACCTACGCCACCAAACTTGCCTTCCATGGAAACCTTGAGGCTCTCATAGTCTTTGGGGGTAAACACGGTGGTGTGGGGGTCCAGAATGTTGCGAATGCCATTCAGGGCGGCGTCTGTCAGCTCCGTTGGGTTTACTTCTTCCACATACTTGCGGTTGACTTCCGAAAGAACCTTATTCAAACGGGAAACTTCATCGTAGAAGTCGCCGGGAGGAGTTTTTGTGTCGGCAGCGTTACCCAGGCAAAAAGCGGAGAGGGCTGCTGCAAAAAATGTGCGAAAATTCATGAATCTAGACATCATGGTAAAAAAGATACAATTTCTTTGTGGCGGAGGGGTTAAAAAACGGAAAAAACCGGCTTTTTCAAGCCGGTTTTTAATTACGGAGGGAGAGAAAAAACAAAGGGAGGGTTATGCGGCGCCAATCAGAAGCTGTTCAACCTGATTGTTGCGAAGTTTTGCCAATGCCGATTCCTTCAATTGACGAACTCGTTCCTTTGAAAAACCGACCATAGGGGCGATTTCCTTAAGATTCAGGTCACTGTCCACTTTAAAGCCGTAATAGAGCTCAATAACCTGCTTTTCTTGTTCGGAAAGGTTGTTTTCCATTACCTGGTTAAAAATTTCGGAACGGTTATTGCGTTCTGCCAATTCGTCGGTGCGATTGTCCTGAGAGGCTATGGTGTCACCCAACGTCAATTCTCCGTCTTCGCCTACAGGGGTATCTAGAGAGGAACTGCGGTTGCCCATCATCAAAATCTTTTCAATTTCTTCGCCCTTGTACTTAGAAAGCCCTTCGAGGCACTTGGTGTCTATGGTAAGACCTCCACCAACAACTTGGCGCATACCCTTGGCGTGCTTGTTAAAGCGTCGGAGTACCAGTTCCTTTTCTGCACTGATGCGTACCAAGCGGGCTTTTTCGGCTATGGCACGGGTGATATTCTGGCGGATCCACCAAACGGCGTAACTAATAAACTTGATTTTTTGGTTGGGGTCAAAACGGCGGGCCGCTTCGATAAGGCCCATGTTTCCTTCGTTAATCAGTTCGCTAACATCCATACCCTGACCCTTATAAAGGTTGGCTATGTTAACAACAAAACGGAGGTTTGATTTTACCAGAAGGTCCAGGGCGGGGCGGCTTCCTTCCTGGATTTTCTTTAACAAAACTTTTTCTTGCTCTTTGGTAAGCAGAGGGTATTGAGCAATTTCCTTAAGATACTGAAAATAGATATCCTTATTCTCGTAAGCCTGTGCATTTGTGTTCATCTGGAACCTCTGAATTAAGTACGCATACAAATTTATCAACATGATTGGCTTACTGTGTCAGTACGAATACTACTCTTTGCAAAAGTTGATTTTGTTTTTTGTCTAAAAAAAGTGTCGTTTCGTCATGAAATTGTCATAAAATGTTTGTTTTTTTGCAAAATAGACCTAAATTAAAGAAATATGAAGAACTTTATAGAAAAGTATAGAAGCTGGTATGCCCAGCATATGCAGACCCGCATGGCCAAAATTGCCAATCGGGAGGAATCATTTATTCGGGATTTGCGGAACATGGAAAGCCCCCGGTTCCCTATTCCCACGGTGGTTCCTATTGTGCTGGCTTGGAGCATTTTGATATTATTTCCCTTGATTTTTTTGAATTCTTCTCCCGATAAACAGCCTTTAGAGCTTTCTCGATTGCTCATGTACTTTATTCCTATTATTTTGTCTGCTATTGTTTTTAGTATTAACCAGCGTTTTCTTGTGGGTAAACTGTTCCTAAAAAAACGCTACTTTTATTATGTTATTAGTAATGTGGGGCTACTTCTTTTTTTGATATTTATAAAAGATGCTATTGATTTTGTGGCAAGGAACGAAACATACCATGGGTGGAAATACTTTTTTACAACCTATTGCTTTTCTTTGTCTAGACAGGGGCAAGATTTTGGTTGGCTAAGCTTGGTAATTTTTGTTTTGGTTGTGGTGGTGGTTTGCTTTGTGAGCGTGCTTTTTAAATTGAGTACGAGGCAAATTCTTATTGCTTTTTTACACCGTGATCAGGAACGGAATAAATTGCAGTACGAACTGGATTTTTTAAAAAATCAGCTGAGTCCTCATTTTCTTTTTAACACGCTGAATAATATATCGGCTTTAATTCAAATTGACCCTAAACGTGCCGAAAAGTCGATGAACAAGTTGTCGTCGCTATTGCGTGTTATGTTGTACCAAACTGCTGATGAGACTATTTCGGTAAAGGATGATGTGGACATTCTTGAAAAGTATGCCGATTTGGAAAAATTGCGCTTGCCAGAAAATTTTGATTTGCAGATTAATGTGCAGATTGAAAATAATGATTTTAAGATTGCGCCGCTGATTGTAATGCCTCTGGTGGAAAATGCCATGAAACATAGCTTGAACCCAAAGGAAAAATGCTTTGCCCACATTTTTATTGAACAGAAGGAAAATACATTTACCTTTATTTCTCGGAATACCTTTTTTCCTCGAAAGTCTTCGCCTAAGGCTAGCGGGCTTGGGCTTTCTACGTTTAGGAATCGCCTTGACTTAATTTATATGGGACGTTATCGGTATGAGGCGGGAGTAAAAGACGGTGTGTATGAGTGCAAACTGGTGATTGGTTAGACGATAGAACGGACCTTTGGTCCTATAGATGAATGACTAAAGAGGGCGTCAATAAGAATCAAAATTATTCATCTCGCTTCGGACAGTTCCGCCAGCAGCTCGGTCATGGACAAGCAAGCTTGTCCGCGACGCTCGCCTTGGGGCGTAATCGGTCGTTCCTCCCTCCAGGGTGACAACTATTCATTATGGTTAATGATTAACACTTAGTCATCCTGAACGGCATTCGCCGTGAAGGATCCAGAGAATGTCCATGCAAATACCAACCACTGACAACTGATTACTGATAACTGGTCACCATACAGGTTCGGATGCTTTGCCTCCTAGAGGTTTGAGCCATGAGCTCAAAGTGAGCGTAGCGAACGGCCTCACCCCCTCAAAGCGACACCGTCGCGACNCTGGGGACTTAAAATCCCTTGAGGGCAACCTCGTGCGGGTTCAAGTCCCGCCCCGGGCACTTGTTTTTTTACAGTTTTGTGACTGTTCTAGGAAGGATTCAGAATGATTGACTTTTACCCCAGCTCCATCTACTATCCTCGCGAAGCCGTTGAAGAAAAATTGGCAAAGGGCGAACTCCAAAAAACGGAGAAGCACCTCCTAGACTGGACCGACCGTCATCGCGGTGAGATTTGGGATTGCGCTAGAGAAGATTCAGACAATCCAACCGATGAAATTCTGTTGGACAATTTGCGGGCCCTTCTTCTTTGCAAAGGCTCCCTGCAGCCTGCCGCCGACTTGGGCGATGTGCTCAAAGAAATCAAGAACGAAATTTGGTACCGCAACGAAAAAGGGCCAGAAGATAACGAAGAAGTCTCTCTTGACTGGCGCAAAGAATATCTGCCCAAGTGGAGGGAAGCTCGCATGTTCGAAGCGTTTATACTCATCGAAAAAAAATCCGCCCACTTGCTTGAAATTTTAAAAGGCTAAAGAAATCCCCCTAAAAATAACCCCCTCCCAAAGAGGGGTTTCGTTTTTTTAATACTTGGCCAAAAAACGCACAGGTATCCAAACTTCCAGTTTTCCCTGTGTTCCCCTGGGATACTTCCAGAACCTTGTAATCTGGTCTAGCACTCTCTGTTTTAAACCTTCATCTTCTGTATCCGAAAACATAATGCTGGGAGTAAAGTAGCCCAAAGAGTCCAGCACAAAATGGATTCCTAAAAAAACATCGTCATTAACGGATTCCGACTGGATATTCCTTTTAAAAAGCTTTTTAGGGTCTTTCTTGGTATTTTTTTTATAATGTTCCCTGGCCGCATAATGAAAACCGGCAGCACGGGACTTTAAGAATTTTTCAAGTTGCGACAAATCGCGGCCAGCAGAGTTTTCCAGAACATAGATATCGTCTAGAGAAGGCATCACCACACGCCCAACAAAAGAAGGTGCCATGGGAGGTTCTTCCGGAACCACTTGAAACGGTATGGGCTCGTACAGCTTTACCTGAAAAAGAACATACACCAATCCGGCAAATAAAAACAATAAAAAGAACAATCCCAAATTTCGTTTAATCATACATATAAGTTACAAAAAAAAATTTCAAAAAAAATCACTGACAAATTATTTTATCGCCTTTATACAAAGTTGCAGAGTCTTCCGGTCGTTAAAATAATTCCAGCTAGGTTCAAAAATAATCGATAGGGGCGTTCGGCGTCCAAGCAAGGCCTTGCTTTTGCGAAGTCCAAAGCCAATAGCTGGAAATATACGGCTTCCTGCTTGTGAAATTTCGAGCTGCAAGTGGCCACCTCGAATTTCACGAACCCGGTGCACCATCACATTGTCAGCTCTAAAAGAGGGGTACGGGAAATTTCCGCCAAAAGGTTCCATTCTATCAAAATATTCCAGCACCGTAGAATTCGGTTCCACAAACAACTCACTTAGGGCCACTTGAATATCGTAAGACAAGTCATCTTCAACAATTTCTTCACCTGTATACTTTTGCTCAGCAGCACAGTTTTCCAGGCGGTGTTTTAGCTCATCTATTTTTTTTACATCCAGAGAAAAGCCAGCTGCATTGGCATGCCCTCCCCAACGATCAAAAAGGTCTCTCGTTTCAAATAGAGCCTTGTGCCAGTTAAATCCGGGAACGGCCCTCGCCGAGGCATGGGCCACCCCGTCATTTATCGAAAGAACCGCTGTGGGGCGATGGTACTCTTGAGCCAATTTAGCAGACACAATTCCAATAACCCCAACATGCCAACCTTCACCAGCCAACACCAGCACCGTTGGTATGTTTTCGCCATACTCACGCCGCACTTGCTCCATAGCCATTTCCGTAATTTCGGCTTCTTTCTGCTTGCGGCGGGCATTCCAGTTTTTTAACTCCGCCAACAAGGTGGGCGCTTCTTTTGCGTCGTTGCAAAGCAACAGTTTTAGCGCTGGGTCCGGGCGTTCCATTCGGCCAGGAGCATTTAAAAGAGGGGCGTACTTGTACATAACATCAATGCCACCCACAGAACTCTGGGGTTTCATCAAGGATTCGTACATCACCCTAAGTCCAGGGCGTTCGCTATTCTGCAACTGTTTTAGCCCAGCCCTAGTAAAGAACCTGTTCTCCGGAGTCATCTGCACTAAATCGGCCAATGTTCCCAAGGCCACAAGGTCTAAAAAACGGGTGGGTTCAGGCTTGCCCAACTTGCTAAACAAAGCGCAGACAAACTTGTAAGAAACACCTACTCCACAAAGTTCCTGATTCGGGTAGGTATCGCCTTCTTGATGGGGGTCTAAAAGGACATCACAGGGAGGAAGTCCATCTCCAGAAGGTTGGTGGTGGTCCATTACCAAAACATCCATTCCCAATTCTTTGGCATAGGCAATTTCATCGTTGGCCGTAATGCCGGTATCCACAGTAATCAGGCAACGTGCATGAGACTGGTGCAATTCTTCCACAGCCGACCGCGAAAGGCCATAACCATCGCCAAATCGGTTTGGCAAACGCCATTCCGACTCAACGCCAATTTCGTTTAAGGCTTGAGTCAACAGCGTCACCGAAGTCATTCCATCCAAGTCATAATCTCCAAAGATGAATACTTTTTCGTGATGGTCCCGAACTTTCAAGAGCCAGCCAACGGCTTTTTCCATATTCATCATTAAAAAGGGGTCTAGAACACAATCTACAGAATCATAGAGAATCCGATGGGCTTCTACAGCACTGCGAATTCCACGAGCCACCAAAAAACGGGCCACCAAATGTGGAATTTTCAATTCCCTCGCTAATGTAGAAGCCACAAGATCGTTCATTACTTGGCACCTTCAAACAATTTTATAGCCAAAGACTGCAGGCATACCGAAACGCTGGTTCTACGAGAAGCCACTCTCGACATAGTCTCTTGCACCGTCAGTAAGCTTGTTTCCAAAACAGGCAAATTAACCAAAGGATAATCTTGCAAATGAACCCGATCTGTCGTTTCTGGAATACGCAGAGGAGTTCCAGCCATTTGACGCATCAAATCACAAATCAAGAAAGAAAGCACCTCCAAAAAACGTAGCGCATTGTCGGCATCCTCTATGTCCGCTTCATCAATTTCAAAATACAAATCGGAGTAATCCAGAGACAACGATTTTTGTACAAATGAAACAGACAAGTCGCTCCATTTTTTTGCCGTTTCCATGTAGTACAAGGCTTTTCCCACAGAACCCATGGCAAGGCCCACCACATCATCGGGTACACCGTCGTTAGTTAAATCTTCCTTTTCCAGATATTTTTCCATTTCGCTTCGAACTTCATCATCACTTAGGGCTACCAAGTGCAAAGCCAGGCAACGGGAACGAATGGTCTGTAAAAGTTTTTCTCTAGAAGACGTTGTCAAAATAAAATAAGTGTCTGTAGGAACTTCTTCCAATGTTTTTAGCAGAGCGTTGGCGGCAGAGTCATTCATTCTGTCGGCTTCAGCCACAATAATAACCCGAACGCCCATGCCTCTCAAGGCAAAAGACCCCGTCATATTTCGAATCATGTCTACCGAAATAGAAGCAGCAGTACTAAAGGTATCTATGCCATAGGGGTTTGCCATTATGGTTTCAATGTAACCTTTCTTAAAATCCTGGACCGTCTTGGCGGTGCTGCCCGCAGAAACATCGGCTGCACTTTTCGCGTTTGCTTCCTTGGATATCATGGGAAACACCCAATTATCCGTGGCACCGGCATCCACCGCCATTTTGCAGGCAAAGCAACGGCCACAGGGGCGTATATTAGGGTCGGTACACTGGAGGGCCCTGGCTATTTCCATAGCCATCAATTTTTTTCCAATGCCAGCAGGGCCGTCAATGAGAATTGCCTGAGGAAAACGGTTTTCCCCTAAAGACGCCATCAAGCGGATACGCTGACGTTCCCAAGAAGCCGGGCCATTCAATCGATATTCAATCATTTTTGTTTCAACCATTCCAAAGGATCCACGGTCTGTGTTCCTTCACTCACTTGAAAGTATAATTTAATTCCATTTAAGGAAGCAATATCCCCCACTTCACCGATTTCCTCGCAATTACGAACTTTTTTACCCTCCTGAACCCGAATGGTACGCATGTGACCATACACAGAGTAGGTTCCACCCTCGTGTTCCAAGATAACTGAGGGGCCGCGACCATCAATTTCGGACACCATCACCACGGTTCCGGGAGCGGCCGCCCGAATGGCCTTACCTCGTTTGCCACGAATTTCAACCCCCAAATTTCTGGTGGCAATGTGCAAAACCGGGTGTTCCTGAAGTCCGTAACGGCTGATAATCTCACCTTCCAAAGGCATACACTTGGGGCCTTTCACAGAAGAGGCTATCGAGGTCTTTGGCTTGGTTGCCATTTTTTTGTCATCTGTTTTCTTAAGACCCTTTTTAGATTCCTTGGCTTTTTTCTTCTTAGCCTCAGCTTCTTCCTTCTTGCGTTTTTCTTCCAGCTTTTTAATCAGGGAAAGCATGGTCTTTTGGTTCTGCTCAAATTCCTTAAGGGCTCGACGCTGCATTTCCTTATCTTGCTTCAAGTTAGAGAGAACTTTTTCCTGACTGTTCATCTGGCTAACCAGGCCTTTTTCTTCGGAAGCCTTTCGACTGCGCAAGCTAGAAAGCTCCGCCAGGTGGTTCATCTCCTCTTTCTTCTTGCCATTCCGTTCCTTTTGCAAAGCCAAAAGTGTTTCTACCATTTCTTTATCTTGGTAAAGCACATGGTGAACCCAATACACTTGCCTTTCGGGGTTTCCTTTTTGGGTAAGCAAATTGTACAACACCTGAGCTTCACTACTCCGTCCTTTTACATATAAAGTACGAATCCGCTTTTTCATGGATTCTTTTCGCAACTGTATTTTTGAATCCAGCGAGTCTATTTCTGCCGACAATTGGGCCACCGCCACCTGTGTCATTTTTTCACTTTTTGAAAGTTCATTTATGTAAGTGCGAGTCTGGTTTAAATTCTGGTCTAAAAGGGAAATGGTATTGAGTACCCCCTTTTCTTCGGTTTCCAGCAACGCCAGCTCCTTTCGTTTTTTTGCCAAATCCGACTCCAGCTTTTTAAGGGCCGTTTTCTGTTCACTCAGCTGCACCGATGTCTTTTTGGGAGCACCGAAGCCAACACCTACCAACAGGCAAAGGATAAGGGCTAGAATGCGCAAAGAAAACCCCGAACAGTACGATAACTAAAATAGGCCGACAACAATGTAACCAGCAAAACAACAGCCACCAGAATATAGCCAAGGCCAACTACACCAGCAGCAATTAAGGGAACAGAATCAGCCAAAGAATTTACCACCACTGCCAAAATAATTGCCGAGAGGCCACTGCCTAAAACACCCTGTGCCACGCCCTGCATTACAAAAGGAAATTGAATAAAAAAGGTACTGCCGCCAGCATATTTCATATTTTCTACCAAAAGCTTACGAGACAGTAAAGACAGACGTACCGAATTGCTCATAATTAAAGATAAAGTAATCAGCAAAAGAATACTTAGGCATATGGGCCAAAACACCATTTTAAATTTCCACGCCGCCACTTTTTCGGCCCACTCCACAGGTGCTTGCACTTCTTCAAACAAATTTTCCCTGCTTAAATCTTTTACAGCCTCCGCCAAATCTCCTGGATTCTGAAAATCTTCGGCCAAAGACATGCGAAAGAACGGGGGTATCGGGTTGCCTTCTACAACATCCAGCATTTCGGCCGAAAAATGACGGCGGAAATCAGCCAGGGCAGAATCGGCACACACATACTCCACAGACGTAAGCCGTTTAAAATGCTCCAGCCTGTTTTTTATCACAGCCACCGAATCTTCAGATACAGATTCCCTTAAAAAAGCTTCTACGGTGTAAAGAGACTTTTCTGCCGAAAGAAGCCGTACCACGCAGCCTAGAGTAACCAAAGAAGTCGCCAGAAGCAGGGAGCAGAGAAAAATGGTAACTAAGGATGGCAAGATAACCGTGTGGTGTTGCTTCCACCCGCGAAAAGATTCCGATAATAAGTAACCTAATTGACCGAACACGTTTTGAATATTAGTAAATTTATGAGGTACATTACGAGTTGGCAATGAAACATATTGTATTAAAAATAACAGCCTTTATCTTTGGCGTAGCCCTCTGGTTCTATGTCATTTCTCTCAAAGACTTTCAACTAACGCTGGAAGTTCCTGTGGTACTGGGAAAATTACCCGAAACCTTGGCTATTGCGTCCAAGCCACCACACACGCTACCAATTACCGTGGAAGGCCGCTCCATAGACCTAATCCGACTCCGTTCCCAGCTTTCCAACTCCGTTTATATCTATATCGATTTGCAGAATGCAGAACTTGGCAACAAGCGCATACACATTTCCGCCCTTAATTTTTCGGCTCCCGGATTTCCTAACGTTCGCTTTGTGGAGCCCGACAACCAGCGTCTGTTTATCGACCTCGATATCGACACCCGCATAGAACGAAGCATTCCTGTTAAAAACTTAATTTCCATAAATACCGCTTCGGGATACCTGCTTGCAGACGAACCAAAACTGGAACCCGAAGAAATAAGGGTTTCGGGTGCACGCAACGCCATTACCCGCATTATTGAAATTCCCACCAACACGGTTTCCATAGACTCCATTACCGAAGGTGGAAAATATTCCGTTCCTTTGAATTTTTCCCAGTTCCCCATTTTTGCTTTGCCAAGCGATTCTTCTATCTCCATTTCCTTTAGCGTTCAAAAAATAAACACCAAAAGCTTTAAGAATATTCCCATTAACTTAATTGGGTTCTTTGATAGAAATGCCATGCGGTACAAACTGGAACCCGATACCGTTTCTGTTGACATTACCGGTGGCAAAGATGTGCTAGACTCCATTTCCAACAGCAACATCAAGCTGTTCATGGAAGTCAACCGTTTTGAAATTGAAGATGTAGATAGTCTAGCCCCAACTGTTAAGTTGGAGCTTCCTGCAGGTATCAACAGGGATCGTTCCATCATGGCAATTCAGGTCCATCCCGACAAGGTTCATCTAAAAAAAGAAGTGATTAAAAAAACTACCGTTGAAGACGAAGATGAAGAGGGAGACGAAGAAGAATGATTTGGCTTGGCATTGAATCCAGCTGTGACGAAACCGCCTGCGCCGTGTTGCAAGACGATCCCCTGGAAGTTCTTTCGAACCCATTGTATAGCCAAATTGACGAGCACGCTTTATATGGTGGCGTTGTTCCAGAAATTGCAGCCCGAGCCCATCTTCAAAAAATAGCCCCCATTGCCGAATCGGCTATAAAAGAAGCATGCATTGAATTAAAAGACATAAACGCCATTGCGTACACAACGGGTCCCGGTCTTATGGGGCCTCTGCTGGTAGGTGCCAGCTTTGCCAAGGGCTTGGCAAAAGACTTAAATATTCCCTCTTACGGTATTAACCATCTTGAAGGGCACCTGGCAGCGGCATGGCTCAGCAATCCAGATATAGAGCCCCCTTTTCTGACACTTACTGTCAGTGGAGGGCATACGGAACTGGTCATGGAAGAACCTGGTTTTAAATACACCAGCATTGGTCGCACACGCGATGATGCAGCAGGAGAGGCTTTTGACAAGTGTGGAAAATTGCTGGGCCTTAAATATCCGGCAGGAGCCACCATTAGCAAGTTGGGTGCCATAGGTAACCGAAAGTTTGTGGAATTTCCCAGAGCCCTCCACACCCACGATAGTTGCGAGTTTTCTTTTAGTGGATTAAAAACCGCGGTACTCCGTTATACAGAAACCCACGACCCCCAATATATCCAGCAAAATTTGGGAGACATATGTGCCTCTCTAGAAGATGCCATTGTAGACAGCCTTGTAACCAAGACAATTAACGCTCTTAAAAAGACGGGATTAAAAACTTTGGTGGTGGGTGGCGGAGTGAGCGCCAACTCCTGGTTGCGCGCCAGGCTGCAAGACTTCTGCAAAAAAAGGGGTATCCGATTCTGCATCCCAGACCGCAGCCTGAGCACCGATAACGGTGCCATGATTGCAGCCGCTGCAATCAGGCGCGCCAAGGCCGGCCAGCTACAATCCATAAACGAAGTAAAGCCCTGGATGCCTTTGGCCCCATAAAATCGCCAAATTTTGTGATTTTTACCACTTATAACAGGCTATTCAAAATAGTCTTATTTTATTCCTAATAAATGTGTATATTTAATCTTATGAAATATATGCCCAAAATAAGCGCTATCCATTTAGCAATCATGATCCTCCTCTGGGGCATGTGCTTTGGCCTATGCTTTGCCCAAGATATTAACGCTCCCATGAACGATGCCCAGATATTTAAGCCGGAACGTCGAGCCACCACCGTGCAAATGGTAGACTCTTCCGCCAACAATATCAAAATGAATGTAGACATTTTCAGTGACGGAAACATAGGTTCCTACTACATTCTCTGGGACCATGTAGACCTTTCGGAGGACATCAAAAAGTTGATGACCACCCGAGACTTTGCCAGAGACGAATTTTTTATGCAGAACATAGACCGCGAGCAATTTGAACAAGAGAGAATATTACAGCTTTTTGAAGACAGAAAGCGAGAATACTTTAACATTTTCCCAGAAGAAGCGCTTAAAATGTTGCAGGACGAGCAAAAAGACGACGAATAGCTTTCTCTAAAAACTCATGTTTACTTCGGAAAATCCAATTTTATCTTGGCAAGCCTCCGGATTTGGTGGTGCCGTTTCGGAATTTTTTGAAAGCGTTGAAAGCACCCACTCCCTAATGAAAGAAAAGGCCCTCCGTGGAGACGCTCAACCAGGAGCCCTGATTGTAGCAGACCACCAAACTGCAGGGCGTGGCCGGCACCAACGCACTTGGAGTTCCCCAGCAGGGAAAAACCTGTACTTTAACATTCTTGTTCCACTCGAGAATATAGCTCCGGCAAACTACGCCCAAATCACACAGGTTACAGCATTAACCTTTGCCGAGGTATTCCGTTCTCTGCAAGGTGAAAAAAGCCCGTGCAAAAAAATTTCGGTTAAATGGCCCAACGACATTCTCTTTGAAAAAAGCAAATTTTGTGGTATACTGGCCGAAATCATTTTTTCCCCTACACCCGCTTTAAACCTGGGCGTTGGTATCAATGTAAACAGCAACGCCAGCGATTACAACCATCTAGGCCGTAATGTGACCTCTCTAAAAGAAATTGTGGGCAAACGCATCAACCGAGAAAAATTGCTTCAAACGCTGGTAGCCTCCCTAGAACGAGCCATAGGGCAATTTAAGGCCTTTGGAATATCTCCTTGGGTAGAAGCCTGGCGAAAAATGGATAAATTCATTGGCGCCAGGGGAACCATTATTGCCAACAACCATTGTACCGACCAAGCCCTCCTCCATCCCGAAGAATCGCAAAAAAAATCAGGCCACATTATAGATATGAAACCCGATGGAAGCCTTCTCTTTAAAACGGACGATGGAGAAACCATTAACGTTTTCTCCGCCGATCTGGAAATCTAAAACCCTACTCTTTTCTCTTAAAGTACACACTGCCCATTAAAGCCACGGCCAGCACCACAATCAAGGCAGAAAGAATAGTTTGAGCCAAGCTCTCATACTCCTGGGCCACACCACTTTCTATAAGAACAATCATAACCAAGGCAAGAACAGCCCCCACAGAGCCCATCTGCTGAAACATCTTTACCTTTTCTTCATTGCTAAACTTTTTAAACGAGGGCATCTACGTTTCCTCCCATGCAAATCCACACAATAAGCCCCACCATAACCAAGGCACTAATAGCCACATTAGCTAAAAAGAAATCCCGGTTCATGGCATCCAAGTCATCCGATTTTCGGAACAAATGAATATAAACAATGGCCGCCGTCATTAGGCCTGTTACAGACCACCAAACCAAACCCATGTTCCATACCAAGCCAAAAATCACACATAAAATAAGCATGGCCACATGGCTCCAAAAAGCAATTTTCAAGGCTACCTTACGGCCAAAGCGGGCCGGCACAGAGCAAAGCCCCATTTTCCTATCTATTTCCTCATCCTGCGTGGCATAAATAATATCAAAGCCCCCCATCCAAAGCATAAGAATAGCCAAAAGAAAAATGGGGAAAACCGCAAATTCACCCCGCACTGCAATCCAGGCCCCCAATGGGCTCATGCCAATGGCAAATCCCAAAAACCAATGGCAGAGCCAGCTAAAACGTTTCCAGTAGGAATACGACAACAAAAGCAACCATACAGGCAAAGCCAAAAAACCGGCCAACGGCTGAAGCAATGCTGCAAACAAAACAAACAGCACGCCATTAACCGCCAAAAAGGCCACCACCGATTTTTTGGTCAAACGCCCCGCCGGCAGGTGGCGCTTGGCCGTTCGAGGATTCAGGGCATCAATCTCGGCGTCAGCAATGCGGTTAAACGTCATGGCACTGTTGCGTGCCGTAACCATGCATAGCACAATGAGCAAAATCATTCGCAAAGTTTCTGGCCAGCTCATGCCTCTAAAACCATTAGCCGCCACCCACATGCTGCCAATGGCAAAAGGCATGGCAAACAGGGAATGGCTCAACCGCACCATGTGCCCAAATTCCAGAACATTCTTTAGCATTATACACTCCCCCATTTTTTTCCCAAGTCTGCATCCACCCCCAAATGTTTCAGTACCTTGGCCACCACAGTATCCACTAAGTCTTCAACGGTTTTGGGATGGGTGTAAAACTGAGGAGAAGCCGGAACCACAATAGCACCCGCCCGATTCAGCCTCACCATATTTTCTAGATGTATCAAATTGTAGGGCATCTCTCTAGGTACAATAACCAAGGGGCGTTTTTCCTTAAGGCACACATCGGCACTGCGAACCAAAAGATTGTCAGAAGTTCCAGCAGCAATGCGGCCCAAGGTTCCCATGGAGCAAGGAACTACCGCCATACCATCATAGCCAGAACTTCCGCTGGCACAATCCGCAAAAAAATCTTCCACATTCCGAGTATCGTCGCAATAATCATACAGACGATTCTCCCCTTCAAACGCAACCACTTCCCCGCCCGGCCTTGTTACAATCGCAACCACTTCATGACCAAGTCGTTTTAAATGCAAGGCCGTGCGTGTAGCATAAATGGCGCCGCTAGCACCAGTAACACCTAAAATAAAGCGGCTCACGGAGCCTCCTTCTTTCTAAGAATCACCCCAAAGGAAATTCCCAAATCAAAGGACTTTACTTGCACCACTTCAAAACCCGTTTCCACTGCCATGGCCACAAAATCGGTTACTGGCAAAAAACAGATAATTGAATTCACCAAATATTCGTAGGCACTTCGCTTGCCACTAAAAAACGCTCCCGACACCGGAATAAAAAGAGGTGCCAGAACCTTATAAAAAAACTTGTTAAAAATTCCTCGTGGCGAAAAAAATTCCAAAACGCACAAATAGCCGCCCTTTTCCAAAACCCTAAAGGACTCCTCCAAACCACGACGGGCATCCGGCAAATTCCGCATACCAAAACCATTCAAGATCACATTAAACTGGCCGTCTGCAAAAGGCATTTTCATAGCATCCAACTGCACCGGAAACGCCTCAATTTTCTTGGGCATCACCTGAACCAGCATACCGTAAGAAAAATCGCCTATAACAGCCATCCCTGTATTTTTTACATACTTGCGAAAGGTATGGGCAAAATCCCCAGTGCCACCGCACAAATCAAGCAAACGAATTTCAGAGTTTTCCTTCAAGAGTTTTGACAGCCTTTTACAGCAACTTCTACGCCACAGAACATCCTGAAAGCAGCTTAAAAAATGATTTAGAAAATCATAGCGGCTGGCTATGCCATCGAACATTTTTCGTACAGGGCTCATCATGCAAACAAAGATAGAATAAAGGGCACCTCTAAAAGAAAAAGCACAGGGAAATCCCTGCGCTTTACATAGGCAACCATTAGCTAGCCACTACTTAAACACAGCCGTATATGTTACCCCATCTGAGGGAGTCACCAAACGAGGATTATCGGCCACACCGTCGCTCCAGCCTGCAAACACAGCTCCTGCAGCAGGAATAGCGCTTATTTCCATAGGAATGCCGCTAAAGAACTTTCCGCTGTAGCTGGTAGAGGTGGCGGTGCTTCCCGGCAAATTCATCCCTTCCATTAAAACAACGCCATTGTCAGACTTGAATCCAACGGTAATCTGATCGCTTAGGCCAAATTCGCTAATGTATTCGCTCTTAACAACACCATCCCGTTCTTCGGCCCAAGGAGCCAACTTTTCACCATAAGGGTCAAAGCCGTGGGCATATTCGCTTCTCCTCTGCTTGTAGGCTTCCACATCCATATCACAGTCCACATCAGCCTGGTCCAGCATGGATGCAAGGAATTCAGCCTTTTTGCGCACATTCTTTCCATTAAGGTATGTGGCCAGCATTACAGAGGAACGGTTAATAAAGAGCCTCTTAAAGTCATCATTCTTAATCAGATTATTGTACAGCATCGGGAAGCAAATAGCACTGTTGCAGCTATTTTTACCGCCTTTCTTAATCCAGCTGAACATGTTCATAGACTGGCTAAATCCAGCCACAGTCCAGTCCCACACAAAACCATGGTCAAGGTCATAAATCATAAACTTCCATGGGCGACCAGGGCTCTTCCAGGCACGAACGTTGTTGTCAGGCCAGTCCCCATTGTGAATATAAATTTCGGCAGCCATGTAGTCGGCAAAGTTGCCAATATCAATCAGAGCCTTGGCCTGCTCATAGTTTGCAGCATCCGTCATATCGTTGCCATTAATAAAGTCCAGCATGGCCTTGTAGTCATCAATGGTACCGTTGCTTGCGGTAATTTCCTTGTTCAGGTGCTTTATAAAGTTAACGGTACTTGCATCAATGCCATAGTTCGTTTCAACAAAGTTTTTGTTGTAACGTTCACGCATATCGTGAATGCCGTAATACTTGCCATTGTAGTAAACAACAACCTGACGGCTACGCTGGTAATCCACATCGGAACCTTCAAGAATGGCCCCCCCCACAGCATCGGCAAAGTAGTCTGCCACAAAGCGGTTTCCGTTATTGCGAAGGTTAAAGCCCTTATACTTGTCATTAACACCCTTTCGAGTTTCAAACAAAGGATACTTTAACCAGCCATCCTGATATTCCTCACGCATCACAATGGCCACAGATTTTTTGCGTTCCATGCGGCTCCAGCCACCCATCAAAGAAATTCCAGCATCAATTTCCCATGTAGACTTGCCCGAAGAACTACCTTTTTCAAAGTACTCCACATGAACCGGAAGCTCGCCAGAATCGTTGGGATAGGATTCGTTAGGAGCATACATCTGGTCGTGGTCCATATCGGGTTCGCCACCATTAGTCTTTTTATAATACTTTTCAAAGAAAGATGGATCCACACTTACAGCCACAACGGGCATATGTACATTTTCTTCAATGAAGTAAGTATTGGTTGTAACAGCCTTGGTAAGGTATCCATCCTTAAAGGCGGCACAGCGCAAGGTGGTATTGCTTTCAAAAGTCTTTGGCGAGTTAAACTCAGGGGAATTTTCATTGGGAATGGAACCATCTTCAGTGCAGCGAACCTTAATGCCAGCAGCAACTTCTGGAGGATTTACAGTTACAGGGCCGTTGTAAAAACCGCCGGAGGTGTTCTTCATGTCCAGGGTGGGGCCCATTCCTTTGTAAGAAGTGGCTTCATTATTTGGTTTCTCTGGTGTTGGCTTCCCAAAGTACATCCATCCGCCACCATCAACGCGGCCCCAGCTAACACCTGGTTCCAAGAATGGATACTTAACAGAATCCCGAATGCCATAGTACGAGTCAATAAGGTAAATGGAGCCCCCATTACGTTCCAATTTCCAGTTAGTGTGGGGACGGTAATGATTTTGCCCCTTATCGGAACCTTCCAAAGCAACGTTCAAATCCTTGTTGTCGCAGAAAATATTCTTAAAGGACTTTGCCGGAATAACCACATCACCAAAAACCCATTTTCTGGCACGGCTAGTGTTCTCCACAAGGGAATAGCCCTTGAGGCTGGCAGGCTGATCACCAGCATTATAAATTTCCACCCAGCCTGGATCATTGCCATCTTCATCCAGCCAGTCCAAATTGGTGGTAGTCACTTCAGTAATTAAAAGAGAAGACTTGCCAACCCAATGAATTGTGGTGTCCGTTGGAATATAAACAGTATCCGTTAACACGATGGTGTCGCCATTGGAATCAACAAGCCGAATAGTATCGATTACCGAGTTGGCCGTATCGATTTTCATAATGGTGTCGCCAGTCAAAGAGTCAACCACATAGGTGGTATCAATCTTTGGAGGAGGCAAGCCACCATTAGAAACATTTAGCGCTTCTTCGGTACAAGCCAAGAGAACAAAGGAAACTAGACAGAAGCCTAGAAATCTACCAAAAAAATTTGTATGGCGCACAATAAACCACCTATAGAGAAAGAACACCAACAGCAACAGCTGCACACACAATTCCGACCCTTATAGCACTAAATTTACTAGTTTTTATAAAAAAAAACGAAGAAAGATGAGTAATATTCTATTTACACCTTGACAAATCACAAAGTTTTGCTATCTTTGGACTTACAAAATGGTTCTGTAGCTCAGTTGGTAGAGCAGTGGACTGAAAATCCGCGTGTCGTTGGTTCAATTCCAATCGGAACCACGAAAAAACCTCAGGAAATCCTGAGGTTTTTTCTTTTGTAAAAAAATTTGCAATCTAAATAAAAACTAGGCCCGAATAGAAGCTTCGCGGGCAATCCAGCTATCGTCCTGATTTTCCATCATTTCTCTGTAGCACTTGTAAATATCGTCCCAGTGTTCAATAAGCACATCCACGATACGGCCCTCAAATTGGCAATTCCTCTGCTTGATAAACTCCGCCTTCACCTTTTCTTCAGACCAAGGTTCCTTGTAGCATCTAGGGCTAGCCAAGGCATCCATCACGTCTGCTACAGCGCATATACGGCCAGCCAGAGGTATTTCATCTCCCTTTAACCCACGAGGGTATCCCTTTCCATCATAACGCTCATGATGGCTTCCTGCAACAACGGCCGCAAAGCGCAGAAGTTTGCGATTGGAAGAACGAAGCATGCTTTCGCCCAATTCTGCATGAGACCGCATAATGATAAACTCTTCGTCTGTTAAACGGCCTGGCTTGTTGAGAACCGCATCAGGAATACAGACCTTGCCCAAATCATGCATTGGAGCTGCCAGGCGAATCTGATTGACTTCCTCCGGTGGCAGTCCAAGGTACATGGCAATCTTTCCCGATATTTCAGCAACACGCTGAATGTGGTCACCTGTTTCTTGGCTGCGGTATTCCGAAACATCACCCAGAATGTGGATAATTTCCCTCTGGGTTTCCTCCAATTCGTGGGTCAGCTTTGCAGATTCAATGGTATTGGCCGAGTATACTGCAGTAAGATTTAGACAATCCAAGTCGGACTGGGAAAAAACGGGAGAATCCCCCTGCTTGTTGATGGCCTGAAAGACCCCCATCACCTTGCCTTTAGAATCGAACATGGGCACTGTTAAAACGGAGGCAGTATGGTATCCAGTTTTTTCGTCGCTGCTAGGGTCAAACCGATTATCTTGGTAGGCGTTTTCAATAAGTAGTGGTTTTCCCGAATTTAGCGTGTACCCCACAAAGCCCTTGTCCATGGGAATACGCAGCTCATTAACCCCATGAGCCACCTTTGTCCACAATTCCTGGGAATCTTCATCAAAGAGCCAAAGAGAACACCTGTCGGCTAAAACCATGTCTCGACCTAAATTAGCCATAAGCACCAAGAGATTATTCATCTGGTGCTCACCGGCAGCGTCTTTCATAAACCCAAAAAGCAGGTTTAACACGCGTCGATAGTCTTTGGTGTTCAATTCTTCCATTTCTTGCATAATATAAGTAAAAATTACTTAATAATCACCATATTTAAAAGACTACTTGACGAATATCATATTCTTTTTTATTCTTTAGCAGCTTTTCGGAGGAATAGGCTAATGGTAAGTCAGCGGTCTTGAAAACCGCCGCCGTAAGGTTTGGGGGTTCGAGTCCCTCTTCCTCCGCTTCAAAGGGCATTTTCTGCAAGAAAATGCCCTTTTTTTTGTCTTGAATTGGAGGATATGAGATAAAAAAAGCAAAGATGCAAAGAGAGCATGTACAAGAATCCACATTATGAACCTTGAGAGCGTCATACCGAAGGGCATACGCCGTGAAGGATCCAGGGAATGTCAATTTAATGATTAATGAATTGTCATGGCGCTTCGCGCTGACTCTGGGCCTCAAAGCGACACCGTCGCGACCTCACCTCTGATAACCAACCACCGTTTACCGCATTTAACCACAGAGTCGCACCACGGCACTGCCCTGCTCAACAAGAAACTATCCAGTTTGTTATTTCGCAGGG
>JABUUT010000018.1:32964-49221 GCA_021443045.1 Fibrobacteraceae bacterium
GTAGCGAACGGCCTCACGCCTCAAAGCGACACCGTCGCGACCTCACCTCTGACAACCAATTACCAACCTCTACTTTTTAAACAGATTTTTGTATCGAAGTGGGGCCGTTGGATGCTCCCGATACACCAAGGCAAACAACTTTGTGTAAGGAATTTCGTTTTCCGCAAGTTTTAACATGGCCTCTTTAGCCTTATGCTTACCCAACTGCTTTAAAGCATACCTATCGGCTTCGTATTCCTGATTCCAACAATAAAAGTGAAAAAAAATACGAAAGGGAATGGCCACCAAATGCAAATACAGTACGGCTATCCAAATAGGGTGCCCAAAACGGTACAACATGGCCGCCAAAAACCAAACCCCCAACAAAAGAAAAATCACTTTCACCAAATTGCGGAGCACGGAATGATGGGCTGCGGCATGACCCTTTTCGTGCTCCCGAACAAAAGCAGCCTCTTTTTCACCACTGCCACCATCCAAAACGGCACCTCGCTTTTCTGGCAAAGGTACAATATCGTTGATCAGGGGAATCAACCGCAAAATCACAAAGATGCCCCCCTTCATTTGAAAAGCCCGACACTCGCGAATTTCAAGAATTCCTCGTGCCAAAATTTCTATACAAAGTAATCCGTATAAAATCACGACAGTTTACCAATGCCATTTAGGCGGCGCACATTTTCTTCAAATCTTGCCTTTTCCCATTCCATAAATCCCTTGTCTACAGGGTGGGCATCGGCATAGTCGTCAAATATTTCAGAACCCCGCCTAATATCTTTGTCTAGGCCATGTATCACCAACTCGTACCAATCTCTATTCAGTTGACGCATCCGTTTTACCAAATCTTCCAAAGTTTCCGGGAGCTGTACCAGTCGGGCCACATCTTTATTCAAGTCTCCAGAAAGCAATCTTCTCGTTTCCTTTGGGTTTTGATAAACCAGGCTCTTGTCTTCTTCCACCAGCAAGATAATTTGTTCTAAAATATATCGTTCCAAATATTCGCCATAACCACGCAAGGCTTCTTGGCGAACCCTTTCCCGCATAAAGTTTTGGCCCAGGCCATCAATATGTTCCTTGGTGTAAAAATCTTGCACTGTTTGTACCTGAAGCCTGTTGTATGCATCGTACACGCACTTTACGGTATCCACACTGTAAATGTCACCATAACCAATAGGAACCACGCCCTTGCCACGCACAGAATATTTGTAGGCGTTTCTATCTAAAGCATAGGCATTTCTAAAGTAGTTCCAGCCAGGAACAATTTCATTTAGCCTTGCAGGAATGCCAGCCAAATGGGAATCCCCAGGTCTAATTAAAGAAAAGGGGAATTTAATACGCTGAGGAAGAGTAGTTACACCACTGGCTATCAAACTAAAGGGAGCTTCTTTAAAGTTGGCAGGGAACTTAATGTTCACACCAAGGCCAAAGAACGTTCCCTGGCCAGGCATAACCTCCTGGTCGGGCATGCGCCCCGTGTGGTTGCTTCCCACATTGGCACCATACCCCAAGTTGCCACAGCCATCGGGCCACAGAGCTGCAATCAACAAGGAATGATGGTGCATCTGAGTCATGGGCCCCACATAGGAGCTGTTCACCTCCGCTTCTTCAATGTGGCAGCAAGGTGCAATAATAGAAGACTTTACTATAGCCTTACTTCCCACCTTGGTGCGGGCCATCAACACAGTATCCCGAACCTCCGCCGCCGTATGAACCTTAACCCCACACTGCACGTTGGCGTTTTCCAAAATAACGGAATCGTAAATGTGGGTAGATTCTTCCAGGGAACTCATAACAATGGTATTGCGAATTTTAGAAGCACCTTCAATGCGGGCATGAGCTCCAATCCAACTGTTTCGCACAATGTTGGTATTGCAAACCACGGCACCCTTGTCCACCACGCCGTATGACAGCTCCAACTCGTTCTTAAAGTCGTTCAACTGTTCATTAAAGTTCTGCTCCACTTCGTCTTCGGCCTTGTGAAACAACTGGCAGTCTACCAAATCCGTTGTTATGTCTGGAAAAACGGAAACAGAACGACCGCCCATTTCGTTGCCCACCGTAATCTTTGTACCAACCATGTATCCAATTTTTCCGCTGGACACAAGGGAGCCCACATTGTGGACCACAGCCCCCATGCGAACCATTACATGAGACAACATGGCCACCTTGTATACAAGGGCATTTTCAACAATACAGTCGTGAACCAGGCTATCGTAAATACCTGTTGGAAAAGAAACGTCACCAGGCAAAAGCAGGGTGCCATAAAACTTGGGCAAAAAAACATGCCCCATAAACACACTTCTGTTAATTCGGGAAGGGTCAAATTCTCCTTCCACAAGCACCTTGGACCAGTCGTCGGAGCGGTTCCCATTTTTTTCCAAAACCAGAATCTCGTCGTCACTCAAGGCGCGATATTTACTACTGGAAGCCTTCAATGTCTTGATTCCTTCTACCGAAGAAGCCAAAACACTGTTCTTTAATACTTTTTTTAGTTTGAGCAGTCGTTGCATACCCATAAAATAGACTAAATTCATGGGCGTGATGAAGAAAGAGCTCTTTAATTTGATTAGAAAACACCATTATGGGATTTCCATCTACACCGAGGAAATCTTTGAACGTCGCTGCCAGGAGGAAATTATCCGTAGTGACGAAGACCAGAGCTCCTTTGTTTATTTGGAATTTGACTTCGATTCCATCCGCAAGGCCCTAGAAACTGACGAGAGCAACCATCAGTTCTGGGAAATTTTCATGAGTGCCTTAGCCAAGAATAACCGGGGAAGCGACATTATCGGTTTTTTAGAAAACGAGTCTGGAATAGGAATGCTATTGCTAGATTCCAAACTGGAAGGATGGAAGCGGATTTGCGGACGCATTGAGCAAACCGCCAAAGACTACAATTTCAGCACCATCAATCCCATTTTGCAGACCATTGTAAAACCCATAGTCTACCCCGCCTGCATCAAAGATCTCAATCAATGAAAGTTCTAGTTATCGGTTCTGTTTACCCTCGGTTTGAAGATGATGCGGAAGTACCCTGGCTGCGCTCCTCTGTGGCCCACTTAAAAGAGGCCGGTCTAGACGTACAGGTTCTAGCCCCTTCGTACAAAGGTCTTAAGAGCCACGAGATAGATGGAGTAAAAGTCAATCGCTTTAGGTACGCAACCCCTAGCCTTGAAATACTCACCCACGAAGAAGGGGCTCCCAGCAAAATGGCAAGCAAACCTTGGCTGCAGCTCCTGGCTATTCCGTACATTATCAATGGTTTTTTTCAGTGCATAAAACTCTGCAAAAAATATAGGCCAAGCGTTATTCACGCCCACTGGCCATTCCCCCACGCTTTTATCGCACTGGGAGCCTGCAAACTGTTTAAAATACCGCTGGTGCTCAATTTTCATGGGGCTGAACTTTTACTTATCCGCAAAAAAAAATGGGTGCGGCCACTACTCCATTTTGCCATTGGGCAAGCAAAGGCAGTTCTTGCCAACAGCAGCTTTACCGCCAGCAAAATCAAGGATATTCGCAATGTAACTGTAGAATGGAGCCCCTATGGCACTACTTTAGGAACTACTTTGGGAAACTCCACAAGCCCCACAAAAAACTTTGCACCCCACCCTGTTACAGATAAATTTAAAATTCTTTTTGTGGGCCGTCACATTGAACGCAAAGGCATTCAGTACCTTATCGACGCCGCCGCACAACTAGACCCTTCCCAGTTTCAAGTTCGAATCGTTGGCATCGGCGACATTACAGATAAATTAAAGAAATATGCCGCCAATGTAGCCCCACAAACAGTGGTGTTCACAGGCAAACTTTCCAGCCAGGATTTAGAAAACGAATACCGCACCGCCAACGTGTTTACGCTTCCAGCCATTGTAGATAGCAAGGGCGACACCGAGGGACTAGGCGTAGTGCTTATAGAAGCCATGGAACTGGGCTTACCCATTGTGGCAAGCAATGTAGGGGGAATACCCGACGTTGTAGTTGATAACGTCAGTGGGCTGCTAGTTCCCGAAAAGAACCCACAAGCCTTGGCAGAAGCATTCCAAAAACTAAAAGCTAACCCCTCTCTTACCATACAACTTCTTCAGGGTGCCCAAAAACGCATTGAAGAATTTTTCACCTGGAATGGAATCATTAAAAGACAAATTGAAGTGTACAATCGTATTACTACAGAGTCTTAAAAAATCTCCACCGTGGCATGGCTTGCACCACGTTCATCTTTGCGAACTTTAATGTGCTTTTCAATCTTTTGCTCCAATTCGGAAACGTGGCTAATAATGCCCACCAGTCGATTGTCACCCACCTGATTCCTCAGCACATTAATGGCCGTTTTTAGGCTGTCATCATCTAGGGATCCAAAGCCTTCATCCACAAACATGGTATCTAGCTGAACGCCTCCCGCCGACATCTGAACTTCATCTGCTAATCCCAAAGCCAGAGCCAGAGAAGCCTTAAAACTTTCGCCACCACTAAGAGTACGCACATCCCGCTGTTTGCCTGTATAGTGGTCAATAACGTCCAAATCTAGGCCACTTTTGCTTTTGTTGTTGGAAGCATCGACACGACGAACCAAGTCGTATTGGTTATTTGTTAGAATGCGCAGGCGCTGGTTGGCATAATGAACCATTCGCTCAAAGTAGAAGGCTTGCACATAAGTTTCCAGCGTCAACTTTTCCTGGCCATTTAAGCCCCCATTTGCTGTATTTGCAAGGTTCCTGAGCCACTGATACTTTTTGCCAGTTTTTTCCAATTCCGTTTTCTTTTTCTGAAGATTCTTTAAGGCATCTTCATTGGGCTTTATGCGTGCTCCCATGTCCGATTGTTTTTCCATGAGAGATTCACGGAGTTTTTCCATTTCGATGTGTTTTGCATTTAGGCTTTCTAAGTTAACTTCGGGAACATCTTTCAATTTTTCGATGTCTGTATCAATAATGTTTTTCTTAACCGCTATTTCCCTATCGCAATTTCCAATTTTTTCTTCGGCGTTCTTTAAACTAGATTCCAGTTCACTAGCTAATTTTTGCAGCTTCTGAATTTCCAGTTCTGCCTCTTGCTTGCTTTTGAATTTCAAAGATTCCAAAAGCTTATTTGCCGCCGCTTTTTTTTCTGCGATTATGGAATTCAAGGAACCCACTTCACCAGTTAAACCCGTGACTATTTCAATGAGTTTCTGCTCCCTTTCTTGCATTTCTGGAACTTCTCTGTCCAGCTTTTGCTTTTTATTTTCCTTGGCATTTTCTTCGCTAATCTGATTTTTCAGTTCTTCAATTTGGTTCTTTAACAAATCAAACTCTTCACGAATTTTTGCCTTGGCCTCTTCCACATTGTGGGTTCCTACAAGTTCGTCAAGATTATGGCTCACCACACTTAAAAGATTCTCGTATGTACCATTCGCCTTGGCACACTGAACGCTATTTTCTTGAGTCGCCTTTTCTGCAGCGTCTGCCTCCTCCTTTAAATTGTTCAATTCAGCCTGTGTAGGAGCTTCAATAGACTTGCAAGCCTTTTGGGGATGACTGGTGGAACCACATACAGGGCAGGGCATTCCCTCTTCCAAAGTTTCAGCAATAATGCCAGCCTGTTCATCTAAAAATGCCTTGTTTTTTTTTCGATAAATTTCTGTTTTTTCGCTGGAAATTTTCTGTGAATGCAAATATCTTTCTTGGGCTGTTTTCAGTTCATTTTCCGAATCAGTCAAAGACTTTATGTGCTTTCCCATTTCCATCAATTGTTCACGACGATTTTCAGCCTCTTTTTTATGGGCTTCCAATTTTACCAAATTCTTTCCAGCATCCTGCAAAAGTTTTTGCTCTTCGGCAGCCTTTGCAATCTGCTCTTTTAACTGGGCAAGGCTGTTATTATTGGTGCTCAAACTTTCCGATTTTGAATTGGCTTGTGCTTGGGCATTTGAAATTTCTCCATGAATTGACTCCAGCTCACCATATTTTTCAAGGTCATTTTTTAGCGTTGTTGCTTGGGCATTGCAAGATGCATACTGAGAATCAAATGATGCCTGTGCAGCCATCTTAACTTGTTCTAAAGTTTTCTTTTCCTCTTGAAGTTTACTATAAAGTTCTTTGGCATCATGCAATTCACTTTTAACTACTTCAATAGATTGGGCTCTCTCAATTTCAACATCTATCTTGGAAATTTGTTCATTGAGTTTTTCAATATGCTTTTTTACTTCCTCCATTTCACTTTTGTCTTTTGCAATAAGAAGTTGTAAAAGTTCGCAAATTCTATTCCAATCAGAAATACACTTATTGCCAGCCTGTTCCTTAAAATTTTCGACCTCCGAAAAAACTTCACTTGTTTCACTGCAATATATGCCTTCAACTAGTTGGTTGGCACCAAGAGTAAGCCTATTGTACTCGTCTCCGCATTCATTCGATAACTTTCGCAACTGTTGCTGCAAACTGTCAAATCTGCCGGTCTTAAAAATATTGCGGAAAATATTTTTTCGTTCCTCTGTGGCGGCTAAAAGCAGCTTCTGAAAATCACCCTGGGCAATCATGGCAATTTTTCGGAACTGTTCCACATCTAGGTGAATAATCTCCTCCACCTTTTTAGTAACAGATGTGTCTTTGCTAACAACAGTTCCATCGGGCAAATGCAATTCGGCACCAGCCAACTCCTTAGTCATTCCGCTGCCCCGCTTTGCGGGGCGCATGTATTCTGGATTGCGCCTTACCCAATATTTTTTTCCTGCATATTCAAATTCCAGCTCCACTTCAGTTGGAGTTTCGGGCTTGGCATAGTCGCTTCTAAAACTCTTTGTATCGTTGCGAACGGTACCGCTGGCGACACCATAAAGGGCGTAGGTAATGCCATCAAAAATAGTGGTCTTTCCTGCACCAGTGTCCCCACTAATTAAGTAGAGGCCTGTTGAACCCAACTTAGAAAGGTCAATTACGGTGCGGTCGGCGTATGGTCCAAATGCAGACATTGTCAGTTTTAAAGGTCTCATTATTAACCCTCCCAAATTTCACGAATCAAGTTTTCCATAAATTCCAAAGGCTCCCCTTCAAGAGGCCTGCCATTTTCTCTCTCATAAAAATCTGCAAATAGAGACATGGGAGATTTTTTTTCCACATTAATGGCTATAAATTCTGTGTTCTGATTTCTGGTGCGGCTATTATCGTAATCCAGTGTCATTATATTCTTGTACACCCCCCGCAGCTTTATAATGGCTTCTGGAATATCGTCTTCATCGGTTAGTTCCGCATACACAAAGTCTTCCAGGCTTTTACCCTCATTCAACTGCTTTTGGCAAAACTCCATAGACACAAGCTCATCAAAGGTGCCACGAATTTTTCGCATATCCCGGAGAGGCTTTAATTCTATGGTGCGAATGTCGGTAGAACAATCTTTTAATTCCACCACCGTTACCGATTTTTTGTGGTTGGCTTCAGAAAGGGAATACTTGAGAGGAGTTCCTGAATACCGAACTTTTACACCAAAACCTTGTGGTTTGTGAATATGACCTAACGCCACATAGTCAAAAGTTTCAAAAACCTTGGCATCCACATTGTCTAGGCCACCTACATTTTCTTCAGAATCGGAGCACTCCGCTCCAGTAACAAATTGATGGGCCACCAGCACATTGCGCCGCCCTTCAGTAAATTTCATCTTTGAAATGCTCTTTGCCACAGCGCTGGTATAGTCTTCAACCTGGCAAGCTTCTTCTTCACTTAAAAAACGACGCACATCGGCAGGGCGCACAAAGGGAAGCATCCAAACATCCACCTCCCCAAATTCATCCCTCAAAGTTACAGGAGTAAAATCGCCACTGTACACAGGCGACATAAAACAGCCCTGGTCTTCCATAAGGCGACCGCCAAAAGCTATGCGCTGAGGAGAATCATGGTTTCCACTAAGCACAAAAACCTTGGTACCGAGTTTTGAAAGCCTAAACAGATATTCATCCAACATGCTAACCGCTTCAGCAGAGGGAACAGACTTGTCGTACACATCCCCAGCAATAATAACCCCATCTGGCTTTTCTTCTTTTACAATTTCTATAATCTGATCCAGAATATATTTCTGGTCTTCCAACATACTGTATTCACAAACTTTTTTTCCAATATGCCAATCGGCGGTGTGTATGAACTTCATAATAACCTCTTTTTTCTCGTAATATAATATACCTATTTATAATGACAAAATTTGTCAAATAAAAAAAGACATCTCAAAAGAGATGCCGTTCAATTTTTGTGAGACTCTATAATTTTTTATCGTGGCTTGCGAACCCCAGCTGCTTCAAATGCTGGAATGTTCTTTGGTTCAGGAAGAGCAACGTCGTTAATCCAGTTATACTCGGCCAAGCCAGCCAATCCAAGGCGGGCGCAAAGCTGATCACGAGCCACATTGTAGGCATTGACAATCTGCACTTTTTCATTATCCTTGGACTTCTCAATTTTTTCAGACCAGGTTACGCCCAGTTCTACCAATGCTGCACTAGCCTTTGCATAGAGCTTTGCCTTTTCTACCGTAATGGCCTTGTCTGCTGGCGGCTCAAAGGCATCCACCTTCACTATGGGAACCTGCTTTGGGGACAAAGCTTGTTCCACAGGAGCATCAATCTTTGTTTCTTCTTCAGTTTCACAGGAAACAAAAAGAGAGGCCAACGCCAATACCGATACAAAAAGAATTCGTTTTGACATAATAGCCTCTTCTCTGAAATGTAATAGCGGCTTAGGGATTTGAACCCCAGACCTGCGGATTATGATTCCGTCGCTCTAACCAGCTGAGCTAAGCCGCCAATTTGTACCCAAATTTAGTTAGAAAATGGCAAAAAAACAAGGGATTACTTAAAATAAACAGAAGTTTTAAGTTCTTTTTTGCCCCACTCAATAATTCTCCATCCAGGATTCGTACTTTTTAATTTGAAAACAGGAGCAGATGGTTCAATCTGCATTTGGGTAGATGGTGTTACATGAACCTTTTGGCGGCCAATAGAAATCTCGAACTCGCAGTGGTAGTGTCCTGTAAAAATATGGGTGAGGTTCGGAATTTCTGCCAAAGCCTTCTGTACTTCATCAATGTTTTTTAAGGAATACTTTGAATCCATAAACTGGTGGTTGCAAAGGCAAGGCGGATGATGAAGGAACAGTATGACTTCATCATCAATTTTGTCACATTCCTTTTTTAACCAATCAAGCTGTTCGGCAGACACAGTACCATTGGCACTGTCGATTAAAAAGATGGACCTGCCCCCGATGTCGTACCTGTAATAGCATTTTCCATTGTGAACCTTGTCTCTTAAATCAAAATGTTTTTTCATCACTTCAATTCGGTCGTGGTTTCCTGGAATAACGCAATAAGGAATAGTCAGTTTCTTGAGCTCTTCAAGAATGTAGTCGTATGCCCCTGGTTCTGCATCTTCGTTGGCTAGGTCACCAGAAAGAATCAACAGGTCAATTCCCTCCATAGTCGGAGACGTGAGGGCCGCCATAAAGTTGGCTCTCACATCGATACCCTGAACAAGATCGTCGTCTTCTCCAACATGGATATCGCTTATCTGACCTATTTTTAATTCTTTTATTGACATAGAGTTACAAAAGAAATATAGTCTTTGTATACATAAAAGAGTAACAGGTGTTTGTATTTATTTCCTACTTGTGATTATAGTCAAACCACAGCTAAGTTTTCAATACATCTCGGTGGGTATTTTGTTGTTTAATGTTTAAAATTCGGCTTCAACATTTATCAACGTTCAAAGTAGTGAATAGATTTCAAACTTTCAACATTTCCAGCTTTTCTGTTAAGATTTGCATCTTATTGATTGTCAGCTATATACATTTACAATTACCAAATTCTATTCACTATCAACGAGACTATTACTAATTACTACATATATATAAAAGACTATTTATATTAATAAGCCTGTGATTAGAGCTTAACTTCCTTTGTTGGTTGAACTGGAGCAGCTGGTTTAGCGGCAGAAGCACCTGTACCCATCTGGCAGTTTCCCTGGAATGTGGCACCTTCCTGAATAATGAGTTGCTTTGTTTTGATGTTGCCTACAAACTGGGAGGAGCTTTCGAGAACCAGTTTTTCGGCACAGTCGATATTGCCTTTTACAGAACCTGCAATAACAGCAGATACAGTCTTGATTTCGCCTTCTACAAAACCAGCCTTTTCAATAATGAGTTCGCCTTCTATATTGATGCTGCCGTTCACCTTGCCAGCCACGCGCACATCGCTGTTGCCGGAAATGTCACCTTTGAATGTGGTGGTGCTGCTAATCTGGGTGATCTCTTGTTCGCCGTTCTTTGCCATATTTTTTTCCTTTTTTGGCTTTGGGTTAATAGTTGAAGAAAGTTTCCGGATTCTGGTAATAGTCCAACTTCATTATGGTATAGTGAAGATGGGGTCCGGAAGAAGACTTGCCTGTGCTTCCAACGGTACCTATCACATCGCCCTTCTTAACATTTCTTCCTTTTTTTGTTTTAAGTTCTTTTAAATGAGAATAGCTAGTTTTGTAGCCGTTCTTATGGTCTATAATTATAGTATTTCCTAATTCCTTGTCATTGGCTGCGGATTCAACTACACCGCTTGCAGTGGCAAAAACAGGGTTTCCCATGGAAGCAGCAATATCAGTGCCCAAATGTTCATTTTCTCTAGAGAACTTTTTGCTGATAATGCCGATTGTAGGTATAATGTCGGGGGTGTGCTCCAACCTTGCTTTTTCTTCAGCAGACTGCCAGCCATGAACACCTTCAAAATCCACATTGATTTTTTCGGAGGGAGTGTGGGCAAAGCGGTTTCTGTCAATGATGGTGTTGATTTTGTTGGAATCGTTTTCAAGGTAGGTTTCAAAAATGTTCTGGATTTTATGTTCCAGAACCCATAATGAATCCAGTCTTGAAAAAAGTTCTTCATAATTGGCCTGCTTTTTTACCAACTGGGCATTTGTCACCTTCATTTTTTCAAATCGAATAAGGGAGGTGTTAATTTTTCCTATGTGTATAATGAATACAACAAGAAAAATTATAAACAGGCATGACGCAATTTTTCCAAGGAAAAACCATTTTGTGGAAATCCGGAACTGCTTCGTCTTTTGGGAGTTTTCCGGAATAATCTGTATTGTGTAATATTTCTTAGACACTATCTTTCCATTAGTTCCTGAATGCGGGTTAAATCATCCATTGAGTAATAGTTGATGACAATGGTTCCTTTTGACTGGTCAGACCCACTTGGATTTAAAGATACCTTTGTTCCAAAGTAAGTTTCCATGGCCGATTCAAAACGTTTCATGTCGGCGCTGAGTTCTGGCTTTTCTTTTTGAGATTTCTGTTCGGCTTCCGGTTTTTCTTCGGAATCTTCAGGTTTAGTTTCTTGTGTAACATCGCCACGAAGCAGGGCTTCCGCATCACGAACGCTCAATCCTTTTTCAATGATGATTTTGGCAATGGCCTCTGGGTCTTTTACCCCATCGCCACATAGTGTGCGGGCAGCACCGGAAGAGAGTTTTCCTTCGCGAACCCAGTTTTTTACCTGTTCTGGCAGTTTTAAAAGTCTAAGTGCGTTTGAAATGGAGGAACGGGATTTACCAACATTTTTTGCCAAATCCTCATGGGTGTAGCCGTGATTATCAATGAGTTGTTGATAGGATTCTGCAATTTCAATAGCATTCAAATCCACACGCTGAATATTTTCTATAAGAGCCCATTCGTTCATCACCTTTTCGGAAAGGTTCTCAAAAACCTGGGCTTTAATAGTTGTCATTCCCGCCAGACGGCTGGCGCGGGTGCGGCGTTCACCACTAATAATCTGGTAGCGGCCTTCTACTTTTCTAACAGCAATAGGCTGAATAAGACCATGAATCTTGATGGTTTCGGCCAGGTCGGAAAGTTCTTCTTCGCTAAAATGTTTACGAGGTTGGTAAGGGTTTGGATCCACAAGGTCCAAACTGATTTCCACAATTCGGGACTTGTCATCTTGGATGTTTGTGTTCACATTTTCATTTTCAACAGGTGCAGCGTTAAAATCGTGATCCTTAAGGATTGCGGCCAAACCGCGACCCAGTGCAAGGGCTTTTTTTCCCATAATAATTCCTTACTCCCTATTTGTCTTTGTTAAGAATTTCTTCTGCAAGTTTCATGTATGACTTTGAACCTGTGCTCTGCACATCGTACAAAATAACGGGCTTTCCATGAGATGGAGCCTCACCCAGCTTTGTATTGCGAGGAATGACAGTTTGGAAAACAGTGTCGGAAAGGTTTTCACGAACTTCTTCGGCAACCTGTCTGCACAAGCTCAGTTGGGTATTGAACATGGTAAGAAGGGCACCTTCTATTTTCAAGTTGCTGTTCAGATTTTTCTGAACTTCCCGAATGGTCTTGAAAAGTTCGGTCATACCCTGTAGGGCATAATATTCACATTGCACTGGAATAAGCACGCTGGTGGCAGCAGTAAGCACATTCAATGTTAGCAGGTTCAAACTTGGAGGAGCATCGATAATGATGAATTCAAATGCCTGTTTCAGCACATTCATAACTCTTTCCAAACGACGCTCACGGCTCATGGCATTGACCAACTCAATTTCCATGGAAGCCAAGTCCGGGCCTGCGGCAATTAACTTAAGGTATTCCAGGGAAGTGTCCAAAATAGCGTCTTTTATATTTTCATAAGTGACGTTGTCTGGATTTTCGGCAAGGTTCAATATTTCATGGATATCCACGTCTTGGGTTTCGTTAAATCCGAGACCTTGGGATGCGTTTCCTTGAGGGTCCATGTCTATCAACAATGTTTTCTTTTCCAATGCGGCAAAACTGGCAGCCAAATTGACGGCCGTAGTCGTTTTGCCTACACCACCTTTTTGGTTGCATATCGCAATAACTTTACTCATTCGTTACCTCGAGTGACAAAAGCGTAAACTTGGTCTTCCTGGGGAAGAGTATACTTGGTAATATTTATATTAGGGTCGCCCAACAAATTTTCTACATTGTTGAAGCTTTTTAGAGTTGCAAAAATTCCCTTTGGCTTTAGAGCCACCTTTGCCCGTTCCCAGTCATTTTCAAAAGTGGAAAGGGCTCTGCAGCTAATAAAATCTAAATTGGAAAGTTCTGAAGTTTCAAAGCGTTTGCCAACCACGGTCAAATTTTTTAGGCCCAAATTTTGAGCTGCCGATTGCATAAAGAGAACCCTCTTTGTTCTAGGCTCCACTGCATAAAAATGGATGTTGGGTAAAACGATGGCTAAAGGAAATACAGGGCATCCTCCGCCGGAACCCATATCAGCCCAACAAAGATTTTCGGTGTTGGCAAAATTTTTACCTATATATATATAGGGAATCAGGGAGTCGGTAATGTGCCTTGATAAAAACTTTTCAGCATCTTTCTTTGAAATGAGATTCTGGTTTTCATTTTCTTCAACAACCAAATCAGCATATTCAAAGAGCTTGTCCAATGTATTTTCGGACAAGATAACATTATGAGTAGCAAGAAATTTGCTAAGCAAATTCTGTTGTTGGAAATCTTCTGATGGTTTCACGTGGAACAATTTAGTTTTTGTTTCCACAAAAAGGTAAATTTGAGAATGGGGTAAAATGAAAATAATTAAGAAAGTTGTGGATATTTTTTTAGTATTTGTTGAAAAGATTGTGATAGAATTTTTTTTAAGGGTTGCGTGGTGAACGATTTAGGGTGGCAGTTCATGGTGCCTTCATATTCAATCTTGCCATTTTATATTAAGATGGTGACCTTTCAAAGCTGTCATTCTGAAGGTTGTAAACCGTGAAAAATCCATTCGGCGAGGTTGAAGGGTTCAATATGGATTCTTCCTCTACGAGGATAATTCGACTAAGGCAATAAGTTTCCAAGTTTCATTTAGAATCTTTGAGCCTCCAGAATGACCTGCTCCATAAATGTGGGTGGGTTGTTTATGGCAGAAATTTTTCCTTTGAACTTTGCCTACCTAGAAGGTCAAAGTAGCGTATTTTCTTGATGTTTGCAGGTCTAATTTTGCGGATGATGGAGGTGGTATTTTCAGAACCTATTTTGTGAAAATAGGATTTTTCCCAAATTCGATTATACTTGTCGAATGAAGTAATGATGAAACCATTTTCGGTAAGTTCGTAGAGAGATTTTACTAGGAAGGAATCTGGTTCTGCAATGAAACATTCGTTTTCGTTTTGAGGATTCATGGTCATTATAGTGCAGACGGTATCATTGGTGCATTGGTACAATGTATCGTTATGAATCCACATGGAAATGGTTCTTTGTATTTCTTCTTCGTATCTTATGGTGCCTGTACCGAAAATAGAGTCATTAAAAACAGTGTATGTGACATCTTTGTTATTGAAATTTTCGTCATTGAAATAGAGAGTATGGACTGTGTTGCCAGTATATTCTACTAAAATTGAGTCTGTCATAAGCGTATCAGTTTTCCCCGATAGGCTTGTCACTACGTTGATGATGGTTCCGTCCTCGTTCCATGAGTAGCGTGAAGTTCTATACCATACATCATCCTCTTCGCTTGGATCACTATGTATACTTCCGTTGATGTAGGTGATGCTATCTAATATGTATCCATATTTGAATAAAAGTTCGGGGGAGTTAAAATTTGCATTTAGGCAGTTAAGGGCAAATGCATTGCAGATACAGAGAGTAATTATAAGTATAATCTTATTCATGAGGATAAATATAGGAAAAAATTAGTAGATAGTGGTTGGTAATTATTAGGTCGTATTTAGTGGGGCATTTTACGGGGGTATGATTAATTTAAGCCACCCTCTACCAATTATTGTATGTTTGTTATCAATTTTGAATGGGGTCCCCTGGATTCCTCGCGAGGCTCGGAATGACATTGCTGACGTATTTACTAATTACCGTTTNGCAGAACTGGCTGCACAGAAATATCGCGAGCGGGCGGACAAAGCAGAAAAACGTGCCGAAGCCGCAGATAAGCGTGCCGATGAATATTTGAAGATACTAAAGGCCCACGGTTTGGCATAGTTTTTCCAAAGAAGAAAAGGAGCACTTTATGGATACCCTGGAAGCATTCGAGAACAAAGGCTACATCTCCATCGCCGAAGACGAAGAAATGCAGATTAAGGAGCTTCGGGAGGGCCTCAATGCTGCCGAAAAAGGTCTTGAGGCAGCCAATGCAGAAAATGCTATCCTGCGGGAACTTCTCCGGAAAAACGGCATAGACTTTACGGTCTAGTATTTTTGTTTTACGATTTTGAAATTTTCTTTGCCCATTCAGGCATGTCAGTTACATATTGTTTCTCGATTTTTCCATCAACGGTTCTAAATATCAATTGAGGCAATCGATTGTCAATGGAATTGTCATAAAAATAGGCTCGGTCAACTAGAGGCAGGGTCTGTGCGGCCTGCTCAAAGGATTTATAGTACCGTGAAATGACTTTTGAAATGGGGACTTCGTGGCCCCCGTTCAGATAGCGCTGGGTGATGCGTTCGATATTAATCTTGAAATTTTCTGTACCAATGAAAAAGAATCGTATAAAGAAACCTTTTTCTTTGGCCTTTTTAACAAAATCCAGTTTTTCTAGAGAGGAATAAACAGTCTCGAAAACAAAACTTTTGCCTTCGTCAAGGCACTTGTAGCGTAATTCTGTTGCATATTGGACAGCTTTCAGAACCGCCTCTTCTGAATTCCATCCGCCAAACTTTTCTTGCGCATTTCATCGGGGTTGATATAAACGCTATCCTTCCCCCACTCGTTTTGCATGATGTTCGGCAATCCTTCTTTCTGTTTTCGCCCACATTTCCTCAATGACCTTGTCGGCCCTCTTGCGAGACTCTATGGCATCTTTTTCAACACCCCTCATGATTTCTTCCAACATTTCGTCGGTGGGGTCTTCTAAAGAAGTCAAACGGAAATCCTTTATGGTCATGCAGATAAATAACAAAAAATTTGGGCTCATCCGCAATTATTCGTGGAAAGAAATACTTATACAACCCATCCCATCCACGCTTATGGAGTTGGTCGTCTTCGACCATGGATTCTTCTCCTCAAAGAGGATAATTCGACTAAGGCAACAAGTTGCCAAGTCTCATATAACGGCTTGCAACCTTCAGAATGACAGCTTTGGGCGGTTATCATCTCATTTGGTTGATTCGTAAAAAACACGGACTTTTGCAGATGAGCCTTTTTTTTGATTGTTCCATCATCGTTCCTGAATCAAAACTGAAAACGGGGTGCCAAAAAGCGATTTTTCGCCTAACATGAAATTTTACCACCCTCCTTTGGCACGGTTATTGCTAAAATTAGGGCGACAAACAAAAATACCAC
>JABUUT010000018.1:50814-52366 GCA_021443045.1 Fibrobacteraceae bacterium
TCGCTTTGGGGTGTGAGCTATGAGCTCGCATTGATGAAATCCATGGACCCTATCGTGCCGTTGGCGCTCCAGGGTGACAGATGAAAAATTTGCTGACCGCTGATAGCAGAACGCTGACTGCTGATAGCCCTCGCTCTAGGCAGTTTCGCAGCCGAGCTCATACCTCTAGGCGTTTACGCCGAACCTCACTACTGGCAACTGATAACTAAAAACTACCTACTAATGTCTTTGTATGGTTAGATACAGCCCGATGTAGTTTCCTAATTCCGTACTTTCGGACATACCCATTTCTAGTGCTTCCTTGATTGTAAAACCGATAAAGTAATGTTCCGTTACTTCCCAGAGTTTTCCCATTTCCACCTTGATGAAAAATCTATTATTATCATAATGGTAGTCATGCTTTTTTTGTATTTGGTCATACTCTTCTTTGAGGGTAATCCAACCAAACGATGGGCCAATGAAGGTACCATCAAAGAAACTTTCTGGATTGACATACGGAAAATACAGTATTCCAAAACCAAAAGAATTTCGACTCCATGTTCCTTCAATTTTTGTTCGGTTCTTATCCCTGGAATAATCCTTAAGACCGTATTCCCCCTTTAATCTGTAATATCCAAATTCCAGGAAAGGAGCTATTTGACGGAAAAGTACCGCGCCAGCTCTTCCGTTTACATTAGGGCCGAAACCAGAAAATTCCATTTGGTTACAAAGAAGGTTCATGTCATAGAGCATTTCGTCTTTTTCAAGGTCGTGGTAGTAGCCATATACGGCTTCTTTCTCTGCGCTATAGTCATTGCGGACTATGCCTATATCTAGGCTGAAAAGGGGCCTTATAATGGGCCTAGGAAGTGCCAGTGCCGCGGAAAAAGCAAATAGCATGAGGGTAAAAAGAATGCGAGCCATCAGTTAATTTCCTTTGTCATTAAGGCGTAGTTCACCATTTTGCCACAAAGGGTATCTGCTGGCGGAACAAATCGGATTAGTTTGAATTGATAGTCGTTTCCGCCTAAAAATCGTTCTTCATAATTCCAGAAAAAATAATGGGAGTAATACAGATCGTATGTAGAAATTCTATAGGGCTCTGTGGCGGTGGTGCCTGCTGCACAATGGAACTTGACTTGGATTTCTACTTCTTTCAAAGCCATAAAGTCTGAAATATATATGGAGTGCCTATTTTCTTCAGCTGAGCTATCGGAAAAATTTTTTTCTCTGATAATTTTAATATCATCTTTTGAACAAATGAAATTGGAATCTCCGGGAGAAATACAAACATAAACGGAATCTACACCTTTGGGCGTGTCGGCAGAAATATGAAGATCGCCATACGGATAATCTTCAACGGGTCCACAGCTTGATGCAACAAAACAGCAGAATAGAAAACCGCATAGAATAATGTTTGAAATAAATTTTTTGACCATGGTGACAATATAGGTTATATTTTCTGTTATTGGCTTAAAAAATCACTTTTTTTGGGGAGCCTGTATTATAAAATACTATTACTTAGGAAATTAAATCTAGCCAAATAGTCAATTTATTACTATATTTTACCTAT
>JABUUT010000018.1:53110-55618 GCA_021443045.1 Fibrobacteraceae bacterium
TACCCATGATTTTTTAACCTCTTTTAATGAAATTGTTTTCGGGCAAAAATATAACAAAAAAAAACGAGGATAGCCCCACCGACTATCCTCGTTCCCCCCAAGAACCAAATCAGAAGCGACTCTTAAACACTCTAAACTCCATCGCTTCTCACTCATAATATAACCTTAAATAAAAATTTACGTTCATAAAACTATTCAAAGTCTATTCCAAAAAAGAATATTGCAATTGATTTTTCTAAATTTCTTACAAAAGGCAGCCTCTAAAATTTAATTTGGTAAAATGGATTGCTAGAGTCTGCCAAATAAGCTGTTGCGGCAACTATGCTGCAATACAATATGGTAAAGGATTTCTATGAAAGACTCTGAAATGCAGGTATTTCTTTCTCCACAAGAAGACGACGAGATTGATTTGTTGGGCATTTTCAACTATCTGAAAGTTAGATGGAAATTTATCTTTCTAATGACTGTTCTGGGAGCAGTCCTTGGCGTTTTAGTATCCATGTGGAGTAGAAACGTCTATGCCAGCGATATTTTGCTGCAGGTAGACTCCTATGGCAACCATCAGGGCCGAGCCCTAGGCGAAATGGGAGCCTTGATGGACGTATTCTCCCCAGCAGAAGCCGAAATGGAACTCATTCAGAGTCGCGCCATTATGGCCCAAGTGGTTAAAGCGCAGCATTTGCGCTTTGGTGCCGACCCTATTAGCAAAGCCGACCGTTTTATGCGCAAGGAAGGCCGTTTAGATGTAGACTCCCTGCGGTTTCCCTACGAGGCCTACGAAGCGGACCTCTACCCCATGGCTCGCATTTTAGACAGCCTCCACTACGAAATTACCGACAACGAAGGAACTAAAATTTTAGAGGGAGCCGTAGGTGAAATTGCGGTAGCCCAATACGCCGGTGACACCGTGGCCGTACACATCAGCGCCATTCTCGGCGACACCAACCAAGTTTTTATTCTCTACGAAATGCCGGAACAGGCCGCCATTAGCATGCTGCAAGGATCCATCAGCGTTGCCGAGCGAGGAAAACTCTCCGGTGTTTTTGAAGTTTCCATGGCACACCGCTATCCAGACAAACTGGTGGCAATCCTCAATGATATTGGAAACACCTATGTGCGCCGCAATGTGGAAATGCGCAGCGAAGAGGCCCGCAAGGCTCTAGCCTTTTTAAACGAGCAACTACCTTCCGTTAGGGCCGCACTAGACAGCGCAGAAAAACGGCTTACCGACTTTAGACACGAAAACAGCACCATTGACACCCGCGGCGAAACCCAGGCCCACTTTCAAAAAGACTTAACCCTAGAAGAAAGATTGCTGGAACTGGAGCAGAAAAAACAAGAAGCCCTACGACTGTTCAAGGCGGAGCACCCCTCTGTTCGCACCATAGAACTTCAACAACAAAAGCTGCGCAAAGAAATAGCCCAGCAAAATAAAAGTGCCAAGGCTCTCCCAAAAATTCAGCAAGAAGTAATCCGTCTACAAGAAGAAGTTGAAGTAAACAGCGGCTTGTACACAGGACTTTTAAACAAAATTCAGGAATTAAGTGTAGTGCAAGCAGGTGAAGTAGGAAACGTTCGCATTGTGGACTACGCCTCCCACCCACTAAAGCCCATTAAACCCCGTCGCAAGATGATTCTACTGGGATTTATTTTTGGTTCCTTTGTTTTTGCATGTGTATTGCTTTTGGTTCGCAGAATGCTGAACAGCGGTGTAACCTCAAACAGTGAAGTAGAGCAAGCCACCAACATTGGGGTATACGGCAACATTCCTCTGCTTAGTGGGCGCATTCACAACGATGTAAACAATCCTTATGTAATGAAAAATGTTAATTCCAGCCTAAGTGAAGCCATTCGAGCCTTAAAAACCGCACTGGAATTTTCTCTGGATGACGGAAATAAAAAAATATTGCTGGTGACAGGCCTTACCGAAAGCGTGGGAAAATCTTTTGTTTCTACCAACTTGGCCTTTGCTCTATCGGCAAAGAAAAAGATACTCTTAATAGACTTAGACTTGCGCCGCGGCCACTTGCTATCGCGCCACGAAGGAATTTGTGATGTGCTTATGAACAAAGCAACACTAGATAGCAGCATACACCATGTTACCGAAAACTTTGATGTACTCAGCACAGGCCTCAAGGTGAACAACCCTGCAGTAATGCTAGAAAGCGACGCCTTTAAGGAACTATTGGAACAAATTAAGATGAACTATGATTTAATTGTGTTGGATACTCCGCCCGTTATGCAATGCAGCGATGTGCTGATTCTAGAACGCTACATAGATTATATGCTATGCGTGCTTAAGCACAACACTCACAATATGGAAAGCATCAAGAACTTTATCTCTACTGTAGACCGAGGTTTAGAAGTGCCAATACCAAAGGCATTCGTATTTAACAAATGCGAATCATCCAAGCACTACGGATACTACTACGGGTACAACTACTCCAAAAAGAAGAAGTAGAGATTTTGGTTAAAAAAGGGATCCACCCGCTTCGCAGGTGGTTTTCT
>JABUUT010000018.1:57461-65002 GCA_021443045.1 Fibrobacteraceae bacterium
CTTATGGCAGATGTTTTCATCCAGAACGAGGAATACCGCAGATATTTTTTGTTGTTCACGGAGAAAAGCACCCCTTTGCGGTTGATTTCCTTGACCACACCGATGATTTGCTCACGGGTGCTGACTTCGCCTCTAATGCAGTTGTCGCCCAGGGTGTAATAGCGGTTGCCCTCGATTTTTACCAAGCGGTGGATAATGTAGGAACCGTCGCTGCGAATGAACAGGGGCAGATCCCCCACCTGCAAATCGCGGTTTACAGATTCCACCACCACATAACTTTTACCTTCCAATAAAAGAGGCCGCATGGATACGCCCTTGGTTTGGGCAATAATCACCTTTCCCGACAAAAGCTCTTGTTTAATGGAAGACACGTTCAAAAGAATTTTTCTTTGGTGGATGTATTATGCCAAAAAACCGGCAGATTCCAATTGGGCTACAATTTCGTCTAAATCAGCAGCCAGAACATTTCGAGGGGCGTCGTATTCTTTTTCCATGGCATCCAAAATTTGCTCTTCTGAGATTTCATTTTGAAGAAGGTTCAAAATAAATTGCGCCGTTTCGTTGCTACGCACCAAGCCGCTAAAAGATTCCGCCGCCTCTCCAGTAGCCACCATTAAGTGGTCATCACCAGAAGAATGTAAGATAAAACCTTCTTTCAATTTCATGGGAAAACCTCCTATAGAAATTCTTTTGCAGCATCGTAACTGGCAAGGACAGCCTGTTCCGAAATATTGCATCGTAGTTTGAACACTGGTAATTTAGATAATTTAAGAATCAAATCTAATGTTTGAGTACAAACCTGAGCCACATTCATAGTAGTATGCTCGTGAACCTTGTAGGTTTGCTTGAGTAAAAAAGGAAAAGCCTCTTGAGAAGGCACTCGTTCCACTGAATTTTGGGGAGATTGTTCCAGCAAAAAAATGGCCTTGACGGGTGCGCTTAAGTTGTTCTGAATATTGTCTTTGCCACCGTAGGGAGTGCCAAAAACGGTAACAATAGAATTTTCGATATGAATAAGAGGTTTGTCATCGTTAATCATGGTGACACGGGAGCCAAAATATTCCCGCCAAAGTCTGGCATGGGTTGATTTACCTGTGCCGCTGGGTGCTGTAAAAAGAATAGCGCTTCCGTCTATTTGCAGTGAGGAACAGTGAAAAAGCACCACGTTATCAAGAATTAGCGATTCGCAAATTTTTCGATAGATTGCCAAAGACTCCAAGTAAGCCGATTCCCAACCATTTTCACCGTGAGCTTCAAACTCAATTTCTTTATCAGAAACCGCAATGACTAGGCCCGGCTCATCAGACTTGTAGCCTTCAAAAAGAGAAGCCACATAACTGTAGTGATTCTCTATGGTAAAAAAGTGGTTGGCCAAACAAGCATTAAACATTGGACATATAACTTAGCAATGTTACTTTAGAGTGGCAATCAAGGAATCTATTCGCTGGGTAATTTTTATTCCTCCGGAACGGCAAAGATGGTCGTAATCATAAGCCATTTCATCGGGGTAATCATGATTTCCCATTTTATTTTCATCCAACACATGGAAATTAGAGTAACGTTCTTCCAAACGATGGATTTCTTTAAGCATGTTTGTAGCTAGAGACCTTTTTAACCCATGACGGCCAAAGGCCCCTGTATCTATATAGTAGGGACTTTGGGGGTAAACCACACCAACTACATCTATTTTTAGGTTTTGAGCGGTATAGACAACGTCTTCAAGAAGCGCCATTCCCTGCTGATAATTTGGTAAATAACTACTGTTTGCCGTATCTGAAACAATTTTTAGGTGGCTATAGCCATCTGAATACCATGAACCACATTCCATCTGTACCCAACCCATTGACTTTTCCAATTCTTCATATTCAAACTCATTGGCAACAATGGCATTCTCCGCCTGCCTAATAAAAGATTTTGGAACACCATCTTTCCAGAAATCATGATTTTTATCATAGCTATAACCGGGTGCAGAGCCCACATTCAAGGAATAATTATATCCTGGATTTTCATTCCACAAATCTAAATCCAGCCCTATAACTATAGCCTTCAAGTTGGGTGTATGTTGAAAAACATACCCCTTCGCCAAGAAACTAATAACATCCATATCATTAGGGATACAGGCCATATTAAAGCTTCTTCCGCTAGTAAAATAGGCTGGAGCAAAACCCGTACTCGTTCTAGAAGAACCCAAGGCCACATATTCCACAGTATCCCTTATTTTCCAGAACAACTTCATTTTGTAATTGAGCAAGGCTCCTGCATCAGAAGAATAATACATGGCCGCACTATCCAAATCTAAATTCGAATCTTCCTCAATAACACCACTGGTCCACAAACAAGGGTGCCATAGTTCTTCGCCCTCTACAAGTTCTACAATGTTGTTGTTATCTGTATTCAAAAGAACTATTTTCCGGTGAGCCCCACTTAAATTTGTAAGACTTGCCACCACCAGATTATTCTTTGAAGACAAATTTTCAAAAGATCCTACAGACCATTCGCTATGGTCAAACGTAAAACCGTTTGGTGCAGGAATCGCCCTTGTCAGTTTACCAACACTATCGGCAAAAAACAGATATTCATGAACAGCATAATCCTTGCCCACCATTTCACGGCCTTCGGCACCCGAAAAATCTAGGAATAAAGTCTGTTTAAAGCCATCTTTGCTCAAGCTTACATTGCAAGCCTGATCGCCACCAAACCAAACCATATCCTTAGATTGAGCCTCAGCCACTTCATTGTGTGCTCGTAAAATTGTGGAGCCCGTTACAGCAAGGTTTCCCTCTACACCACCATGATAAGCTCCATCAAATAACTTTGTTGGAGTTCCAAACTGACCCTTAGAAAAAGGTACCTGCCAAGTACTTGTTTTAGCAAACTCAACCTCGTCCTTGTTATTTTTTGCATCGCTAACATACACAATAACCGTATCCCCATTAGGCAAAACGTTCCAACGAGGAATGGCTGCCGATTCCACGTTCAAACGAACCAAATTGCCGCCAACCTCATTCAGCTCCCGAACATACAGCGAAGAAACTCCCGTGACCCCTTCATTCTTGGTACAAAAAGCCACAAGCTTTCCATTAGGAGAAATTTCAGGATGATAAACATTAATGGTATCCCGAATTTCAACAACTGAAAGCGTTGCACTGGAATAATCCAAATATGCCAAGTTACCCGTTACATCATTACGGAAAGCCAACTTTGCCTTGTATCTGCCCGTCATAAATTTCAATGTTGATGAAGTGGTCAAAGGCACTATACGGCTAGAGGTTGCATGGCCATCGGACGAAAGCCATATGGGGTCTGGAACTTTTCCATAAGCAAGGCGAAAACCCACATAGTCTGCCTTAGTCGCAGAAGTTACCGTATACACATCCCCTCGAGAAAACAGATTGATGGCCGAAGCATTGTTACGGAAGCAACCGCCTTTAATAACGCGCTCCCCCAATTTTCCACCATCGGGAGCTCCCACATAGTTGGTAACGGAAGTGTCCTGAAAACGTCCAAGCCAGTCGTTTGTCCATTCCATTAAATTACCAGCCATATCACAAAGTTTTACCCCACCTTCATCATTTTCAAATGAACATACCTTATGAGCTTTGTAATCTGAATTTCCGCCATTCCAACTTTTGGAAGGAGCCCACGACTGCTGTGCCGCAAAAACCCATTCCGCCTCAGTTGGCAAACGATAGCCATCCACATTCCACCTAAGAGACAACCCCTCTAAAAAGATACAGTTGCCATCATCGTTAAAAGAGGCTTTTTGATACATGTAAACGGTATCATACTGTTCAGCCTTGCTGCGGGCATTAGCCAAGAGCACGGCATCATAAAAAGTCACATTAGCAGCGGGCATCAAATCGTTTTCGCAATTCAAATGAATTTTACTTTCACCATCCATAAGGCGATTAAACTCGCCACAAGTTACCTCATGATGCCCAATGTAGTAATCGTAGGAAAAAGATACCTTCATAACAGGCCGTTCCGACTCTCTGGCAAAGGAATTGTCGGTACCCAAAGTCACTTGGCCATTATGAGATAAAATTTTCACCATATCATCAGCCAAAAGTTTTTCTTCATCTCCCCCACCGATTATCGCATCATAATCATCCAAGGAATTATCCATGCAGCAGCATAGAATAAGACAAAATGCAAAAAATATTTTTTTCATAACCGCTCTCAAATAAATTTTACTTTTTTAGAATATTCCTAAATTCGTTTTTGGTTTTGCGGAACGTGGCAGCAGAAAACATTACATGGATTATGCGCCAGATGTATGCCACAGGTAAAAGACACCAAGGTTTCAAAGCGGGAGCATAGAGCTCGCACCACACGGTCATTCTGTGACGCGGAGGAAACATCCGCCCCACAATGAATAAAAATTTTGCGAAACTTTTGGAACCCGTTGATAAAATTTGCCTATTCAATGCATTTTCAACCCCTGCATTCTCTGTGCCGTATGTACCCGACATCAGGTAGTATTCCAGCATCTTTCGGTCTTCCGCATTTAAAGACAAACTGTTAAACCCGTTTCCAAAGCACTTTTGAATCAATTGCCTTGAAGCCAATTCAAAGTCTTCGATACCCAATTTTTTTGCTTCGGCACCAATGTATTCATAATCCAAATTATGCTTTTCCAGGTACACATAACGATCCATTAGAGAACGTATTCCTGTACCACAATTGCTGTAATGCATGTATTCATGAGCTACTAGATATAGGTAAAAATCTTCATCGCGATAAAATCCACCCCGATGATTTTCGAAATAGCGTTGCAATCTACCATGCCGTTTGCCATCAAACAGCTGGGTATGCATTTCAAAATTATAGAAGGGCTCTTTGAGGTACACATCTTCGTTTGCCACACCGTAAAGACGCACCTTAAAGCCCTTCCCCACAAACCAATCTCGCACTTGTTCCCGAAATTTTTCGTCAAAAAAAACATCGTTGTCGGCCATTTGGCGCATACCCAACTTGGGGTACATTTCCTTAAGCACAATGCCTTTAAGCGACACATGCCAAGCCCCAATTTGGTCCATGAACTTGTAGAGGGAATTTCGCATAGCATCTAGCAAAATAACCTTACGCACCGAAGCGTCTCTTCGACCACGCCACTGCTGCAACAGAGTGCCATTTGCAACAGACTCTGGCAATTTATCCACAATTTCAGCCAAAGCTTCGTAAGCCATCGCTTCTACACTGTGTTCGCAACAGCATGCAAAAACTCTGGGCAAGTCCATTTGGGCAACAACAGAAGCATCCGCCATTTCACTACGCACAGCACAGTGGCACAAATAAAGGGCATCGTAGGCTTGCTTCATATTTTACCAACTTTTATAAAATTCTGCACACCAATGGGGTTGCTTTTGAAATCCATAGCGGTAATATAACAAATTGTTTTCAACAGGCCTACAAATTCAAAATTCTTTGTTAAAAACTATTGCAAGCACCGTTTAACTTGACAGAGCCACAAAACCATTACTCTTTTGTGCAGTGGTTTAAAATTTTTGTATATTTAGACCACCACCGCTAGTGGTCTGTTGCAATACACAACCACAAGCAGTAGATGTCAAAAAATGGCAAGTAGAAAGAGTTATCTTTGGAAAAAAGTTTAAAAACGGATTCATTAATGGCAGCAAAATATACAGACGAAAGCATTAAATCCCTAGAATGGCACGAACATATCCGCCTCCGCCCCGGCATGTACATTGGTAAGCTGGGCGACGGTCAAAGCCCCGACGACGGTATTTATGTGTTGGCCAAAGAAGTTATCGACAACTCCATCGACGAATTCGCCATGGGTGTTGGTAAAAAAATCATCATCGATATCGACGACCGCTCCTGCAGGGTTCGGGATTTTGGCCGAGGCATTCCTCTTGGCAAGGTCATTGACTGCGTAAGCAAAATGAACACCGGAGGCAAATACGATTCTGAAGCATTCCAGAAATCTGTAGGCATGAACGGTGTGGGTACAAAGGCCGTAAATGCACTTTCTACAACCTTTACCGTACAAAGTTTCCGTGACGGACGTATGAAAAAGGCTGAATTTAGCAAGGGTATTCTAATAAAGGAATACAAGGAATGCGACACCACCGAAAAGAACGGTACCGAAATCTACTTTGAACCCGATGCAGAACTGTTTAAGAACTACCGTTTTTTACCAGCCTACCTGGAAGAAAAAATCTGGAACTACGCCTACCTGAATACAGGACTTTCCTTGATTATGAACGGAAAGACCTATGTGAGCCAAAACGGCCTCCTTGACCTTCTGAAATCTCGAGTAGACGAAAATATCCGCTACGAGATTATCCACAGCAAAGAGAAAGACATTGAATTCGCCCTCACCCACGCCAACCACGAAGGCGAACACTACTTTAGCTTTGTAAACGGCCAGCACACCACCCAGGGTGGAACCCACTTGGCCGCCTTCCGTGAAGCAGTGGTTAAAGGTGTGCGAGACCACTTTAAAAAAGAATTCGATGCCAATGATGTGCGAAATTGCATTATCGGAGCTGTTTCTGTGCGTATCCAGGAGCCCGTTTTTGAATCACAAACAAAAACCAAGTTGGGAAGCACCACCACTGCACCCGGGGGGCCAGCTCTGCGCTCCTGGATTGTAGATACCATTTCTAAGGAAGTGGACAATTACCTGCACAAAAACGACGTAACAGCCAAGGCTCTTCTGGAACGCATCAACCAGAATGAAAAACTACGCAAAGAACTGGCTGGCGTAAAAAAATTGGCCAACGAACGAGCCAAGAAGGCCAACCTGCACAACCGTAAGCTTCGAGATTGCCGCCACCACCTAAGCGATGCCAAAGATGCCCTTCGCAATGAATCCATGATTTTCATTACCGAAGGTGATTCTGCTTCGGGCTCCATTACCAAGGCCCGCAATGCCCAGACCCAAGCTGTTTTTAGCCTTCGCGGAAAGCCTCTGAACTGTTTTGGCATGACAAAGAAAGTGGTGTACGAAAACGAAGAATTCAACTTGCTACAAAACGCTCTAGACATCGAAAATGGCATTGAAAATTTGCGTTACAACAAAGTAATTATCGCAACGGATGCTGATGTAGACGGTATGCATATACGTCTTTTGCTCATGACGTTCTTTTTACAGTTTTTCCCAGAAGTGGTGGAACAAAAGCACCTGTTTATTTTACAAACACCGCTTTTCCGAGTGCGAAACAAACAGGTAACCAAATACTGCTACGACGAAGACGAACGAGATAAGGCTGCCAAGGAAATCGGGAAAAAAGATTTGGAAATAACGCGATTCAAAGGTCTTGGTGAAATTAGCCCCGAAGAATTTGGACAGTTTATTGGTGAAGAAATGCGATTGGAAACGGTTGCAATTCCGCCAGAGGCTTCTTTGGAAAAAATGCTGGAATACTACATGGGTAACAACACGCCTGCACGTCAGGAACACATTGTGCAGAACCTCCGTGCCGACGCTGTTGAAGAACTGTAATATAGAATATCGGTTATCGGTTATCAGTAATCAGTAGTCGGTATTTGCATATTTATATGGACATTCTTTT
>JABUUT010000019.1:0-3885 GCA_021443045.1 Fibrobacteraceae bacterium
GCGTCCGTCACCGGGAAGTAGGCAATGCTTTCTGAACCACGGGGCACTCGATAGCCGCCAGCCACCAGGTCCATCCGAGCAAGAGTGAACACAGGGCTTGCAGAAGCCGCCTTTGTTCCTACATCTGCCGCATATAGCTCCTCGCTGGTATACACGCCTACGCCAGGAATAGACACATGTGTGTAGCGACGGCCGTTTTCGCGGTCATCCACGGAGTACCACACCCTACTACCCGACTCGTCGTAGGCAAAATCCACCACCATCACAGGGTTGTACTTGTCCAATGTTCCGCTGTTCACTTCATTTAATGTAACATTTTCGGGAATAGACGTGAACTTGTACGCACGCACGGGAAGCCCGTTTACATTGTTTTTGTACAGCACATTGCTATTTTTGTCATACCAGGCATTACCGGAAGCATCATATCGCAAGAAATCCGTCGTTTCCGTAGCATATTTCCCCGAGGAACCATAATTTGTAATGCTGAATTCAGAAGGTCTGTAGGTACCACTCCTGTATATGTAATCTATACTCGTGCCGTTTTCATTCTTTGTTTTCATGCGTCCGATTTCATCGAAACTGTAACTGCCAGGACTATCGCCAAGAACATTTATCAATCTATCCGCATAATCATATTCATTCGTATTTTTATGGGTAATATCTGCTATACCCATTATTGACTTCCAATTGTGCGTTATCTCTTTTGCCAGAATAGAGGTTGGTTCGCTAAAGCCTAAGGAAGTCGAATATATTTCCTTACCATCTTTATTTGCATAAGTAATGTTTGTTATACGACCATAAACATCTCGATGAATTGTTTTTACAAGAACTGTTTTATTTTGGTCATAATATGTTTTTGTTTTTACATTGTTATTGTCAGCGTAAGAGTAAGAAGCCAAATCGCCTAAGCCATCCTCAATAGTCTTAAGAAGCCGCCCCTTAGCATCATAAACCCGAGTCCTTTTAGACTTCTCTACCCATGCCGAAATTCCATCCCATTCGCTAAAAGATGTATGTTCAAGTTCATTGGAGATGGGATTATAATCGTAAGTCAGCCTAATTTTATGCCGACAAAATGCAAAAAACAGTTATGAGTTGCCATGAATTTACTAAATTTGCCCCACCTAATGAAGAAGAAAAATGCGAAAATATTAACTGCCATTGCGGCAGTAGCCTCCATAACCGTTTTTATATGCTATTACCAGCAAGACCGCGGTACAATGCCAACTCTTTTGGCACTTTTAATGGCACTATGTATTTTTTTATTACTGCATTTTATTGGGAAAAAAAATAGAGACTTTCGACCTCGCTGCACATATTGCGTTGGAACGTTCCTGTTTATTTTACTTACTTGCTTTGCAGGAGTTTCACTACGCTACGATATAGCCACCTTCCCCATTTCCAATATAGACGAAGTCATCCAAACATTGGAAATGCCCCTGGACGGTTTTTCTAACATATTCATTAAAGATTGGCTCTCCATAGCCCTGCCTCTTTCCATTGTTATTGCGCTAACCTGCTTTTATCCCTTGCGCAAAGCCATGTATCACAAAAAGGCCACCGCCATTATACTGCCCATAACCCTCACAGCTATTCTTATCTATCCTGTTATTCTTGTTCTAAATCGGGTACACGTCAATGGCTTAATCCGTTACGCAAACTACTTTCTGGGCTTGGATGATGTTCAAGAAATTAACAGCGACTTGTTTTTAAAAAAGCATTTTGCAAACCTACAGCATCAAAATGCCACTATTGATTCTCTGCCCTATAACTTGGTGTACATTATCATGGAATCGGCAGAGAACGATTTTCTTCCTTACATGGAGCCTCTTAAGGAACTGTACTCCTCTGAATATTCTGTGGGTTTTGGAGGTGGTTTTAGTTGCACCGGAGCTTCCAATACCATTCAGTCTAGCATTGCAAAAACCACTGGAGTTCCCCTTTTGGTACTCAACCAAAAAACCATGGGCATTGTGCAACGCTCCAGCGAAAATTTCTTTGCCAACGTTCCTTCCATGTATAATGTTCTAAGTGATGCAGGGTACAGAAATGTTTTTGTTCAAGGGTCCAACTCCGACTTTGCCAAAACTAGACTGTTCTTCTTAACTCATGGCATTCATACCTTTTACGACAACCTCCGCACAAGTACAGCCCAAGACATTTCGCAAGCCAAAGAAGCCAAGGTGCTTGCCGAAGGTTTTGTAGAAGCCCAAGATAAAAACCCCAACGATAACTGGCACGACAAAAAATTGCTGCAAAAGGCGCGCAAAATCCTAGACACCTTGTCTCAAAAAGGCCCTTTCAGTTTAACCATCACCACTATGGACACCCATTTTCCCTATGGATTCCTTGACCCAAGCTGTGAACAAAAACCTGTCAATAAAACTCCCGAAGAAATTATGAAGGCCACATTAGCTTGCTCCGCAAAGGAAGTGGCGGAATTTGTAAAATGGGTACAGAGTCAACCCTACGGACCCAACACCGAAATCGTAATTACCGGCGACCACACCTTTATGGGAGAAACCCTCGTCCAAAAAATCAATCAAGAAAATCGACGCTGGATCGACCTTTTTATAAACACAAAACAGCCTCTGCCACAGCAACAAAGAAATTTTTCTTCCATGGATATTGCACCCACCATTCTGGAAAGCATGGGCATTCATATAGAAAACTCCCGAATGGGTTTAGGCGTAAGTCTCTATTCCAAACAACCTACCCTGGTAGAACAAATGGGCCTAGATTCCATGAATGCCGTCCTAAAAAACATGAAAATGTCTAGGGATTACCTGGAACTTATGCTTCAGTAAAATTTTTCTGCCATGCATTAAAAGCATGGGTTCGCTGCTGTTCCATGGGAGGGATCTTCATATACTCCCCATAGAGGCTTCCCAAATAATAATCGTAATCGGCGTATCCTTCGTACTTGCGGTTTTCAAACTCATATTCCGCAACCTTTAGCAAGCGCTCTTTATCCAGGTAGTCCTTAACACCCCGATTGGTAAAAAAGGTTCCTACATGCTTCGCTTTTTTCACATTCCAAAACTTGTACATCCAGGCGTTTAAGGCACACACCCGCTTTACACCTGCCAAATGGGCAAGGCCCTTAAAAAAGCATTTGTAAAACCACTCAAAGTTCTTTTTCTTTCCCTTTAAATTAGCATCCATGGCCAACACCACCACACGCATAATGCTGCAAAGAAAAATATGGAAAGCGGCCAACGTTTTGTTAGGAGCCATGCCGTCTATAGGGAAAATATCAACCCAAATGCCGTGCCGGGTGGTATGCCTTTCCATTTCAACTTCGGTTCTGTTGTCTACCACTTTTGCAAAGGGGTAATAGTAGCCTTCACAAGTATCGTCAATCAAATCCATCCATTCTGGTTTTGCCAATTCCCTGTGGCGTAAAATTTCTAAAAGCTTTTCATACTGGTCTCGAGTAAGGCACACATCAATATCATCATCCCAGGGAATGTAACCTTTGTGGCGAACCGCTCCCAAAAGGGAACCAAAAGCCAAATAGCACTGCAGGTGGTTTTCCCTGCAAATTTTCACAAGCTCATCGAGAATATTCATCTGCACTTGACGAATGTCGGTCTGGGTCAGCTTTTTCATTATGGTCTCTTACTTTTGGGATGCTCTTTTCAAAAATATAAAAAAACATACTTGTTTTTGCTGCATTTGGCCTACGAGTCGTTCTGAAGGAGCGCAGCAACTGAAGGATCCAGGGAATGCGATATCAATTATTAATCTTTAAAGCCTTGTCATCCTGAACGGCATGGCCGTGAAGGATCCAGGGAATGTGGTATCAATTATTAATGGTTAAGGTCTTGTCATCCTGAACGGCACACGCCGTGAAGGATCCACAGAATATCCACACAAGTACCA
>JABUUT010000019.1:3948-10461 GCA_021443045.1 Fibrobacteraceae bacterium
CTCAAAGTGAGCGTAGCGAACGACCTCACGCCTCAAAGCGACACCGTCGCGACCTCACCACTGATAACTGACAACTGATAACTAACCACCGTTTACCAATTCCAAGGGGCCTGAACATCGGCAACAAAATCTGCGGTTGCAGTTGCTGGCTGGTCATAAAGCAGAGTGCAAACTTTCACCTCCAATGGAAAATTTTTTCCAAACGCCGATGCACAGGCACTGGTGGTTGCCCCTGTGGTGTACACATCGTCTACCACCACCACAGTTCCCCGATGGGGTATGCCCGCTGGCAAAGACGGAGCAAAGGCTCCAGCCACATTCCATTCTCGTTGTTCTCTAGAAAGCTTTGTCTGAGACACTTTAAAATTCTGCCGCCGCACCCACTTACACACTTTTCCTCCAAAAACCGCTGCCAGTGCGGCGGCAAACTTTTCCGCCTGATTGTATCCTCGCTCCCTGTACCGAGCCTTGTGAAGCGGAACGGGCACAAAATAAAGAGGCTTCGGCAAAGAATCCATCTCCTGTTTCAACTCCGGATTTTCTTTCAGTGATTTTTTTACCAAATAAGAAGCCATGCCCGAAAGTCCCTTGTACTTAAGGCTATGAATAAGTCGACGGGTAAGAGGCCTCATCAAGAATAAGCTGTAAACGTCCTCCCCCGGTTTTACAGCCCCCTTAGCCTCCCTCCCCAATTGAGCCGCACAATCTTTGCACAACCAGGGGTCCAGCTTTGACCATGGGCAGCCACACCCCAAGCATTCCATGCCAAATATAAAATTGGAAACATTCCTAACAAAGTTCTGATAAGCACTCATTTTACACCTCTTTACACAGACGACCACCCCTTTGGGATGTGCCATATTTAAAGACTGGAAAAAAGGCTGTTTGTTTCCAAAAAAAAAGTAATTTATTTGTTACACACTAAAACGACGGCCTTGGTAGCGCATATTCAGCAAAAGTCCAACCAGCACCATACAAGTTAACGCAAATGAACCCCCGTAAGAAAGAAAGGGCAAGGGAAGCCCAGTCACAGGCATAAGCCCCACGGTCATGGCCACATTCACCACAATATGAAAAAGAAAAATGGTACAGGCCCCCATGGTTAATAAAGTAATAAAGGGGTCTGAATAGAGTTTGCAAGTGGAAGAAGCCCGCCAGAGGAAAAGAATAAAAAGCCCCAACACAAAGGAGCATCCCAAAAATCCAAACTGTTCCCCCAATACGCTAAAAATAAAGTCCGTATGTTCTTCGGGCAAAAAGGAAAGATTGGTTTGAGAGCCATTTCCAAGACCTTTCCCAGCAAGGCCTCCAGAACCAATGGCGGTAAGAGACTGGAGCACCTGATAGCCATCTCCAAGGGGGTCGCTCATGGGGTCTAAAAAGGTATTCACCCGCTTTTGCTGGTGGGGTTCCAGCATATTCCAGGCCATGGTGCTGGCATAACCTGTTAAAATATTGGCCAATAAAAAGAAAACCGTTAAAAATTTGGGCAAGCGACGGCGGAACAAGACAAATACCACACAACATATTAGAATGCCCCATAACAGTTGAAAAATAAAACTATTGTTATGAGAAAATAGAACCGACAAAACAGGACTAACAATAAGGAACATATCCATAATAGAAAGACCTGCAAAGAAAAAGCCAACCAAGGTAACCGCAATAAAAACCAAGGCGGTGCTCAAGTCGGGCTGTTTCAGCACCAGAGCAAAGGGAACAATAAACAAGCCAAAGGGAACCACAAAAGATTTAATATTGAAAAAACTTACTGGATGACGGGACAACCAATAAGAGATGGTCAGCAGGTAAGCTATTTTGGCAAATTCGGAGGGCTGAATCTTAATGACACCCAAATCAATCCATCGACCAGCCCCTTTTACCACATCTCCAGCAAAAAAAAGCACAATCACCAACATAACCAAAGACGCTACATACAAAGGAATCGCCGCACTTTTAAGCCAGTCCAATTTTACAAAAATAAGGGCCAAAGCCAAAATGGTTCCACCCACAAAGTAGATAATCTGCTTAAACCAAAAAGTATTGTAAAATTCAACTTCGGAAGCCATGCTTGTTGAATAAACAAGCATTACCCCCGTGGCCATCAAAAGAAAGGTGACAACCACAAACACAAAGTCAAACTTCAAGGATTTATCTAAAAAACGTCCGGAACTCATTTTTTCTGTTCATCCTCTATTCCAAAATAAGCCATCATCACCTTGCGGGCAATAGGGCCAGAAACAGCACCGCCGCCACCTGCGGCTTCCATAATAACCGCAACAGCAATCTGGGGGTCTTCCAAAGGAGCCACGGCAGCAAACCAAGCATGAGTCTTAGCCCCCTTCTTCCATTCGCCAGACCCCGTTTTAGCCCCCACACGAATGCCAGGAATAGCCCCTCGTTTACCGGTTCCTCCAGGGTGATTTACCACGGAATCCATGGCCGCAAGCAAAACCCGATGGGTTTCGGGCTTCATTTTTCCCGGACGAATTAATTCTGGTTCATAGCGACGCACCACGTTACCTTGACTATCCCGCAGTTCCTTCATTAAATGCGGGCGGTACACACCCTTGTTTGTGGCCAAGGAGCCAATTAAAGTGGCTTGTTGAAGAGGAGTAACCAATTGTCCCTGACCAATGGAAAGGTTCAAAATAAGGCCTCTGGCCCATCGCCAACCTAAACGCTTATTCTTGTTGTTAAAAGAAACGGAATCTGGAAGCCAGCCACCCTTTTCTCCAGGAATGTCAATACCCAAGGGGCGAGTTCCTAAGCCAAATCGTTCTGCAAACTCATTGATACGAGCCATGTCTATATCCAAGCCAGCCTGGTAGAAGAACACGTCGCAAGAAAGCCTCAAAGCATGCACCACATTCAGGTTGCCATGGGTACCCCAGCATTTTTGGTAGCGAGCACCATACTGATAGCCACCCGTACAAGACTTGGCGTAGTACTTACTTACAGAAAGAACGCCATATTCCAAACCCGCTCCAGCCGTCACCAATTTAAATACCGATGCAGGCGTGTAGGTACCCGATATGGCACGATTGGTTAGGGGACGCATGGAATCTAGGGCCACCTGAGCCCACCCCTTGTTGCGTTCCCGCTTTTTCAAAGAAAATATATTGGGATCCAATCGTGGAGAACTGACCATGGCTAAGATTTCACCATTGCGAGGATCAATGGCCACCAAAGCCCCTTTGGCGCTGTCTGGAATAGCCTCCTCAGCAACCTTTTGCAATTTTAAGTCCAAAGTAGAAACCAAGTGATAGCCAGGAATGGGTGCTTCACTTTCCACACCCCTCACCGTTCCCACTTCTTTTCCAGAAGCATTCACTTCAACCAGTTTTAAACCATTCTTTCCACGAAATTCCTGGTCATATCCCTGTTCCAAACCTTTTTGACCAATTCGGTCACCCTGGGCATATTCCTCGTACTCCGGCTTCTTCAATTGTTCTTCCGAAATTTCACTAGTGTAACCCAGCACATGGGAGGCCAAAGTTCCATAAGGATAATCCCTGCGGGATTCAATGAGCGTTACAATGCCAGGCAACTCGGAAGAATGTTCTTCAATAATAGCCACTTGCGCCTCAGAGGCATCTTCCAGCAAACGAATGGGGTGAGCCTTAATCCACCGAGCCCTTTGAAAAGCCGTATCCAAAGAGAGGGAGTCAAAAAGCCTCTCTCCATCTTGATCCCTAATCTGCAAAAGCCTGTTGAACACCACCATGCGTTCGTCTTTTTTACGGGGAAGGCTCATAGACTGCAAGGCTATTTGGTAAGAAGGCCTGTTGCGCACAAGAATGTTGCCATTGCGGTCGTAGATGTAGCCCCGTTCCGCAGTCAGTACAGTCTTTCTCAAGCGATTGCTTTCAGAGCGCTGAAAGTTTTCATCGTAGTGCATGTACTGCAAGAAAAAAAGTCGGATAACAAGTATCAAAATGGCCAGGCAAACCACACCCATATAAACCAAAACTTTCCAGTTTCGGTTTTGGACGGCATCATTATCCAAAAAATGGCTATACATGCTTTTTCTTTTTTCCTGTGGATAAATAGAACACCAAAGATCCTATAACCACAGTGTAGATGCATTCAGGTAAGGTCTCAGATAAAAAAAGGCTGGTGCCCACGTCCTTTCCCATTCCGGTCAAAAAGAAGTACACCATATCGCATATAGAAAAACCAAAGGCCAAAACCCCCATTTTTGCAGGGAGATTCAAGGTAAGGAAACGTTCTTCCAGCTGTCCAACAATAAATCCAAGAACCGTCATAGAAATAGTGTGGGCGCCAAGCCACTCTACCGGAGCATACACGTCTTGTACAAAGCCAGCAACAAAGCCCCACAGGCACCCTGCGGCAGGTCCATGATGAATCGCTACGGCAACAATAAATATAATGACCAAATCTGGGCCATGGTCAAAAATCTTTAACCAGTCCGCCACAGTTACCTGCAGCACAAAGGCCACCAAAAACATCAACAGAACTTTGATCCACTTAAGGTTGTTCATCCAACAATTCCCGGATAATCCATTCTGGTTCTTTTTCCATTACAAAAACTTCTTCCAAAGTGGAGAACTCCTGAAAGGGAGCCACATCCATCATGCGCACCACATCTAAATCCGATTTGCGAACCGCCTTTACCAAGCCTACAGGAATACCCTTTGGAAAAATTCCACCCAAACCTGAGGTAATGAGGGTGTCTCCTTCTTTTACACCAGCGTGGGTAGGAACCATTGCCGTAAGCCAGTGGCCATCCATAGATTCCAAAAAACCAACCACCCTTGTACGCCGCTCAAGTACAGACAACTTAAGATTAGGGTCCACCAAAAGCTGAACACGACTGTGAGTGTAGGTAGCCTTGGTAATTTTACCAACTAGGCCATTCATAGAAAACACGGGCATATCTTCTTTAACACCGTGATAAGTTCCACGATTAATAACGAGGGTGGTTAAAAAGCGACCAGGATTATGCCCCACAACCCGAGCTGTTACAATAGGAAAATCCCATTTGTCATCAAACCGCACCAAAGAGTGAAGACGAGCCAATTCTTGCAAGCCCTCGCTGGCGTGATAGGTTTCTTGGCGTAGCCTGGCATTTTCTTCTTTTAACTGTTCGTTTTCTTGAACAATGTTTTTATACCCATCTATAGAAGAAACCAGTAACTGGGCAGGGTAAAAAACAGTACCCAGGGCAGAGTTGATAATACTCTGCTTAAGGGCTACCGGAGCCTGTCGCATTAAAATGCCAATTAGAAGAAAGAACACAAAGGCAAGAAATCCATGCCTTTGTGTAAACAAGTCAACTATAAAGCGGACAGCCCTAAACATTGAACAAATGTCTTAGACAAATTAATTGGAAGAAGCAATGAGAACAGGTCGATACTTATCCAGATCTTCCAAGATACGAGCCGCACCCTTACAGACACAAACCAATGCATCGTCTATGACATTTACGGAAAGGCCTGTTTCCTTGCGAATGCGTTCATCAAAACCACGCAGCATGGAACCACCGCCAGTCATAATGATACCCTTATCCAAAATATCAGAAGAAAGTTCTGGAGGAGTCATGCTCAAGGCTTGCTTTACAGCCTCAATAATAGCTGTGATAGGTTCATCCAATGCAGTGCGAATTTCCTCGCTAGAAATAGTCATGGTGCGAGGAACACCGGCAATAAAATCATGGCCCTTCACTTCCATGGTCAATTCCTCTTCAAGAGGGCTGGCAGAACCAATTTGCATCTTGATTTGTTCTGCAGTACTTTCACCCACATGAAGGTTGTACATGGAGCGCAAATGGCGAACAATGGCTTCGTCCATTTCATCTCCACCCACACGCACAGAAGCGTTGCAAACAGTGCCATTCAAGGCAATCACAGCAATATCGGAAGTACCACCACCGATATCCACTATCATGTTTCCCACAGGGTCTTCCACAGGAATTCCCATACCCACGGCAGCCGCCATAGGTTCGTGAACCAAATGCACTTCCTTGGCACCCGCTTGTTTTGCAGCATCGATTACCGCACGTTTTTCAACTTCGGTAATGCCAGAAGGCACACCAACCACCACGCGAGGTTTTACCATCCACAGAGGGTATTTTTGCACCCTTTTAATAAAATTCTGAAGAAGGTTTTCCACCAATTCAAAGTCGGCAATAACGCCATCGCGCATGGGGCGCACCGCACGGCTTTCACCAGGAGTACGGCCTAGCATTTTCTTGGCTTCAAAGCCAATGGCAGAAACCCGGTTGTTTCTGCTGTCTACAGCAATCACTGTAGGCTCGTTAATAACAATTCCCTGGCCAGCAACATGCACCAATGTGTTTGCAGTGCCAAGATCAATACCAATATCGCAAGAGAATAGTCCGAACAAAGTCTGATCCCTCTAAAAAAAATCCAACTGTGAATAATATAATTATTTCAAAGCTTTAAAACTAGGGCACCTCTAAAAATTGCTTTGATCAAGTGATTTGTTCAAGAACCAAGCGATAGCAGGAACGAATAGCTTACAAATCTTGGA
>JABUUT010000019.1:10496-26656 GCA_021443045.1 Fibrobacteraceae bacterium
CTGATGCCGTAGGCATCCAAAGTGGCCAATACTGGAGGTATTGGGCATCTTTGAGAGACGAACTAGCGCAAAGTGTTATTGAACAAATCATAAAAATGAATTTTTAGAGGTGCCCGCTAATTATTTTATAGAATCCCTACCAAATTTAAGCTTTTTCAAATAGCGGTCCCAATGACGGTAGTGGGCGTCGTAGCGGTACTTGCGGGTTTCATACATGCCAATATCCCGATAAATAAAAAAATCCACTTCGGCATAGGCCCCGTAAATCTCAGCCTTGGCCCCATCAAAAAGCCTAAAATCCTTTACTCTGTAGTAAGGGGTATCCAACACAACGTTCTTGTCTTTAGAAGCATGAATGGTTTCGGCTACCATAAATTTCAAGTCTTCCTGCAAATAGGAATCCAGTTTGTCTTCTATACGTTCCGTAGATTCAGAACAACTTAACAGCAGCAGAGAGAACAACAAACAAAGCATTTTATTCATAGCCTATAATATAAAAAAACACACCTCTGTAGAGGTGCGTCCTTAATTACAAGTCTAGGCTTGTAGGTCCTAGAAGGAGTATGTTGCATCCAAGCGAGAGAACAAGCGGCCTTCACCCTGGAATGGATTGCGGAAGAGCAAGTCTTCTGCAACGGTAATATCAATTTTCAGGCGTTCTTCAATGTTCACACCAAAACCCCAGCCCACATGGTCCTTAGCGGTTCCATCAGCTAGAGGGTTGGTGGTAAAGAAATTGCCATCATCCAGGCATACGCCAGATTTGCCAACATTCTTGGAGTTTACGCTGCATTCTGTGTAGAGAATAGATTTCTGACCGCCTACGCGGACAACAAACCAGTCCCACCAAATGTTGCGTTCAATACCAAAGCTAATTACACCACCTACATCGCGACGGGAATCCCATACATGGTCACCATCATCGGAGTCGGAATTGTAAACGGTTTCGCCAGTGCCATGGTCATAGGTCCAATCGTGAGCCCTAAACTTGTCATAAACAAAGTCAAGGCCCATCCAGAAGAAGCCACGATCCAAAGCAACATTAATACCCAAGCCACCCTTCACAACCTTGTCTTCAATGCCAGGAGCCTGCATAATCTTTGTGGAGAAGGCAGGAATCAACTCGCCATCAATAGCATCCAGTGTGAAGAATGCGCGGGACTTTGCCAAATAGGAAAAATCACCATCTTCAAAGAATCCCTTGTGTTCTGGGCCATACTGAATACGAGCCAAGGCAAAGGAAAATTCAAAATCGATGCTGCCACCAAACTGAAGGTTCATACCACCATCAGCCTGTACAAGAGAAGCATAGGCATCTTCGTTTACCTGATAGGTGCCATCGCTAGCTTGAGAGCCGCCATCTTGGTGGGCAATGTAGATGTGCAAACCAAGAGCGTCGCCGTTAGAGAGGGTACCACCCAGGAAACCATCAAAATTAGTTACGGTTTCTGGAGTTGCAACGCTCTTGCCATTCACAACAACATAAGTTGGAAGATACATGGCGAGATCGCTATTAACACGACCAAAGAGACCACCAATGCTAAGACGAGGGTCAGGATTATTTTCGTCACCTACACCCACCGAGAAGATACCACCGAAGGTAGGGTGTTTGGGATCTTGGTTAGTTCCAGTAGGAACATCTTCGGTATAGGAACCGAAGCCGCCAATCAAATAGTTGGAATAAAGATTGATATTGGCAGGGTTGTCAAAGATACTTACATCATCCATGATGTATGTAGTATTTTTACCCATAGATTCAACGCGAGCAAAAGTTGCAAAAGCGGATCCTACGCCGAGGACACCAAAAGCAACACCAACTGCAGCCACTGATCTAAAATTCATTAGTAGACTCCTATTGTAATTTATGCTATAAAGTTAGTTTTATAATATTGAAAACGCAACAAAAAAAAACAAAAACTTCAAAAAAAAAGCCTTCATTTACACAAAAAACCCGCTCAAACAAAAAAGAGCCTGGACCTTGGGTCCAAGCTCTTTTTCACAATCCAGTGAATATTATTCAGAGAAGGTGAAGGGAATTGTCACGGTAGTGTTACCAGACTTAACCTTGCTGAACTTCCAACGGCTTACTGCGGTTTTGATTTCGCCATCAAACTCGCCGTAACCTGTGGTGGAAGAAGCAATGGAAATGCTGATGATTTCACCACCCGGAGCAATTGTGAATCGCAGAGTAACCTTACCCTGGAAGCCCGGTTTCTTCTTCAAGAACTTGTTATAGATGTGACGGAGACCCGGTGTACGCTGACGGACAACCTTCATGATGTCTGCAGCAGAGCGGGAACCACCACCAGCACCCATATCGATATCACGTTCGGAAGGAGTCTTGATAGAGCCCTTAGCCTTAGTAGCGATACCACCGCCACCACCGCCAAGGAGGCCTGCCAAACCGTCACCAATACCACCAGAACCGCCTTCTGCGTAACCTTCGTTAAAGCCACCATCGGCCTTACCACGACGGCCACCGAGAACAGTCTTACCGGAAGTCTGGAGACCAGCAACATCCTTAAGAACCTTGTCGATATCCTTGGTGAATTTTTGGTTCTTCATCAAGTCGTAAGCAGCAGCACTGGCATTCTTAGTCTGAGCAGTGAGGAGCTTAAGCACACCACGAGTCTGTGGAGCATTAGGCTGACCCTTACCGCGTGGCTTGCCACCACCACCAGCTTTCTTACGAGGCTTCTTAGGTTCTTCCTTCTTCTTTTCTTCCTTCTTTTCTTCCTTCTTTTCTTCCATAGTCATGGAAGCAGTAAGGTCAGCAGCTGCGGAGTCTTCGAAAACGACTTCATCCACAACAGCTTCGTACATGGAAGCCCAGAAGCAAAGAGCCAAAGCCACAACTAAAGAGATACCTGCAATAGCACCCATCTTCTTGTCGGATTCCGGCATGAGGGACGCTACTAAAGGATCTACTGCGGGACCTTTATTCTTAGCCATAATTATTCCTCCCCGCCATTTTTCATGAGAACAGCGAAGGCGATATTAGTGTAACCAGAATAGCCGCAAACAGCCATTACCTTGTACATCGCATCGTATGGAATGTTCTTGTCGATCTGAACGATGATGTTACCAGCTTCATCAGCAGGGAGACCCATCTTCAGGGCATGTTCCTGTTCAGCAGTGCGGCGTTCCTTGAGAACGGAGTCGATTTTGGCAAGAGGATACTTATCCACTTCCATTTCGTTGTTGAGCACATCTTCGGTAGGAACAATCTTTGCGTTATCGATAACCACAAAGCCCTTATCAACAATAACAGTAAGAGAAACTTCCTTAGCTTGTACCTTAGAGGTAGAAACTGGAAGAATCAGGTTTTCAGCTTGAGTCACCAATTGGCCTTCAGCATCGATGTTCTTGATCATGAACACCAGAATGATGGTCATCATGTCCATCATGGAGGTCAAGGAGAATGGTACGTCTTCGCCGTATTTGCGAGATTTTCTAGCCATGATTAACCTCCGAGTTTAGCCAAGTTGACCTTGACGAAACCAGCATCCTTGGAGCGGTCCATCAAGCTGATAATCTTGTCGAATTGAGTGTTATCATCAGCAACGATGATAATGTTGTCAACGTCTTCAAGGTCAATGAATTGAGTGTGAATAGCAATCAGGTCTTTAGCAATCACGTCGTATGCAGAAAGCGGATAGATTATGTTGCTGTTGGCAACGTCCGGTTTCAGAGTACGAGCAGAGTTTGGAGACAAGGTTGCGAGAGCGACACCAGGACTGGGCTTCTTGAGTGCTGGAGGCGGAGTGAGACCCATGGGGCCTTCGCCAGGCATAGCAATGAAGCTGTTGTTGCCGTCTACGTAAACGCTATCGGGAACATTTTCACCTTGAGAGGTGTAGATGGCCCACATAACGCGACCAGGATCTTCTTCAGATTGCTTGTCAATTGCCCAAAGTTCAATGGTTTCGATTTCGTAGAGATACTTTTCAGCATCCATTTCGGAACCGTCTTTGCACTTTGGTCCATGACCGGCTGCAGCATCAGCTATAACCTTTTCTGGGTCATGAGTAATCAACTGAGCATCCTTCTTGCAGCGGAATGTCCACATTTCTTTAAAGTAGACATTAGGCTGGAAACCACCGCGAGCACCGATAACCAGGTAGTCGCCCAAGGTTTCGCTTTTTGCAATAGCCAACGAAAGATTCAAAGCCTGTTCGTCTGGTGGGGGCGTTTCGTTATCCATCGTAATCATGCTTCGTTCTGGCATGTTAATTTCAACGATGGCCAACTTCTGGAACGCCGTCATAGACAAAAGCATAGGAATCAGAATCGTAAACAAACCCATGGCCGGGAGCAGGTCCGGTTCCTCAGGCCTCGCAGGTTTCTTAATTTCTTTTGCCATGTGTTATAACTCCAGTTAAATGTAACAACTAATTGATTATTACGAGAGGGAGTTAATAATCTTGAGGCCCTTTTCTTCCATTTCCTGAATCAAGCGTTCGCTGTTCATGTTGAGGATACCAACAATCACCAGAAGAGGCACAGCGGAGAGAAGTCCGAGGAGAGTAGTACCCATAGCGATAGCGATACCGTCAGCCAAAGCCTTTGGACGTTCAGCAGCAGGCTTGTTAGCAACAGCGTCGAATGTGAAGATCAGACCGTAGATGGTACCCATCAGACCAAGCAAGGTAGAAATGGAAGCCATAACGGAAATAATGGAAACGTAACGAGTGAGACGAGGAGCTTCGGTGAGGAATACGGCATCGGAAGCAGCGGTCATACCATCGCGACCACCATTACGAGCACCAACGATAGCAGCCATAACCTTAGCAATAGGAAGGTTGGTTGCGTTAGCAAGGCTGAGAGCCTGGTCAAACTGCTGGGAGCTAATGAGCTTACCGAAATCGGCGAGGAACTTAGCACGGCCGCTGCTGCTCTTGAGCATGACGTAAACGATACGTTCAATGGAGAAACCAAGACCGATCATGAACACGACCAAGATAATCCACATGAATTGGAAACCGTCGGCATCTGGGCTGAAAGATTCAAGCATTTTAGACATAGAATGTACTCCTTTTAGAGTGTGTTTTTGGTTTATTTTTGAATTTATAAGTTCATATTTATTTTTTTTTTGGCGTTTTAGGGAACTTTTGGTGGTAAAACTTTGTTTACTACCGGGAAAAAGCCCTAAAAACCTAAAAGAAACAAGGAACCACTGAACTAATGGTTCCTCGTAAAATTGTTTTTACCGCTAGAAATTGGCGTCTGCACCCATTCCCGCACCGGCTGGAGCTGGAGGAGGAGCAAGTTTTTTCTTCAATTCAGCGAGTTCGGCCTTCAACTTTTCGTTTTCAGCCTTTTCATCCTTGATGATTTCACGGAAGGTATTGATACGTTCCTCTGGAGTCATCACTTCAGACTTGGCAATCTGTTCGATACGAGCCTTAGTCTTGAAGTATGCTGGGTCAGCAAACAGAGTAGACGGGTCAAACTTGGTGATAGTGATGCTGTTAGCCTCGTTAGCTTCATCCAAGCCCTTCAAAGTTTCGTAGAGCTTGTCGGTCCACTGGTTCTGAATACCGTAGTGAGCGGCAGCCTTAATACCAGTAGCACACTGAGGAATGGCCAACTGCTTGGCACCGTCAGACTTGGTGTTCAATTCTTCACGATAGGCTTCCAAGTCTTCGTGAGCCATTTCAATAGCGTCTTCCTTAACAGCACCTTCGTATTCTACATATTCCTTAACAATAGCGGCACTATCTGGAAGAGGTGCGTTGGCAAAGGCATCGGCAACTTCGACGAACACGGCGCAGCCCTGGTAGTACATTTCGGTGTAACCGGCTTCAGCATCAATAACGTCTTGGTTGTAGAAACCCTGGTCACGAGCAAGGTCGATGTTCTTCTGGAAAATGGGGCGGGCCTGTTCGTAGTAGCTTGGCAGCTGTTGAACAATGGTGATACGTTCGGCAAACTGTTCTTCAGTGGTCTTACCATTCTGTTCCTGTTCACGAATCTTGGCAGCCATGGTCACGAAGAGACCAGCCATTCTGTTTGTAGCACGGAATGTCCACTTTTCAGAAGCGTAGGCAGCAGACTTGGAGTACTGGCTCATAGCCTTCTGGAGGATATCAACCAACTGCTTAATAATCTTGGCCTTGTCCTTTTCCTTACCCTTGAGAACAATTGGATCCATCTTGTGGTATTCATGTTCACCTAGGTAGAATGCAGCTTCAGCAGGTACGCCTGGGTCGGCATTCTTAATCTGAAGACCGTACTTGTCGTAGTTTTCAAGAGTCTTCTTGTAATCTTCAACAGCCTTGTCTTCTTCCTTAAGTTCCATGTAGGCACGGGCAGCACCGATATAGGCAGCAATCAGCTTTTCCTTATCAGATGTGTACATCTTGATAAAGTTGTGGTATTCCTTGGCAGCCAGGTCAAACTTCTTGGCGTTGGCATAAGCTATAGGAATGCTAAAGGCAGCATCGAGAGCATAAGTGCTCTTTGGATAGTCGTTTACCAAGTCCTTGGAACAGCGAATGGCCTCATCAGTCATCTTGGCTTCATCGTAGCTCAAGCATGCACTATAAAGGAATTCTGGAGTTCTTTCGTTCTTTGGATAGCGCTTGTAGGCAATTTCAAAGGTCTGAGCAGCCTGCTTCTTGTCTGGAATAGAGTCGTAAGTCTGGGCTGCAAAACCAATTGCCTGGAAGGCCATAGAATCTTGTGGGAAGTTGTTTGTAATGAACAAGAATGTTTGAGCAGCCTGTTGTGGCTTAGCAGCCTTCTTGTAAGCGGAAGCGGCACGGAGAATACCCTTAATGGTCAAGCTGGAAGTAGCATAGCTCTTAGGCAAAATCATAAAGGTTTCTGCAGCCTTTTCGTAGTTCTTTGCGTTTTCGTAAGCCACACCAGCTTCGAACACAGCCTTGTCGGAGAAGGATACTAGAGGATAGCGCTTGACCAAAGCCAAGTAAGCCTGGGCACCCTTTTCATACTGACCGGCTTTAACAGACTTTTCAGCCATCTGGAAGAGTACGGCAGCAATAGCCTTTTCAATTTCCTTGGCCATAGAGTCGTTCTTGGTGGCCTTAACATCATGATACTGCTTGTAGAGCCATTCGAATTCAACAAGAGCTTCATCCAACTGACCGGATTCAAGCAAAGACTGAGCCAGCATACGACGAATCATCAAAATGTATTGATGGTCTGGATACTTTTCCTTAACCTTTCTCAATTCTTGCACAGCAACGGTGTACTGCTTAGCCTGATAATGAACGATGGCAGCATTATAGGCCAATTCAGCAGCTTCCTTATTCTGACCAAATTTAGCCATATACTTGGCAACCTGATCAAAGTAAGCCTTTGTTTCAGGCAGCTTGTATGCCTTAACAGCATCGTCACCAGCCTTGTTCTTCTTAGCAGCTTCACGAGACTGATCCATCATGAGAACGGCGTTGTAGGCGGCTTCTTCCTTGAGGAGGAGTTTTTCGGAACCCATTGGACGACGACCATAGCGAGTTGTATCGGTGTCCACAATCCAGTTGAACATTTTGGCAGCGTTGGCATACTGACCCATTTCTTGGTAAACGAGGGCCAAATTGATATGAACCTTGTATTCATCCCAAGTTGGTTCCTTCTTGTAGCGAGCCAAGAACTGTTCGTAAGCCTTAATGGCCATAGCATACTGTTTTTTACCGGCTTCCAAGTCACCTTCCTTAGTGAGTTTGGCAGCACGGGCATGATGGTACTGAGGAATATCCAGCATAGCACCGCGAATGGCGGTTTCTGCATTCTTCACAGATTCTGGATATTTCTGGTTTTTCTTGTACCAAGAAGAGTTGCGGTCGTAACGCTTAACAATCACATAGCGATAGTTCTGAGCGTCTTCGAACTTCTGCTGAACAATGAGGATTTCCACCATGGCAATATCAGCCAAAGGAGCATCGATATAGTCCGGGTTAATCTGCATCAAGCGCTTAAAGGACTGTACAGCTTCCTCATTACGGTCATGGTCTTTGTTCTTCATACCGATTCGATAGTATACAGAGTCCTTGAAAGCCACTTTCTTGTCTTTCAAGAATTTTTCAGCTTCTTCAACACCACCACCTTCGAGGTCAGAGAAGGAAGCAGCCATGAAGTCCATAGCTTCAGAACGCAAGTCGTTTGGATATTTGCCCTTGTCAGCACCAACGATGTAATCAAAATACTTCATGGCAGCTGTTTCGTATTCAGCAATGTTGTAGTAAGATTCTGCCAAATGGTACATGGCCAAGGCAGCTTCCTTACCAGTAAGGTTTTCAAAGCCAGTCACCTGCTTGTAAGCCTTAATAGCATCGCGGAACTTGCGGTTCATAAAGTGGTATTCGGCAATACGGAGCCAAGCCTTAGGAACAAGACCGTTGTCTGGGAAGTTCTTTACCAAGCGTTCGCGAAGACGGAAAGCCTTATCATCTTCACCGCTAGCTTCCTGAACGGCAGCTGCCTGGTAGATAACTACAGGGGTCTTGTCTTCCTTAGGATACTTGTCAATGTATTCCAGGAAGTAGCCCAGAGACTTTTGGTGATCAGCCTTTGGGAACTTGTCGATGTCAGCACATTTGGGTGGCTTGTTGTCGCGGTCGGCACACCATGCTACATCTTCTTCATACTGGGCTTGTTTGTCCAAGAAAAGTTTTTCTTCCAACTGGAACTGGTAATGACCCAACTGTTGCAAAGCGGAAGCACAACGCTTGTTCTGCTTACCCTTACAGTTGTTTACCTGTTTTTCCCATTGAGCAATGGCCTGAAGCATGCCCTTTTCATCTAGGCCACCAGAACGACAAGCTTGGTCAGCCTGGTTCTTTAAAACTTTATAAGATGCGGCGCACTTTTTAAAATCAGAGGAGCCTTTTTTATAAGACTTACATTTTGCCGCCAGTTTTTTAGCTTCAGCAACCTTATCCTTACAAGGATCCGAAGCAGCAAAGGAAGTTCCACACAAGGAAAGAACCATTGCGATAAGCAGAAGTTTTTTCATCTTTTTCTATCCACCTATAATTTCATAAAAAAGGGAAAACCCGGAATTATTCCAGGTCTCCCATATCATCGCCTAAGTCATCAGATCCACCGAGGTCTCCGGCAGGAGCATCACCACCAGCTGGGGCAGCTGGAGCAGCACCGGCATCTCCACCAAGGCTGTCATCCAAGTCGTCTTCCAAGGATTCCAGTTCCTGAGCAGCTTCGGAAGAACCTGCACCCTGGCTCATCTTGGTCTTTACAGTAGCCAAGGTAAAGCCGGCATCATCCAAGATGCGCTTACGGTTAGATTCAAAGCGGTCACTCTGAATGGATTTCTGAGTAAAGGCAGCGTAGTCTTCGATAGCGGCGTTAGCCTTGTCGAAGCTTGGCTTAAGAGCGTCACGCTTGCTTTCCACACGAGGAGTGGGGAGCTGGCGGGCGAGATCAAGAGCCTTAACCTGAACAGAGTCAAATTCATCTTGCATAGCTTCATATGCCTGACGAGCACTATCGCGAGCAGCAACAGTAACAACAGGTTGTTCAGTTCTCTTTTCAGCTTGTTCCAAAGCCTTAGCAGCGTTATTGTAGTCCTTCTTCATGAAGTAGCAGTAACCCTGAACCAGGTAAGCTTCAGAAACCAGGAAGGATTCAGGAAGGTTGGCAATAATCCACTTGGCAGGCTTCATGGCTTCATCAGGCTTGTTAACCTTGAGGAAGGACCATGCAATACCCAGCATAGCTTCATCATACACAGGAGAACCTACTTGAACCTGACCATACATACTTGCAGCAGCAGCAATGTCGGCCTTTTCACCAGAGAAGTACAAGTGACCGAGCTTTACGCGAGCAGCGTCTTGCAAGTCACGTTCAGACTGGTTGGAAACAGGCTGTTCGGTAATGTCGCGGAAGCAGTTTTCAGCTTCGTCGAACTTACCCATGCGGCTGTAAGCAATACCCATGGTATAGCGAGCATAGAAGTAGTTTGCGTTACCTGGAAGAATTGCAGCCAGAAGGTCTACAGATTCTTGATAGAGGCCCTGCTCAAACTTAATCTGACCAGCGATGTAGTCAGCATCAGCCTTAACGTCACTTTCACCGAACTTCTGGGCAATGTTCTGGTACTTTGCCATAGCTTCGGTATACTTGCCTTCCTTATAGTCGATGTTCATCAACTGGAAGTGGTACTTGGCACGTTGGTCGCTCTGTGGGTAGCGCTTGATAGCATCTTCGTACACAGACTTGGCAGCCTTGTGCATACGGAGGTTTTCGAAAGACTTAGCCTTGTAGAACGCAGCCTGGTCAACCAAGTGGAATGCAGGATACTTGGTCTGAACCTTACCGAAAGCATATGCAGCTTCGAGGAACTGACGGTTCAAGTAGAGACGCATTGCAGCACGATAGTCGTTTTCAGGTTCAATCTTCAAGCGACGATAGCGTTCTTCGCCGATTTTTTCTTCACGAGTGTCACCGAAGCGGGAAGTGAGCTTAACAGCCCAAATAAAGCCGCGGTTCTTCTTGGCGTAAAGATCGTCGTGAGACATTTCCAAGTCAAGAGCCAAATAACGGAAGAAACTTACGTCCTTAACGTTAACTGTGGCACCTGCAACTGGGTAGCCTTCCTTTGTAAAGCGAAGACGTACGCCCAAGTGTGGGCTAAGGAAATAGGTCAAGGTAAAGCTTGGTTCCAGGTTGCTAAAGCCACCTTCACCACCTTCGGCATCGTCGTGGAGAACGTCGATAACAGAAAGTTCTGCCTTGGCTTCCAAGGAACGGTTGAGACCGCGATAGAACAAGGAGAAGTTCAGGTTGCTAGGAATGAGGTAGGCATCGCCGCTGGCACTGCCACCAAATCCAGGAGGAACGAAAGCAAAACCATCTTCTTCGGAAGTGCTGATGCCAGGCTGTGCAGCATTCTGCAAAGCAAGACCAACGAGCAAGTAACCGAACTTGGAAGAGTTGAGCGGGTTCCAGTTGATACCCACGTCGGCACCGATGGTGAGCTGCGTATTTACACTGAACTGGTCAATGTAAAGAACAGAGAGGTCGAGGCCGAGAGAAATGCAATGGAGCAGCTTATAGGAATAGCCAAGCAAGAAGGCGTATTCACCATAAGATTCCCCACCATCAATGGAGGCACCGTTTTCGAAGAAAGCAAAGCCAATGGTGTGCTTATAATCGAATGGAACGGTCAAACTGATGTATTCCTGGCTGGCTTCGCCACTAATGGAACTGAAGAAGGCAGCACTAAATTCCAACTGATCCGTTTCAGAAATACCAGCTGGGTTCACATACATGGCAGTGTTGCCACCGAATTCTGCGAACCAGTCGTTCTGCTGGTACTTATGTGGAGAGTAGGTTGCTGCAAATGCCATGCTAGCAGTTGTGAGTCCGAGGACTGCTGTTTTGATGAAACTCTTATGCATCATCACCTACTCCTTTACTTAATATCCGTGCGGGTGAATTCGATACGACGATTCTGCGCACGCCCTTCTGGGGTTTTGTTAGAGGCAACCGGCTGGGAATCACCCTTACCGCTGGTAACCATACGACTTTCAGAAATACCCTTTTCTACAAGGAAGTTCTTAACGGCGGCGGCACGGTCTGCAGAGAGCTGCATATTCTTTTCCTTGCTACCAACGTTGTCTGTATGGCCGACAATTTCAAATGTTGATTCAGTGAAGGTTTCCATAATGTCTACGACCTTCATCAGGGAAACGTAAGAATCCTGAGTGATTGTAGCCTTACCCGATTCGAAGTTAACACCTTCGAGAACGAATACCTTCTTAGGAGGCTGAGGAACTTCATCCGGGCAACCGTCGTCATCCTTGTATTGGTTCAAGGTTTCGGCCTGTTCCGGGCAAAGGTCTACGCCCTTACAAACATGAGCAAACTGAGTGAGCATACCCTTAGCTTCAACCCATGGGTCGCAAAGACCGTCACGATCGTTGTCGGCATCGGGGCAACCATCGTCGTCTTGGTAACCATCAAAGTCTTCGGCTTCTTCTGGGCAGTTGTCAAGACCTGTGCAAACAGAAGCATACTTGTCAGAGAATCCTTCTTCGGACACCCATGGATCGCAGAGACCATCTGCATCAGTATCCGGAGAGCGGGTTTCTTCAACAGCTTCTTCTTCCTTCACAACTTCCTGGGCGGTAAGACCGATGTCCAGCTTACCCTTACCACGCTTGAGCATTGGAGAGGAGGACTGGCAGTAGAAGTTCGGCTTAGACAGGGAGTGGTTGATGAACTTCGGATCAAGGGAAACGTTTGTGCGGTTCACCTTGATGAACTGGTTGAATGGGTAGTAGTTCTTGTAGATGTTGTTATACTCCACCTTGGTCTGGCCCGCAGCGGGGTCGGCAAACACACCGTAGTAGTGGTTTTCCATGAAGATGTTGTTGCGAGCAATGATGTTGGTTGGGCCCTTGAGAGCGAGACCAGAGTAACCATTGCGAAGCACAACATTCTGTTCTACAGAGGCATCCAAGGACTTAGCACCCCAAGCGAGGATACCAGACCAGCGGTTGCCGTAGACCACGTTATTGCGAAGGTGTGGAAGCGAGATGAAAGCACCGATACCTGTTGCATGGTTGTCGAGCACATAGCAATGGTGGATGTACGGGGCAGCATTCTCACAGAGAATACCTTCGAGACCGTTCCTCACAGTGAAGTGCGACATTTCTGCGCCAGAAGTACCCATCACAGTTGGACCATTGCGGCCGCCGTCGATGATGGTGGTGAATGGATCTTCACCTTTCAAAACAACGCCCATGATAAGGGTGATGTTTTCGTTGTATGTACCGCGTTTGACGAAGATGGTGTCTCCGGCATCCGCATTACCGAGAGCGTCTGCAATCTTAGAGTAATCGCCAGGCACGTTGATATTCCTTGCCATGGCGGTTCCGGTAAGAAGCATTGCCCCGGCCGTAATTAGGACCAGTTTCTTGAGGGTCATACTGCTACGTTTCTCCAATCATAGAACACATAAAATTCGTTTTTAACTTATGAAATTTCACAAAAAAGTGATAAACTTCACAAATTGTTGATGGGAATATACCTTCATAAACGAGTTTAGTCAATTCCTTTTATTGAAAAATGGTCAAATTTCCCGTAAAAAAAAATTGGCAAATCCGTCCACCACAGGTGGTTCCCGCTAATTTTCGGCGGAAGAGTTAGACTTTTCCTCCTCCTTCTTGGCACCCTGGATGGACACGCGAATATCCTGGCAGGTCTTTTTAATGTCCTGCAAAACCTTGCGAGCACGAGTTCCGGCGGACTTATTACCCCGTTCGAACTTTTCGTACTCCTTCTTGAAGTTTTCAACTTCTTGATCAAGATCATTGATTAAGCTCATAAGCGAACTCCCGAAAAAAATATGCTATTTGGAAAATAAATAAAGTTTTTTCTAAAAATTCGCGTTTTTGTAAAAATTCAATTACATTAACATATTATTACAAAGAATTTTCATTTTTTAAGTGCCCATAAATGCCCTAAAGCCGCTTTTCCCCTCTCCCCCACATTTTCAGAAAAGTCGTTGACAAACATCCTAATGTGGTCTTCAATAACCTGATTATCTTCAATTTGTGCTTTTTCGCGAATAAAATTTGTAACCAGCACTCCCCTCTGCCAAGCTAAAGCAAGGCTGCAACGAATTTCATCCTGCACCCTGGCCACCACAGAATTAGGTAGAGATTTTTTGGCTACAGAGATTCCCAGAGGAATCGGGGAACCTGTGCGTTCTTCCCAATAGGCGCCCAAATCTTGAATTAAGTGGAGACCGTCATGTTTCCACGTAAAACGGTGCTCATGTATCACAACACCCTGATTTTCTTTTTTTTCGCACAGAGCCTGATACACTTGATTAAAGAGGGCGAATTTCACACTGGGACTTTTACCCAACCCCTTCTCATGGGAAAACCAGAATTTAAAGAGGAGAGAGGCCGTTGTGTTTTTTCCGGGAAGAATAGTGGGGAGCATATCGTTAAAGCACGGCGCTTCGGATGACAAAAGCAGTGGACCGCAACCATAGCCAATGGCCCCTCCGCAGTCCAGCACATGGTAACCCGAACTCACTTGGGGGTAAATCTGGGCGCTAACCTTGGCCACATCCAACTTGCCAGCCAGCACCATTTCATTTAAAGTCTGCACATCGGCAAAGGTGACATGCCACGAGAAAGGCGAGTCAGGAAGCCCCGCAACAAGATTTTCATAAATAAAAGTGTCATTGGGGCAAGTGGATATGCCTAGACTCAACTTAATCTTTTCCATGGATAGCCTCTTAACAATCAGGGGGACGGTGGAAGAAGTCTGGCAGTAATACCGTTTCTTTTAAGGCTTTTAATGCCTCCTGGATTTTCCACTGGGAGGGGTCCCTATCGGCTACCATATTGCTTACCGCACGAAATTCAAAGCATTTAATACCGTATTTTTCGCACACCGCAAAGGCCGCGGCACCTTCCATAGTTTCTATATCGGCCTCAAACATTTTACTGCGCAACAGCGAAAGCACATTGGAACCAGCACAACAATTTACCGATAGGGAGATAACACTGCGAAGAATGGCTATGGACAATGGAAGATTCCATGGATCCGGCGACTTGAAACAAACTAGATCCCCTTTGCGTATCTTAGACCAGGGGGTAAAAGACTTATCCTTGTTCTGCACCCCCATATCTCCAATAATTTCTCGGTCTACACGCACGACATCGCCAACAGCAAGGTCCCTATTCAAATAGGCACCACAAATGCCCACCATAAACACTTGCTTGTATCGAGTTGGATTTTTAGACAGAGCAAAGGAAAAATTAGTCGAAAAATTTAAAAGACCTACGCCAAAAGCCCCTACATCAAAAGCTTCGCCATTGTAGATTTCACCATAGTTAACTTGTTCAGAATATTCAGGAAATAGGGACACCATTTCCAAATCTGAAGCAAAAGCGACCAAGGTATCATTCATTGACAAACCTCTAGACTAATCTGTCATTTTTTCTACGGCCGGTGCCAAAAGGGTTTCTAGCTCCTGAACTCGGTTCAAATGAATGTTCCACGGGCGATCCACTTCGCATCGGGCAACGGCAACAGCAGTGGCCTTTACCAGACATTCTTCAAAGGAAAGACCAAGGCCATGTGCATAAATCCAGCCAGCAAAGAAGGAATCCCCCGCACCAATATCATTTTGAACTTCAATGACAGGTGGCTGCAATTCCATACCCTGGAATTTTTTTTCTACTAGACGAAATGCCCGAACTGGGCCCTCTTCATCGGTAATCACAAGATTCTTGATGGGCAGCCTTTCTAGAACAGCTGTTGCGGTCATTTTCCAGAACTGGGGGCTGGAAGTAACCTGGGGAATTCCAAGACGAGACAAAAGTTCCGAGTATTCCTTCATGTTGATTTTTAAAAGTTCAACACCCTTTTCCAGCCAATTGTCAATATCCTTGATGGCGTCTACAAAAATAGACTTGCCAGCAAAGTCCAAAGCGTTGATTAGCTTTACGTCAAACCCAGCAGGGAAGGAGCCACAGAGCGCCACACACGGAACGGAATGCCAGCAATTATTGATGGTTTGAAAAAAATCCTGGTTTTCAGATTCCGAAAGCACTGGAGACGGTTCAATAAGTTCCGTGGTTTCTCCACCATTCACCAAGGTAGTTGCTATGCGGGTTGGCTCTTTTATCCACACGGGAGCCTGCTGTATGCCGCATGCAGACAATTCATCAAAAATACGATTTCCAAAATTGGAACCAAGGAAATGCATCATCAGCGGCGAGCCACCCAAAAGCTGCAGAACTCGACCACTGTTGATGCCTTTGCCTGAGGCAAATTCCTTAGCCTTTGGCAGTCGATGGATGCCTCCCGGTGTAAATTTGTCTAACGCAAATAGGCGTTGCCAGGCGGGATTGAGACCGAGAATAAGAATTTCTTGTGACATAGGCGAGGCTTGGGGGTTAAGTTAGACGAAAGACGAAAGGCGAAAGAGGGTGGCTGGTGGTTAGTGACTGGTAATTGGTGGTTGGGGATGGGGGTGCTGCGCTTAGAGGTTTGAGGTTGCTCGCGGTGCTCGCTTTGATGGGTGAGGAGAGAGCTATCGGTCGTCAGCTATCAGCGACGAGGAATCCCTGCTTTGAATCCTGGATCCTAGCTGTCCTTCGGACAGTTCCGCCAGCGGCTCAGTAATGGGCCTGCAAGCAGTCCCGCTACAC
>JABUUT010000019.1:26990-28413 GCA_021443045.1 Fibrobacteraceae bacterium
GTGGTATTTTTGTTTGTCGCCCTAATTTTAGCAATAACCGTGCCAAAGGAGGGTGGTAAAATTTCATGTTAGGCGAAAAATCGCTTTTTGGCACCCCGTTTTCAGTTTTGATTCAGGAACGATGATGGAACAATCAAAAAAAAGGCTCATCTGCAAAAGTCCGTGTTTTTTACGAATCAACCAAATGAGATGATAACCGCCCAAAGCTGTCATTCTGAAGGTTGCAAGCCGTTATATGAGACTTGGCAACTTGTTGCCTTAGTCGAATTATCCTCTTTGAGGAGAAGAATCCATGGTCGAAGACGACCAACTCCATAAGCGTGGATGGGATGGGTTGTATAAGTATTTCTTTCCACGAATAATTGCGGATGAGCCCAAATTTTTTGTTATTTATCTGCATGACCATAAAGGATTTCCGTTTGACTTCTTTAGAAGACCCCACCGACGAAATGTTGGAAGAAATCATGAGGGGTGTTGAAAAAGATGCCATAGAGTCTCGCAAGAGGGCCGACAAGGTCATTGAGGAAATGTGGGCGAAAACAGAAAGAAGGATTGCCGAACATCATGCAAAACGAGTGGGGGAAGGATAGCGTTTATATCAACCCCGATGAAATGCGCAAGAAAAGTTTGGCGGATGGAATTCAGAAGAGGCGGTTCTGAAAGCTGTCCAATATGCAACAGAATTACGCTACAAGTGCCTTGACGAAGGCAAAAGTTTTGTTTTCGAGACTGTTTATTCCTCTCTAGAAAAACTGGATTTTGTTAAAAAGGCCAAAGAAAAAGGTTTCTTTATACGATTCTTTTTCATTGGTACAGAAAATTTCAAGATTAATATCGAACGCATCACCCAGCGCTATCTGAACGGGGGCCACGAAGTCCCCATTTCAAAAGTCATTTCACGGTACTATAAATCCTTTGAGCAGGCCGCACAGACCCTGCCTCTAGTTGACCGAGCCTATTTTTATGACAATTCCATTGACAATCGATTGCCTCAATTGATATTTAGAACCGTTGATGGAAAAATCGAGAAACAATATGTAACTGACATGCCTGAATGGGCAAAGAAAATTTCAAAATCGTAAAACAAAAATACTAGACCGTAAAGTCTATGCCGTTTTTCCGGAGAAGTTCCCGCAGGATAGCATTTTCTGCATTGGCTGCCTCAAGACCTTTTTCGGCAGCATTGAGGCCCTCCCGAAGCTCCTTAATCTGCATTTCTTCGTCTTCGGCGATGGAGATGTAGCCTTTGTTCTCGAATGCTTCCAGGGTATCCATAAAGTGCTCCTTTTCTTCTTTGGAAAAACTATGCCAAACCGTGGGCCTTTAGTATCTTCAAATATTCATCGGCACGCTTATCTGCGGCTTCGGCACGTTTTTCTGCTTTGTCCGCCCGCTCGCGATATTTCTGTGCAGCCAGTTCTGC
>JABUUT010000019.1:28997-32220 GCA_021443045.1 Fibrobacteraceae bacterium
ATGACTGAGCCGTTGGCGGAACTGTCCGAAGGACAGCTAGGGTCTAGATTCTATCGGTCGCTCTGCTCCCTCCAGAATGACGGACTCGCGTTGTCACCCTGGAGGGGCGAAGCTCCGATAGGGTCCATCGTATTTTTTGTAGCCTAGGCATCGCCCAAAAGACTACTGCACAAATGTATAAATTCTAAAATTTGTTGTCAAGGGCTTTTTCGAAAAAAAAAGAGAGCAACTCCTTCCTTTGGTACTCATTTTCAAAGATACATTTTGCTTTTGTCACTTTACTGCCCAATCGAAAATTTATATTTCACTTAATGACCGGCCAAGTAACAGTAGGTTGATTTAAAAAAGGATGTTATTAAATGCAGTGTGAATACCTAAAAAACTCCAATGAGATTAGAATAAAACTCCATGAATTGTTTAATTCTGAATGCAAAAAAATTGCAATAGTTGCTTTTGTTGGTTCTTATGCAATTGATTACATTTCGAATAATCATAATTTGACAATTTATTGTTGGCCGCATCCAGGAGCAACAAGTGCTAATGGAATTCGATTGCTTCAACAAGAAGGTGTGGAAATCTTTTTTAGCGACAATATGCACAAGAAAATTTATTGGGCTGAAAATCGAGGAACTATTATCACTTCTGCGAATCTAACTTATAATGCTTTATCTGGAAATGTGCTTCAAGAATCAGGAGTGTTTATTTCATCGAATGATTTTGATATAGATGCAGAGATTTTGAATCTGAACAACGTTCGTGCAGCGAGTAGCAAAAAAATTGCAGATTTAGAAAGAAAGTCTAGAATCACGGAAAAATTTGTTTCTTCTGAGGTAAATAAAGTTTTGACTTTTAAAGAATTCATGAGTCTTTCTGACAAACCTAAAATCAAAATTTTGAATTATAAAGAAGGACGGTCTTCAAAAAGTAAAAAAGAAATAAAGGAAAATATACAATCAGAACAGAAAATAGAAACAGTCAATGTTTTCAACGATAATGATATAGATGAAGGGAATGAAGATCATTTTGTTGCTGGTGATATAGTTCTTCAAGTAAAAACATTTAATGATAATGATCAGATTCATGGGGGAAAAAAACTCCCGTTACGGTGGCTTTTTGTTGATGTGAAGACTTATTCTGAAGAGGATGAAAGTTATCTTGTTGCTCAAATTAAACCAAATCGAGAAATTCCGTTTGATATAAATGATTCCAATTTTATTTCTGCTTTTAAAGAGATATTTAATAATACCGATTGGAAGAATATAATTGATGAAGAAAGTAATATAAAGAGTACCTTTTGGAAAAAAGTTTTAGACGAAATGAATCAGCTTAATTAAAAAGAGGAAACTATGATGACCACACCATCTCTCGGTACACTTGTTGAAGTTCCTGTTCGTGAAATATGGAAGCATGAACAGTATCTGCTTTCTCAAAAAAACTACTCCAATGTCTTAGAATACGATAGCTGTCTGGACTGTTTTGACATTAAGGAACTCAAAGTCCGTAAAATTGTCGCAAAGAAAGCTGAAAAGAAGGGGCACCTAAATACTTACGATTTGTGCGTCATGATGCAGAAATTGAAAGATTCGGAGTTCATTGATGAACATTTGAAGAAAGTGTATGGGATAAATTCTTTCGAAGTGCCGGAAGTATAGGCGGATTGCTTCATGAGGATGATTTATGCTTAGAATATGTTTTTTGACCCTCTCTTTTTTTATTTTCTGCTCTTGTTCTGACAATACGGGTATGGATGATGATATTTTAGATGAATACCTTCTCAGACAGGCTTCCTTCTATATTGATAAAACTGATGATGAGTATTTGGAACAGGTGGCGCGCTCCTTTGGTATCAGTGTAAGTAAGGTAAAAAAAGTTCAAAAGCATATTATTTCAAAAAAGAGTCGTTCTAAGGTGGAGTGGGACTACGACAGTGCCATAATCAGAAAGATTAAGGAACTTAAAGCATCTAAGAAAGAATCAGAGCGCAACAATTTTGTGTATAATATTCTAGCTCCATTTCTTAGCACTCTAAGTCAAAATAAAAATTTGCTGGTTAAGGAAGATGGACAGGTTCGTAATCAAGAAGTCTTTGACCTCTTTGAAAAATTTTTCCCAGGTTGTGGCAATAGCCTAGTTAATTTTGTTTTTTCAGTTCGCGGTTACTTCAACGGTAAATATTATAACGTAAATGTTTTGCACGATTTAAACCGTGTTTTGATGCCATACAGTCTTTATGTAGATTTTGAAATCGAGTCTTGTGCGAATATCATGCAGATTCAAGATACCATACTCGCTCCTATGGCCTACAAGGGGGATTCTGTAGCGGTTCTAAAAACTAAACGTATTATTCCAGGTTTATTACCATCAAAGGTTGGCTACAGCACTGCGGCAACACACTTTGTGGTTGTTATTGATGATGCTGTAGAAAACCAAACTGAAGAATATGTTCGAGAATTAAAAACAGATTTTATTAAGTATGGAGATAAAATCTACAATCGGTATTGGCACATCATTGGACTTCCTCAATTGGATGTTCTCAAAGCAAGTGAAATTTATACAAAACTTTTAGAAATGGACTATGCGAGTAAATCTAGAAACTATATTAAAATTTCCAAAGAGATAGAGACTGTAATTCATGAAGCGAAGCATCAGATTGATGGAATTGAACATCCTGAATTAACATTGAATCTTGATGCGGAATTTTCGGCCCATGTAACATCGGCCATTTTTAGTCCATCTCCTTATGCGGCATTGCTTTCTGCAATACAAAGAATGGACCGTTTTGGTATTACACAGGGTGAACCTGTACTTTACAATGTATCCAAGCAACTTTGGGAATTGGCGATAAAATCTGCCAATGATTCTTCTTACACAAGGGATTGTCTAAAACTAGATTTGATAGACATTTATAATAACTATCGAACAATCCGTGAAATGCAATATTTTTCAGGTTTAGATGATTTCCAGAATTTGGTCGTCTCTGAAATATCCAAATACTACCAAAAGTAATTTTATAAAGGAGAGAAATTATCTGTATTGGTTAATGGCGTATGCACCCAATCCCCGATTCCCTATCCCCTATCGCTCCAGGGTCCAGCGCTAAAGGCGGCTCCAGGGTGACAGGCAGGAGATCCCGGCTCAGAGGCCGGGATGACAGCGAGAGGGATGGCCGGGATGAAGCATTTCTTAGCGCTTGACACTTCGTGTCCCGCTGCGTCATTCGGTT
>JABUUT010000019.1:32462-33618 GCA_021443045.1 Fibrobacteraceae bacterium
ATACAGCAGCGCATTGCAAAACAGTACATGGACCAGTACAACGCGTATTATGGGAATTAAAGGAGTCTGGCATGTACGAACAAAAACTTCTTGAAACATTAAGCGAATACAAGGCGCTTCGTATAGATGAGCAGATAGATTACAACAAGTTCTATCTGTATTCCTTGATTACCCATTCTACCGCAATAGAGGGTTCTACTGTCACCGAAATCGAAAATAGACTATTGTTCGATGAGGGTATTTCTGCCAAGGGGCGTTCTATGGCAGAACAGCTTATGAACTTGGACCTTAAGGCGGCATACGACGAATGCATCAAGGTGGCTCCTCAGCATCCTCAAATAGATATTGATTTTTTGAAGCACTTGTCTTCGATTGTCATGCACAGCACGGGTTCAAAATACAATACAGTATTAGGGGAATTCGATTCGTCAAAAGGGGACCTTCGCCTAGTTAATGTAACTGCCGGTGTGGGTGGAGGATCCTACCTTGCGTTTCAAAAAGTGCCCTCCCGTTTGCAAGATTTTTGCGACTGGCTAAACAGGGAGCGTTCGCAAATTGACAAGTCCGATATCGCTGCACTCTACCGGCTAAGTTTTTGCGCGCATTACTATCTCGTGACAATTCACCCGTGGGTGGATGGTAACGGAAGAATGTCCCGTTTGGTCATGAATTTCTTGCAGAAGGAATTTGGTCTGGTGCCTTCAAAAATTCTTGCGGCAGACAAGTCCGAATACATTATGGCGTTGCAGAAATCTCGCGAAAAGGACGATGTTGGTATTATTTGCGATTTTTTGTTCAACGAACATGCGACCAATTTACGCAAGGAAATTGACGAATTTAAACAGGCTATGGCCAGCGATGTCGTAATAAAACCCAAAAATGTCGCAATAAATGTCGTAATAAACGATATGGAAAGACTGGTTTTGGATATGTTGCGTGGAGATTCTTCGCTGTCGGCGGCCTCGTTGGCTGAAAAACTGGAAATGAGCGCCCGCCAGATCCAGCGCATTTTGGCATCGTTAAAAGAAAAACAAATTATCGAACGTATAGGCAGCAACAAGACTGGTTCTTGGCTGGTAAAATGGAAGGTCAATTAAATGAACATCAAAGAACAGACCATCGCCCTTATCGACAACCTGAAAGCCATTTGCCAGTC
>JABUUT010000019.1:36876-45348 GCA_021443045.1 Fibrobacteraceae bacterium
CGCCAAATCCCCCAAGGCTGGGAAGTGAAGCGCTTGGGCGACTTGTTTAAGACCAATAGAGGAGTGTCTTATAGCACTCCGACTTTGGGTGTAGATGGCGATGGAACGCCAATGATCAATTTGGCCTCGTTCTCACCCAAAGAAAGCTACAATGAAAAGGGAATTAAGTTTTATAAGGGTGACTACACAACGGAAAAGATGCTGAAACCTTTTGATCTGGTTATGTGCAATACACAACAAACGGCTATAGATCCTACAAAGGATATTATTGGTCGATCAATGCTTGTTCCAGATATTTTCGATGGAGATATAGTATCCTCTCACCATGTCAATACGATTAAACTTGAAAAAGAAAATCTCAAGTTCTATTTGAATAGATTATTTAACACAGTATTCTACCATTCCTACATTTCTAAATTTGCCAATGGAACCAATATTTTGGGACTTATTTTCTCCGGCGTAGAAGATTATATGTGTGAAATTCCGCCAGATGATTTGCTAGATAAATTTGCAAAGTTCTCGCTGAACATAGAGCAAAAGAAATCAAAAATCATCCTAGAAAACAAAAAACTCACCGCCCTTCGCGACACCCTCCTCCCGCTCCTCATGACCGGCCAAGTAACAGTGTAACCATGAAATCGACACCCCCAAAAAATCCCCACCCAAAATCCGAGAAATCCGGGAAAAATTCCGGCTTGGTCAAAAAAAATGCCAAAGACATTATGAATGAAGTGCAGACAAATAAAAACCTGTATGCTAAAATCGCAGACATTCTTGAAAAAAGTCGCAAGGCCGTAATAAGCACCGTCAACACCACCATGGTGTCTGCATATTACGAAATTGGAAGGCTCATAGTGGAACATGAACAGAACGGCCAAATCCGTGCCGAATACGGCAAGCAGGTGATTAAAAGCCTTTCCCTCAAGCTCACCAAACAGTTTGGAAAGGGGTTTTCGCAAAGAAACCTAGAGCAAATGCGATTATTTTATTTGACCTATTCAGCAGAAATTCCGCAGACACTGTCTGCGAAATTCGAACTCAGCTATTCCCACTATCTTTTTTTAATGCACATCGAAAATCCAGAGGAAAGGAAATTTTATGAAATAGAAACGAAAAATTCAAACTGGAGTTTACGGGAACTCAAAAGGCAGTTTGATTCTTCTTTATATGAACGGCTTGCGTTGAGCAAAGACAAAAAAGCCGTGGCGAAGCTTTCCAAGAGGGGCGTGGTTGTTGAAAATCCAAAAGACATCGTAAAAGATCCCTATGTTCTTGAATTTTTGGGGCTGCCAGAAAAATCCTGTTATTCAGAATCGCAGTTGGAACAGGAAATCATCAATAAGCTGGAAAAATTTTTGCTGGAACTTGGCAAAGGCTATACGTTTGTAGGCCGTCAAGTTCGCCTGACCTTTGATGAAAAACACTTTTTTGTAGACCTAGTTTTTTACAATCGCCTGCTGCAGAGCTTTGTTCTGATAGACTTGAAAATTGGTGAATTGACTCATCAAGACTTGGGTCAAATGCAAATGTATGTCAATTACTACGACAGGTTCGTAAAACTTCCAAACGAAAACAAAACCATCGGCATCATCCTTTGCAAAAAGAAATCCGATTCGCTGGTCGAGATAACGCTACCAGAAAACAACACGCAAATATTTGCCAGCAAGTACCAGACAGTGCTGCCGGATAAACAAGATTTAATTAAGCTTTTGGAAGATAAGTGAATATGGATGATATCCGTCAAAAGGCAAATGCGGCTTTGGAATGTTTTCTAGGACCAGGAAAAACTTTTCGTGATGGTCAATACGAGGCTATTGAGGCAACCCTTACCAAGAAAAGAATTCTTGTTGTTCAGCGGACCGGCTGGGGCAAGAGTATGGTTTATTTTGTCTGCACAAAGATTTTGAGAGCACAGCAGAAGGGGGTAACGCTCATTGTCAGTCCTTTGCTGAGCTTGATGAAAAATCAGATTGAAACAGCCTCTAAAGCAGGATTGAAATGTGAAGTTTTGAATAGCACCAAGTCTCCTGATGAAAAGAATTCCATTTTAAATTCCATGAAGAATGACGACATCGATTTGGTGTTGTTAACGCCAGAAGCCCTTTTCACGGAAATCGTACAATCAGCCTTGCCAAATATTAAAATCGGGCTTTTTGTTGTAGATGAGGCTCACTGTATTTCGGACTGGGGTCATGATTTCCGGTTGGATTATTGCCGAATCAATAAGATTATCGGTAGCATGCTGAAAAATGTTCCGATTCTTGCAACCACAGCAACAGCAAATGACCGTGTAGTCGAAGATTTAAAAAAACAGTTAGGGGAAGATGTCTTTGTTTCCAGAGGCCCTTTGATGAGAAAAAATCTTTCAATTCAAATACTGAAAATGAAAGACAAAGTTTCTCGCTATGCATGGATTCTTGAAAATATTGTGAAAATTCCGGGTTCCGGCATCATATATTGTCTTACGCAGAACGACTGTGAACATCTTGCCGACTTTCTGAATAAAAATGATGTTAAGGCTAGAGCGTATCATAGCGATTTACCTGCGGAAACTACGATAGAAACTGAACAACTGTTCATGGAAAACAAGATTAAGGCCATTGTTGCAACAGTTAAACTGGGGATGGGCTATGACAAGTCCGACATCTCTTTTGTAATCCATTATCAAATGCCCTCTAATGTGGTTGCCTATTACCAGCAGATTGGTCGTGCTGGTAGAAATATTGAGCGTGCTTACACATTCCTTATGTTCGGTCAAGAAGATCTTGATATCCAGGACTACTTTATACAGACGGCTTTCCCATCCAAGGAGGAAGCTTATGACGTAATGGATTTGATCGCGCGTAATGAGGGCTTGAGCATATATGACATACTGGTCCAATGCAATTTTTCAAAGGGTCGTGTTGAAAATACGTTGAAATTCCTCATCAATGAAGGATTTGTTTACAAGGAAAAATCCAAATACTACGCATCGGCAAATTCGTTCGAGTATAATGAAAAACACTATGATGAGGTTCGGAAGATTCGTTATCGGGAACAGGACCAAATGCTGAAGTATTTGGATATCCATGATTGCTATAGTCGCTTTGTCGTAAATTGCCTGGATGACAAAACCTCTGAAAAATGTGGTGTTTGCGCAAACTGCCTTGGGTACGAAGAATTTTCTTCGGAAGTGTCGGAAAATTCATCAAAAAAGGCCGCCGATTTCTTGGAGCGAATCTGCTTTAAAATAGTCCCTCGAAAACAGTGGGCCAAAACAGAAAATACGAAAACCACAAAAATCGTTACTCCAAATGAAGAAGGTGTTTGTCTTTCTGTTTATGGGGAACCTCCTTATGGCGCAATGGTCAAGCAGGGCAAATACGAAAATAAACGTTTTTGCGATGAACTGGTTAACAAAAGTGCCGAGGTTTTATCTAGTTTTATAAGAGAAAATCAGATTGGCGCTATTGCTTATGTCCCTTCAGTGCGTAGCAACATTGTGAAGGACTTTGCAGAACGACTAGCACAGAAATTACAATTACCATGTCTGGATGCTTTGAGAAAGAAGGTTGCCATGCAACAAAAAGAAATGGAAAATAGTTCCTTTCAGTGCAGGAATGCGAAAAATTCTTTTGCAGTTCAGAACGGCATGATTTTGTCTGGAAATGTTTTGCTAGTTGACGATATTATTGATTCCAGATGGACTATAACGGTGTGCGGAAATGAATTAAGGAGTGCTGGAGCCGCAAAGGTTTATCCTTTTGCCTTGGCAAAAAGTTCAAAGAAGGAAAGTGATTAATATGAACGAAAATTCTTCTGTGATAGTATCTTTATGCAGCCATCTTTGCGCAGATACCTGCAAACCGTTTACTCCGCACGAGTGGACGATTTTTGCCAAAAGGCTTTTGGATAACAATCTTCAGCCCAAAGATATTGTCAATTTTTCCGCCGAAGACTTTAAACAAAAACTTTTATATACTAATGATGAAGTTGAGCGAATTCTTTCGTTGTTTGATCGTAGCGGAAGCCTGACCTTTGAACTGGAGAAGTACGCCTCCATGGGTATTAAGGTAGTAACGCGAGCGGATGTAGAATATCCAAGGGTGTTAAAAACAAAGCTAAAAGAAAACAGTCCACCTCTTTTTTATTACGCAGGAAATTTGAACCTGTGTAATCGGGAATATGTAGGATTCGTTGGTTCTAGAACTATTGATGATGATGATACGGATTTTACCAAGGCAACTGTTTCAAAAATCGCACAAAAGGGATATGGGGTGGTCTCTGGAGGAGCAAAGGGCGTTGACTCAACTGCTGCAGCCTCGGTTTTGGCAAACGGTAATGTCTGTATAGAATATTTGTCTGATTCTTTGGCTCGAAAAATTAAGAAACGAGATGTTGTTTCCCAGGTTCAAAAGGGAAATTTGCTTCTGATTTCAATAGCAAAACCCGATGCCGGTTTTAATGCGGGTTTTGCCATGCAACGCAACAAGTTTATATACGCCCAATCCAAGGGGACTGTTGTGGTAAAATCGGATTATGACAAGGGTGGAACTTGGTCGGGCGCAACAGAAGCGTTGCGTAATAAACTGTGCCCGGTTTTTTGCCGAAACAACCAGAAGAGCCTTGGCAATAAAAAACTGATTGAACTTGGTGCCATTTCAATAGAGGAAAATTGGGATGGAAATTTGGAATATCAGGTTGTTGAAAAAAGCTGCGTTAAAGAGGAACAGCTTTCTTTGTTCGGGTAGGAGTGGGAAGGAAAATCGCTTGATAACCATTGTAATAATCCATAAAAGGTAGAATATGTTGTTGCTGCCAACTCTAAAATTTCGTTTAATAAAAGGTTGTTTCCAAGATGCGTCATCACGAACGGATTCTGATGTTGATTTTTTGTTAGAGGAAAATTCGTCATGGGATGACTATGGCTATCATACGTGCTTCTTTCTACATGCGACAAAAAAATTAACGAATGAGGGGACAAAAGCCTTAGGTTATATCTGTATTATGGCTGTTGATAAAACCTCAAAAAATGAATGGGATGCTTCTCTTTTAATAAATGAAATCGGCTATGAAAATGTTTTTTTGAGTTGCCGCAAAATTTTTGTTCTGTATCAACAACAATTAACTTATATAAGCGGCTGAATCAGTACCTAGATTTACAACAAAGAAAAGAATTTGAAAATTCATTGCACTTGATTCTTGACAAGGAAAGCTTATATTATAAGCAAGTTTGTAATACGGAGTGTTTTAATAAATCACTTTTACGCGATACCAACATTGATGATTATTCTTTGGTGAAAGGAAAGGAAATGCTTCGCGAAGAAGGTCGTCAATATGCCTTGAGAAAAAAAGAAATCTCTTTTAAATATGAGTCATGTGAAGATGAAATATCATTGAGCTTTTCGCCTTTAAACATAATGGCAAATGACGGAGAAAATGATATATTCCCCAACGGAATGGTTGCGTTTATTGGAAAAAATGGATCTGGGAAAAGCACTTTGCTGTATCGTCTAGCGACAGAATTATACACAAGTGCCAATAATCGTACAATTGACATTGCTCCCAAAGACATTGTTGTGTCTCAACTAATGTTATTTTCATATTCTCCATTTGATGATTTTGTTTTACCCATACAAAAAGACGAGCTAGCACTAAAAGATTGGTATGAGAAGAATCTTAAATTTAAGGAAACACAAAATGATGCTTATAAACCACGTTTTATTTATTGTGGCTTACGAAATGTAGAAAATGAAGTTAAAAGTTTGGTTGATAGTTATAAGGAAAATGAAAAATTCGAGGTTGAAAATCGTATAAAAAAGCAGATTCCGCAAAACATTGAGAAAATTTCTGATGAGTGTCGAAAAGCTTTTGTTAAAGCGTTACGACAAGACGATTGGAATGATTTTATAGACGATGTTAATAAGGAAATTCCTGAATTGGCGACTAGTCTTAATGAGATGAAATCTGCATCGATATTCAACGAAAATGAATGGTACATGTTATTTAAAAAACTGAGTACGGGACATAAATTTTTCTTACACGCAATGTCCCATCTAATTGCGTATGGAGAAGAAAATGCAATCGTCATGTTTGATGAACCGGAAAATCATTTGCAACCACCTCTACTTTCTTTTATGATGAAAAAAATAAGGAAAGTTCTTGTAAAGCGATCTTCAGTAATGCTTGTAGCCACGCATTCGCCTGTAATTCTTCAAGAAATACTTTCAAGTAATGTTCGCGTTATTTGTCGCAATGGGGATAGGCTTTTAATTAAAAAGCCTAGCATTGAAACGTATGGTGCAAGCTTTGGAGCAATATCATCTGAAGTATTCGGATTGAGTTCTGATAAGGTGTCTTATTTTGATGTGCTAAAGACTGTATTTGAACAAAAGCAATGCGTGAATATGAAGACTGTAAAAGAAGTCATTGATTGCATTGAGGAATATTTAGGCGATATTAGTGATGTCGCAATTAGGTATGTAGTGCAGTTGTATCTAAAAGCTAGCCAAGGAGATGAAAATGTGGCACATTCCTAAACCTAATCTGGAGGAAACACTAGATGATGTTGAAGAGTTTGCCAGACTAGGTATAATAACATCTGCTGAAATACCTGCTTTGAAACAATTGGTTCGAGATTATGACACACAGAAAGCAAATGTCACTCTTCAGCAATTAGGAAATATATCTTCTGTATCAGCGAAAAAAATCCATGATAAGTACTCGGAAACATATGCCGGAAAGAAATTGTCAATAATTAGAGACGATTTATTTGAAAATATTGCGTACTGCCCATACTGTGGCATTAACGAACGAGGTTCCCTTGATCACTATATGGCTAAAAGTACATATCAAGCATTAGCTTTATGTAGATTAAATTTAGTTCCCATGTGTATGATTTGTAATCGTCTAAAGTCAAATCGTTCTTCTGTCGATTTTATAAATCCGTACTATTTTGTAAATCCTGGCGTTGAATTCTTTGTTTGTACAATAAGTTTATCGAGAACTGATGTAGTGTTTTCTTTTTCAATAAAACAGAACGCTCTGCCCGATTGCCAATTGACAAATTCTTTGATTAATCAAATTTCTGTTGTGGACTTAAGTAACAGATTGGATAAAGCAGTTGTATCCTATTTACAAGAAGATATTTTTAGTGAGAATGATTCCCCACAATTATTGATTGCTTCTTTGCCTTCTCTAATACAAAAGAAAGAACAAAATGTAAAAATGTTTAATCATTGGAAAACAGCAGTACTGAAGGGCCTTGACAGGTTCATCAAAGGAAATGTCAGTGTCGCACAGCAAGTCCTAGATGCTTTAAATAGACAAATGTATTACTAGTTGAGGGAAATATTGAGTTTATTCGAACTACATAAAATTTCAAGGAGAATAAAATGACAATAGAAAAAAGTTCCAAGTTCCTTTTGGTTTTCGGTATAATTTTTGTTTTGTATAGTTTGATTAGCTATACGGTTATTATACACCCAATCTCTGCGAATAAAAAGGCGAAGAAGGAATATAAATTGCAAAAAAAAGAATTTGAAGAAAAAGAACGAGCTAAATTCAAAAGCCAAAGAGATAGTTTAATATCATATTATCGTGCTCAATGGATTGCGACGAGTGATACAAGTGTTCATGTAATAAAATCAATCACAAAAAAGAAGGTGGTTGATAGAGAAATTGGAGACTGGGTTGACACTGGTGAAACTGAATGTGAAATAGTCTCTTTGACTAAACGAAGATGTAAACCAATAAAGGAGTGGGTGCATTTGTATGATACATATAAAACTGTTTTAGATACAGAATATACAACGAGATGGAAAAGTGCCCGTCATCGAGATGAGGTGATAAAGTATAATGTAGAAAAAAAAGCAGATAATGTGATAGAGCAAATTCGTGAAAAATTTCATGAATATGAGGCTCCTAATACCTGGTTTGAACTCAATTCTTTTAAAGAAAACTACTATGGATTATTTCTTGTGATTGATTTGATTTTGCTTATGATTGTCCTTAATTTTGGGTACATAAAATTAAGATATATGATAAAAAATAAAATGTTGAATTCTAGATGGTATATTTTATCCGAAATTGCAGATGAATATTTTGAAGAAGATTTACCTAGTAAAGAATTTTTTTGGATTTTTAATATTGTATTGTGTTATTTTATGCTGTGTCTCGCATTTGTGCTCAGAGCTAAATTACTAATGTGATAATCAAAATGATGGTTGATATGGCCGGATATATGTGCCTGCCCAAATTCAAAAGAATGTGTGTACCCAGCGCGAAGACAGGGCTTACTGCAAGTTTCAGGAATATACCGAAGACACCCCGGAGAATCGCTTGCTGAAAAAGGCTCTGGTTTTTGCCAATCGGGCAATACAGGGCTACAAAAGTTTTGCTGGCCGGCTTCACCCCTTCTGGATTGACATGCCCCGGCTTTTCGAACTGTTCGTCTGTGGCGAACTGAACAAAAATCCCAAGTACCGCGAGTGT
>JABUUT010000001.1:0-33635 GCA_021443045.1 Fibrobacteraceae bacterium
CGTCTTTCGTCTATAGGACCAAAGGTCCGTTCTATAGTCTAAATGGACATTCACTGGATTCTTCAGGGCCTTGCCCTTCAGGATGACAGCGCTGATGGTTAATAGGTGATAACCTAGTTTTACCGGACACATGATTTTGCATTTGATCCTTTTTTTTCACCACCTATTCCTTTAGTTTTTACGGCTTAACCCCATCTTGGCTACTTTTCGCATCTGCAAATTTGGTAAATTTAGGGTATGAAACAAATTTTTTCAACAATCCTTCTAGGAACAGCCCTAGTTGCCTTTGCCAGCCCATCCCTGCAATTAGATAGGGAACGTATTGAATCTGGCAAAACATTTGGCTTGCAATTGATTGTACCGATTCAAGAGATTCCCGAAAGCCGAGGGGCTCTGCAAATGAACGCCCAAAACGGCTTTACCGTGTTGTCCGTAGACAGTGTCGACAAGGTGATTCGCCCTGATTTTGACGACATGTTTAGCAGTTTCTTTGGAGGTGGTCGTAACAGAGGGGGCTACAAGGCTCGCGTATACAACTTTACCATGAAGGCTCCACGGCAAACAGGTAAAATTGATGCAGGAAGCATTACATGGGAAATTGATGGTGAAAAACAGACCATAGCTCATAAAATTCCAATAAGCATTCAGAGGGCTTATACCGACGATGCCGTGGTTGTTTCCCTTACCCCAAACAAAAAAACAGTGTATGAAGGGGAACAATTCTCTGTAACTTTGGGTTTTCACACCTACGAACACTTTGCTGGAGGTCTTCAGGCCAAGTCCATGGATTTGGGCCACGAGTTTATTGTCCACCGTGCCGACCTGAGCGAAATTCAGTTTAAGCCTGTTCCAGGCACAAGAGAAAATACAGCCGAAGCCAAGTTTGCCTGGCTTTCTCCTACAAAAAGTGGCGAACTGACTGTACCTGCTTTTACCTTTTCATACACAAAGGTTGGGGAACCTAAGGTGGTAGAAACTAAAAAGCAAATGGGAGGCATGAGTTTTACCTCACAGTCTGTGACTCAAGAACGCGAAGAAGCCGAAGCGAAAACCCCCACATTAAAAATTAATGTTAAGCCTCTGCCTACCGAAGGTAGGCCAGAAAACTTTTCTGGCATGGTGGGTAACTACAGCTTTAACGCCGACTTTGACAAAACAAACCTAAAAGTAGGCGAAGCCCTTACCTTATCTATAACCATTAAGGGCGATGGAACTCCAGGAACCATAGGGGCACCCAGGTTGCCAACCTTTGACGACTTCCGCTCCGTGCCTCCCGAAGAAAATATTTCAAAAAAAGTTGTGGGTGGGAAAGTGGTAACCACCAAGGAAATTCGAATTTTTCTGTACCCCAAAAAGAAGGGCTCCTTTACCATTCCAGAAATTTCTTATTCCTGGTTTAACCCTAGCAAAAAGTTGTACGAAACCGCCAAGGCTGGCCCCTGGAACATTGAGGTGGAAAAAGGGGACAACACCTCTGAAATGGTATTCCAAGCCCCTGCCGCAGCAGGCCCCACTGCTGTGCAAAAGCAAGCCATTGAATCTCTAGGTTCCGACATCCGCTTTATCCATAATGTTAGCGACAAGGCTACCGACAGTGCTCCCTACAAAAGCATTCTGTTCTGGATAGTATTTGTTGCGGCAGTTCCATTGTATTTTATAGCAGCGTTCCTTATTTTACGCAAGCGCAAACGTAGTTCCGACAGTGCCCTTATGCGCCGTGGCAAAGCTAATAAAATGCTTAAATCCAGATTTGCAGCTGCCGGAGCAGCCCTTCATAACAAAAACACCAAGGCCTTCTATGCCGCTCTCGAAAATGGTCTAGTAGACTACATTAGCGACCTTACCAATACCGAGTTTCGCGGCATGACTCGCCCACAAATGAAACAGGAATTAGCCAGCCGCGGCATCAATGAAATCACAATCACTGCCATAGACGGCTGGTTTGAGAAATGCGCCTTTGCTCGTTTCGCCCCGGTAACCCCATCTACCAACGAACAAATGCAAATGCTCAAAGATGTAGAACAGCTTTGTGAAAAACTTGGAAACCTAGAATGATGGTTCGCTAGGAGAATTTTTATGAATCAAAAATTACGATTTTTTACCTTTTTCGTATTTCTATTTTTTGTTCAAGCTTTATTTGCAGTCAATGGATATTGTGCATCAAGAAAATGCCCCGGCATTGAAGAAGGCGCCAAGGCATACAAAGCCCAAGACTTTGAACGGGCCATAGACGAATGGCGCAGTTGCGTAGACGCCTCTGTAGCAAACTATTCCCAAACAAGCAACCAAAACGACGGGCAAAATGCCGACCTGCTGTACAATTTAGGAAACGCCTATTTCCGAAACGGAAATTTGGGCTTTGCCATTTACTACTACAAGTCTGCACTACGTTTAAACCCCAACGACGAAGACATTCAGCACAACCTTAAATTTGCCGAAGCCATGACCAAAGACAAGGTGGATGAAGATGAAGAGGAAAACCCCATTCTCTCAGGTCTTTTTGCAGTTCACCATGTCGTTTCCCTAAAGGGCCAGCTATTTATTCTGCTGGGGCTGTTCTGGGCCATTTTTGCAATTTTCATTTTACGAATTTTGGCACACAACTATAAATCCAAGAATATTTGCACGGGAATTGTATTTGGCATCGCCTGCATTTTTTCTGTTATTGGAGCCAGTGCGGCATACAAAATTATTGTTCTGGAAACAGAAACAATTGGTGTAGTCACCGCTAAAGATGCCGATGTAACCAGCGCTCCCAGCGACAAGTCCCAAACCTTGAATACCCTTTCCGAAGGTACCTCTTTTGAAATTCTCAGTGACCAAGGCAACTTTGTGGAAATAAAGCTTGGAGACAAAGTTAAGGGCTTTATGAAAAAGTCTGAAATTGGAATTGTAAAATAACACCCTCTTTTAAATTCTTTTCTGTGGAATTCATTGCCTTTGGAACATTCGGAGCCATTCTTGTGGTGGGCATGCTGTGGGGTGCCCCCCTTATAGTATTGTTGCTTTTGGGATTAGTGGTGTTCTTGGCCTATGGAATTTGGCGAGGGTTTTCTTTTCGTGAACTTTTAAAGCTAAGCCTGAAGGGCATGGGCTTAGCAAAAAATGTGGCTATTGTTATGCTTATGATTGGCAGTTTGTCGGCACTTTGGCGTAGTTGCGGCACCATTGCCTTCATTGTTTCTGCAAGTTTAAATTTTGTAAGCCTCGAGTTTTTTTTGCCTGCCGTATTTATGCTGAATCTATTGATGTCGGTTTTAACGGGAACATCTTTTGGTACCATTGCCACCATGGGTATTATATCCATGAGTCTTGGAAGTGCTCTGGGGGCCGATTCCGCATATACTGCAGGAGCCGTTCTTTCCGGAGCCTATTTTGGAGACCGCTGTTCGCCGATTTCTACAAGTGCCATTCTTGTTGCCGAAGTTACAGAAACTAAGTTATATAAAAACATAGTCATCATGTGCAAAACGGGATTGGCGGCCTTTGTAGTCAGTTTGGCTTTATACTTTGTCTTGAGTTTTTATAGTAGCGAAGGTGTTTACCAAAAAATGGTTGAACACCAGGCTGAATTAACTTCTGTGCAGAATCTTTTTTCAGCCCATTTTACCATGAACGGGGTGCTGCTTTTACCAGCCTTAAGCATTATTGTAATGTCGGTGTTTAGGGTGAATGTAAAAGTCACCATGATGGTGAGTATTGGAATTGCAGGAATTCTATGTGCAGTACTGCAAGGAATGGGCTTTGTTGAAATTCTGAAAATTACTTTTTTTGGATTTGAATGCAACAACAAGACGATAGGAAGCATGCTTAATGGCGGAGGAATGTTTAGCATGATTAAGCTCTCTGCAGTTGTGTGCATTGCCCTTTGTTATGCTGGAATTTTTAGAGGCACCCACATGCTGGTGAAGATTTCAACCACACTTTCTCAATTGGCACAGCGTACAACACCTTTTACCAGCGTGCTAGTTACCGCCATTATCACCAATATGTTTGCCTGCAACCAAACCCTGAGTATTTCTCTTACCAGTGAACTGTGTGGGGATTTTGTAAAAGGCAAAGACACCCCGAGCGCCAACAAATACAAATTAGCGCAATTTATAGAAAATTCCTGCATTACCATAGCGCCCCTTATACCCTGGTCCATCGCCTGCATCATTCCCCTAGAAATGCTGCAGGTAGACTTTAAGCCTGTTCTATTCGCCTTCTTTTTGTATCTGTTGCCCCTAACACAGCTCATTGCCGATGGGCTACAGAACCTCAAAAAAATTATTTAATCCACCCGCCACCAAGAACCATGTCGGCTTCATTTTCCACCCCATAAAAAACGGCACACTGCCCCGGGGTTATGGCAAAAAGAGGCTCTTCAAAAACAACACGGGCACACCCTTGTTCTAAAGGAAAAACTTCACAATTTACAGGTCGTTGTCGGTATCGTACCATGCCCATACAGTTAAAACTTTCACCTACTTTTTCGTCAATGTTTCCATGCCACACGCATTTTTCCAAAAAAGCTTCTTTAAAGCAAACGGTGTCTTTATGGGGGGTCACCACAATATCGCCACTTTCAAAATCCACATGGCGCACAAAGGCCGGCACACCTAGGGCCACATTCAGCCCCTTACGCTGGCCAACGGTATAGCGATGGTATCCCTCGTGGCGGCGTAAAATTTTACCCTCTTCCGTTACAAAATTTCCACCATGAGTCATGGGGCCAAACTGGTCTTGCAAAAATTGGGTATATTCCGAGCCGTAAATATCAAAGCAAATATCTTGGCTGTCGCTTGCGCTGGCGTTGGCAAATCCATGACGGGCAGCTATTTCACGAACTTCCGCCTTAGTGTAATCACCAAGGGGCGTCAACACTTTGGCCATGCGCTCGTCAGGAACCGCAAAGAGAAAATAACTCTGGTCCTTATTGCCATCTTTACCTTTAAACAGGCGGCGAGCCCCATTCCAAGGTGCCGTACGAACATAGTGTCCAGTGGCTAAAAAATCGGCCCCCAATTCCAGGGCATAGTCCATCATCCACCCAAACTTCACATGACGATTGCAATAGCAGCAGGGGTTTGGTGTGCGAGCTTTGGCAAAATCAGCATGAGCGTTTCGCAGCACCGTTTGGGTAAAGGCGTCACTACAAAGGGCAACATGATGTTCCACCCCCAGCCTGGAAGCCACAGCGCGAGCTTTCCGTACACTTTCATCCGTTTCGGGATTGTAATGGCGGCCTCCCACATCGGGCAAAACCCGAAGGGTAACGCCCACCACATCGTAACCCTGCTGTTGCAATAAAAGTGCTGCTACAGACGAATCCACGCCTCCGCTCATTCCCACAACAACACGTTTCTTCATGGGCCAACCTAGTTGAAGCGCAGCATCAGGGCAATTTCAAATTGCAGAATCTGACGCAGATGAGGCGTTTCATCATCCAATTCCTCATATATCTGACGATACTCAATATAGGAACTCATGGACGCAATTTTATTAAACTGATAACCTGCACTGGGGCGTACAAACCATTCGTGGGTTCTCGAAGGAATGGTTCTATCGGTCAGTGTCAGCTTGGGTTTGTATACGGTTGGATCGGTATCGGCAGGGTTTCCATTGACGCCAGAATCAAAGTGCCACCGTTTGTAAATGCCGTCGGTACCCGATTCCTTGTTCCACATGTCGTAACCCTGAACGGGGTCATATTCCTTTCGGATTGTCTTTTTATAGTCGTAACCAGCCGTTAGGCGCAAGTCAATGTCGTTATCCAGTTTTATGTACCACTTCCAAAGTTGGAAGCCTTTCTTTGTTTTTAACGGATAGGCAATGGTAAAGTCGTCACCTACGTTAATGCCAAAGTCATTGTACAAAGAAGTGTGTATCCATGGTGTATCCCAGAAATATTTTGTGGTATCATTCTTGTTGCCAAGAGAATCGGGCCAGGATGGGCTGGCAATCACTTCTTCCTTTGGCCTACGATCGGTAGATTCAATTCTTAAACGAACGCTGTTTTCAATGCGGATGTTCTTTTGAGTTAGGAATGTCCAACGAACCAGCGGGTTAAAGTTCCATATATGAGCCCAGGAATCTTCGGCGCTCTGGAAGGGCCTAACCGTTGTGGTTGTGGAATAGTCAAAACGATGGGAAGCGCTTACACTGCGGAATCCGTTGAGGAATCCGATGCGTTGAGCAAAGTTAGGCACATTTATTCCTATTCCAATCTTTGGCCACAGTGTGGTTGTATCCGTATAGAGAGGGTACTCTCTAGACTGGGAGAAGTCTTCTTTCCACTGCAAATCCCCTGTAACGCCAATGTCCCAAACGGGTAGAGTTAAGCCAGTACCCACTTGGAAGCTGCGCGAAACCGCATGGGTAAAGCTTCCCTGATAAACTAAGGTATCCACATGGCGGTTGCGGTATTCGGCAAAGTCCACAAAGTCGTTGCGATGGTCTAAGCCCATGTCGCCACTCACAATGTTCCACAGACCTCTGTTGCGATAACCGTTTCCAAGGCCCAAACCGTACAGGTAATATTGCAATGGCGTAACGTTCTGTTCTTCGTAAAGTTGAGCCAGGGTAAAGTTTTCACCCACCGTGTTGGTGCTGGCGTTCCAGTTAAACCGTATTTCACGCCACTTGATTTTATCCAAAGCCCTTGCCACCATGTTTTGACGACCAAAGGATTGAGCCAGGTCGTAAATTTTAAATGTAGGGGCAAAGTCAAAACGGTTCGTTTGAGAAATGGTCCAGTAATTTTTCTCTACACTGGTTTCATCGTAAAGGTCAAAATCGTCCGGAATGGTTTTCTGTTGAGTAAAATCCGAAGTAAAGTTGGCCGTAAACGGAATGAATGGGATAATGCGAGGGTTAAAACCAATCTTGAATTGCTGACTGCGGGAACGTTCGTTGCGCAGAATACCATAAGCACGACCATACTCCCTGCGACCCACACTGTCTACTTTGTAGAAGCGGGTGCTGTCGTAAAGGATGGTAAAGGAATTGGGGTTCTGCATGTCAATGGCCAGAGTATCGCCATTTTCTGCCACCTTGGGAATGGTGTCGTAAGGTATAACCACAACAGAGTCGCTAGAAATATAAACTTTGCGGTCGGTGTGGTCGTAGTCAAAAATGTAGTCGCTGGCGAAGAGGCCGCCTTCTTTAGTGGTAAAGAAGTTTTCCTTGGCAAACGCTTCACGGTCGCCGCCACCATACATGTCACGCTGGATATTTACACTGTAGCTGGTGCTAAGGAATGAAAGAATATTCCAGCGCATGTTCAGGCGATGGTTCAAATCGGCTGTGTAGGTAACCACTTTATCCACCTGAGGCTTTACAAAGTCGGGGTCCCTATCCTGGTCCACATAGCGAATGTAGGTAAAGTCGAACAGGGTTAAATCCAAGGTTTGTGGCCAAGGTTCAAATTCCGTTTTTGAAATTTCCTTAAGCCAGGAATACTTGGAAAGGCCATCCAGAGGCTTGAATTTGAACAAAGTAAATGTACCCAGTTTGTATTCCAGCATGGTTCTGTAGGAATAGGTGGAATCGGCGCTGGTGGTAGAACGGCTTTCATTTTCGTTGTAGGAATAACTAATCGCAGGGCGTTCCAACAGAACCTGAGAAAGGACCTCACCTAATTTTGAATCGGCTGCCTTATAATCCTTACTATAACTTATGCTAATACTCTTGTCGCGAGAATACGACTCATAGCCCTTTGATTCGGCTTCATTGCGAAGTTCTTCTTCCTTTTTATCAGAAGTAACGCTAAGTTCATTCTGGAACATGTCCCCCGTCATATCCGAAAAACTACTCTTGTTCAGAATCATGTCATCTGTGGGTTTCATGTAGGGGCGTTTTGTGGTGGTTCTATAGCCCAAACTCAGCGGAATGTGGAACCCGGCACTATCGTTGAGGAATTTGTTCAGGCTAAAGGATACATCGCCAGAAATATCCAGCTGGGAGGCCGCTTCGGAAAGTTTTGGCTTAGGAGAACCCCCGTTACTAGAAAGGGTGGCAAAGTCACCATCCTGATAACGCAAGGCTCCAGATACCGACATAAAATCGGCAAAAGTCACTTGACCACTGGTACGGGCGGCATAACCCCATTCCGTATCCATGTCTGAAAGGCGAAGGTCATCTACCCAGAATGTACCCTTGAGGTCGTCTTCTGAGGCACTGGAATCGGCAATTATCACAAAACGCATCCAGTCGATATTTGTAATGGAAGGGTTACCAACCAACCTTAAGCGTTCTTCCCTATCGCCTCCCAATTCTTTTACCACGGGGGTTACAAAAGGAGGTTTACGCCCCACCTTTAAATTGGAAAAATCAACCACATTCATGGCAAAGGCGTTGTCTAGCCAGTTTCTTTCGTGGCAATCCTGTGTACGTTCCGAAGATGGGCAGGTAAAGTTTACTGGGCGGAAGCTCCATTCGTAGTAGTCCTGGGAGCCGTCCAAAGAACCTTCACCAAACTGCAGGGCAAATCGCACTGGAACTTTGGTAGCATCCGTGGCATAGTGAATTTCCATCTTTACAGACTTGTAGGTAGAAAAATCTTTCTTGTCGGTCTCAAAAATTCGAGTCACCCCCACTTCTTGGCCCGGCTTCATATTTTGGTAATCCAAAACCAATGCTGTTTCTTTAAGAGGGGCATTGGTGTCGGAATCCCGTTCGGTAGTGGTGTTGGGAGATTTCTGATACTTGTTTGAATTTTCACGGTTGTTAATGGTAGACACTTTAATGTAACTGGTGTCGCGGCTATCCACATTTTCAGTGACCATGGTTTCAACACCATTGACTTCCACAATTTGTGAATTCTCGGTGGTGCTGGTACGGTACAGATCGGCAACCGTGGTTTCTTCCCAGGCGTTGCCTACCACAGACAATTCCACAATCTGCACCTTGGCTTCGGCCACACCAGGATTCAAATTACCCAGCCACAGACGGGTAAACTGCGCACCCGATAAAATTTCGGTATAGCTGCTGCCGTTGGCCGAAACAATGGTGTCGTACTGGTTTAAAGGAATGCGCCATTTGCGCCAGCCGTTCTTCAACTCCTCAAAATCTAGAGGGTCGGTACTAGAAAGGTCTATGCGGTAGCGAACAAAACTGATGTCGGTGTCCAGGGAGCCGTTCTTGTTAATGTCTTCCGTATCGTACGTCCGTTCGCCGGAGTTGTTTTCGGTACCGTTGATATATACAGGAGGGTCGCTGTCATCGTCATACTTGTCACTAAAGTTGTCTCTTGCAATATCGGTGGTAGACGCATCTGAGTTCAAGGTGTTGTAAATTGTGGAAACGCAACCTGTAATACGACAATCCCACACCTGACGAACTTCGTCGGAGCCACTTACCCCATCTAGGCCCTTGTCATGAAGTGCCGTTGTGGTGCCCAGATCATTTTCACCTTCATACTGGCCATCAGGTTCAAAGCCATTAATCGGCAAGTCCTCACTAATTAAGCCCAAGTCCAAATAGATGGAGCCCACATTACCGCGAGCCACCACCTCTATATACTTCATATCGCTCATATCCTGATAATAGGAGCTATTGGGACGCATAATGCCGCCCCAAGAGTTTCCTGCCAAATTGTCATTGGCACGAAGAGTCATCTTGAGCACCGTAAGGTGCTGATTGTCTACATCGGAGTTGCCCACGTTGGGGTAAATGTACTTGTAGAGTTCCGTGTTGTTGCTATGCCAAATAAACTCACCCTTATGGCGGTAGTCCTGATTCTCTATGTAAGTGGCCGGGTCTCTCGCCACGCCGCCTGGAGGGGAAGCCGGGTACCAGGAAAGCCTGGATAGAGGGTAGTTTAGCCCCAGGGATGTAGATTCAAAATCTTCCACCAAGGCTGTGTTGTGGTCGCTGGTGTTGGCGTTGTGACGGCTGGAGGCAAATTCGGCTTCAAAGCGCCAGTTAGACTGGGCATCGGTTTTAATGCCGGGAATCAGATTTACAAAGTCGGTGAAGGCTCGGAGCGTGTCTTGCAGGCGAAGGTTTACACCCCAAAGGAAACTGGAGTAGGGCTCGTTACCCAAAGTGGGGGTTTGTGCCGTTGTGCTTTGGCTCTTGTAAAGGGCGGTAACACCCAAAACAGATCCCGCACCCATGCCGTAGAGATCCAAAGGAAGTTCTGCACGGGCACCCAGCAACAGTTTGTTGTCTATTTCAAAAAGCGGCTCACATTCAAAGCTAACCTTGATTTCTTTGTTAGGGTCCAAGGCCCGGTCGCTTAAAAGTTCAATTTGTCCCAGCTCGTAGTTCACCTCGTAGTCTACGCCACGAGTAAGAACCGTAGAACCGGCAGTGAGCTTTTCGGTACCTGGAGAAATGTCCATGCAAGAACCTGCACTTACAGAATAACTGGAGCTGGGGTCGCGAACGCTGATGGTGGAATTGCGGCGTTTTCCAACCGATTCAAAGAGGAACCGGTATGTATAGCGGTTTAGATTGTACACCGGAAGTTCGTATAGCTGAGCCATGGCATTGGAAGAGTCCAACTGGCGCAAGGGTTCCAAGCAATACTGCATGGCACGGGCTTCTGCATTTGGTATTTGGCGTTTGGTATACCAAGACAGAGGCTTACAAGGGAGCCACATTTCTCCAGTGTAATTACCTGAAGCATCTTTTTTGAATATGGTAGCATCGTTAACTAGTGGACTGCCAGTAATGGAATCGGCCACGCCCAAATCCTTAAGATAGGTACCTGTAACACCCGACTTGTTTTTCATGCGAAGGACAAAGCTGCTGGCCCCGCCGTCGGAAATACCAACAGAGTACACGTTTCGAAGCATCAGTTTGTCTATGCCCACCAATTCAGACAGGTTGGCGTCCCACTGAATGAGCACCACCCTGGATCCGTTGCGAACAGTAGTTCCCGTGCGGCCAGTGCCGTCGTTGCTCCAGCTGGCTGCCACCAATGTATTTCTGGTCACCCCATTAATTCTCAAGATACCTGTTTTAGGGTCATAGGTATATTCGCTAGAAGGAATTTCAACCATGCGTTCCACAACCTTTTCAATGGTCTTTCCAGTAGGCGTGGTGTACACAACGGTAATATTGTCGATAACGTCCGTTTTGGCGTTGGTGCTGCTGCGCTTATAAAGCTTTAGGTTGGTGGCTGGGTAACTGGAAGTGGTGCGCCCCCCAATCAAAGCGGTAATGTAGGAGTTTCTGGCATCGTGATTCAAGAAATAGTATCGATAGGCAATAAAGTTCTTGTCCAAAATTTGGAATTCCGAAGTGGTCTCACTGGCATTGATAGTGTACTCCTCCTGACTGCCGCCATCTTGAGAAGCTATTGTAGTTAAACGCCAGTCCCCCAGTTTCCAGTCGGCCTTAATACCGAACAGCCCCTGGTGGTTTTCGGAGTAACCGGTAAATTCAGTACCTGTTAAAGAAAGGGAGGTGGTACCCGCTTCCACTCGTTGCAGAATGTAATCTTCAAATTCATCCTTGTAGGACTCTTCATAAACCACCCGAACCTGGTTCTGCACCCCCAGGCCGCTTTCCACATTGTTGATTTCCACAGTGATGTAAGGGCCAATTTTACCCTTAACCATAAAGCTAGGATCGTAGGTTAGAGACGGTGAAGGCCACAGGCTAGTCTTGTTGCTACCTTCAGCATCGTCTTTTTCACCATAGCCCTTTAGGCGAATATCCATGGAACCTTGAAGCATGAGCTTTGGTTTGTCAAAGCCAAAATCCTTCATCCAGGCAGGCATGGCCACCGGAATGGTGATGTCGAACATGGAACCTGTTTCGGGAGCCACATAACCCTGGTCGTTCTTCCCTATCAAGTCGTTGAGCCAAAGCCTCTTGCGACCAATGTCGTACATGTCGGAAACATAGTCTGCCAGTTCTGGATAATGGGCACTCCAAAGAACGGTGGTGTCCCGAGATAAGGAATTCACCCGTTTTTCACTAACATCCAGTTCACGGGTGGCAATATCAATATCGTGGCTAAAAACCTGCCCTCGGGATGTGTTCATCAAACGTGGGCTTGCCCCCACACCACCAAAAGGCAACAGTCCATCTAGGGGTTTGGAAGAAGGGGGCAAAGAAATATACTCGTAAGCCGGCTGCCAGGGATTTTCAGCCACAGCCGCAGAATCGGGCACACCACCAGCGTCCCCTTCTTGAGAAAAGGCGATACCCGATGCCAAAAAACAGCAGCCAAGCCCTAAGTAGGCTCTATGTAAAAACCGTTCAAAAACCAATGGTCTCAAAATACTGAATTCGCATTCAAAAAAAAATTGAATTTTATAGAAATTAGCAAAAAAAAAGCCATTTTGGGTAATATTTTGCCACAACAGAGGGGCTTTAAAGCCTTTTTCAGCCTAAAAGTAAAAAAAGGGTGCCTGCAACAGCACCCTTTTCACAGAATTACGAATAAATTAACAGCAGAAACATTTTTTTTGCACTACGGATTGCCACCCTTGCGGGACTGGGCCACTTCTTCCATGCACTTGGCAAAAGTGGACCGATGCTGCCCTCCAACAAGACAGGCCGTTTTCTGTTCAGCATCCTTTGAGAATTTTACCTTTGCAACCATAGCTCCATCCACATAGATTGCAAAATTTCCATGCTTCCTGCCTTTGTTGCAAACACCCTGAGCGGTAACGTTGTTTCCATACTGATCTACATAATTCCATTGGGCCCCTCTCATGTGGAGCATGGCGCAGTCCATGGGAGCATTAACTCGATCAGGCGTCTGGTGCCGTTCGTAAGAAGAACAAGCCGTCAACGTCAAAGCAGAAAGTGCTGCAAAAATGATTTTTTTCATGTTAGTTTTAGAATTTCCCATTTATAAGGCCCATTTATTAAAGAGGAATGTTGCCGTGCTTCTTCCAAAGAAGGGTTTTCTTCTTTGTCTTTAAGCCCTCAAAAGCTTCCACAATGCGCTTCTTGGTGTCCTTCGGCAAAATAACTTCGTCGATATAGCCACGTTCAGCAGCAATGTATGGGTTCAGCAATTTTTCTTCGTACTCCGCAATCAGGGTTTGACGCAGAGCCACTGGGTCGGCAGCAGCTGCCAAATCCTTACGGTTAATGATATTCACTGCCCCTTCGGCTCCCATTACGGCAATTTGTGCAATAGGCCATGCCAACACCAGGTCGGCGCCAATGCTCTTGCTGTTCATGGCAATGTAGGCGCCACCAAAAGCCTTGCGCATAATGAGGGTTACCTTTGGAACCGTGGCTTCGGAATAGGCATACAGAAGTTTGGCACCATGGCGGATAATGCCAGAGTGTTCCTGCTTGCTGCCAGGCATGTAACCCGGAACATCCACGAGAGAAAGAAGAGGAATATTGAAACAGTCGCAGAAGCGAACAAAGCGGGCAGCCTTTGCAGATGCGTCAATATCTAGAGAGCCAGCCATCCAGGAAGGCTGATTGGCAACAATACCAATCACATCGCCATTGAGGCGACCCAGGCCAACAACCACATTCTTGGCAAAATCCTTCTGGACTTCAAAGAAGGTGTCTTTGTCGATAAAGGTGTTAATCACATTGTGCACATCGTAGCTGCGCTTCATGTTGTCTGGCACAATTTCTTCGATGGTGTCTGAAGCATCCACAGGCTGGGTAACGGAAGACAAAGGCTTGTCTTCGTTACTCTGAGGCAAAAGGCTAAGGAACTGGCGAACGCCTTCGATACAAGCATTGTCGTTGTCGTAAACAAAGTGGGCCACGCCCGATTTTTTGCCATGAGCGTCGGCACCGCCCAGGTCTTCGGCAGAAATTTCTTCCCGCATCACTTCTTTTACCACCGCTGGGCCGGTAATAAACATTTGGCTCGTTTGGCGGGTCATAAAGATGTAGTCGCAAAGTGCCGGAGCATAGCAGGCACCACCGGCACAGGGGCCAAGGATTACGGAAATCTGAGGAATGATGCCCGATGCAATGGTGTTGCGGTAGAAAATGCCACTGTAACCATCCAGGGAATCCACGCCTTCTTCAATGCGAGCTCCACCACTATCATTCAAAGAAACAAATGGGGAACGACAAGCCAAAGCCATATCCATGGCGGCACAAATCTTTTCGGCGTGAACCTTGCCCAAGGTACCCCCCTTCAAGGTAAAATCTTGGGCGGCAGCATAAACCAGTCGACCATTGACCTTGCCGTAGCCAGTAACCACGGCATCGCCAAGAATCTTGGATGCAGGAGACATGCGAAGAGCACCTATTTCTACAAAGGAGCCTTTATCATACAGTTGTTCCAAACGTTCACGGGCAGTCATCTTACCCTTGGCGTGTTGCTTTTCAATGTTGCTTGCGCCTCCAGCCTGAAGAACTCGGGCTTCCAAATCTTTCAATTTATCAAGATGAGTGTTATTCCACATATAGTTTCCTTTTTGAACTATTTTCTTAAATAATAAAAATTTTTTACAATATCGTCCGACAACCCATCGCAGTTCGTGCCCTCATAATACCATTTTTTGTAAGGATCTTTCCTTCGCCGTTCCTCAAAAACCTCAAGCATTTTTTCGGTCAGCATGCTGGCGGCCTGCCCCTTGGGGCAATGGAGGTAGGTTGCAATTTCAATGGGTTCAAGCACATCTAAATTGTAATAATAGCGGCTGGTAGGGTGATAACTTAAAAGTTTGTCATATTTGCGAAGGCCAATGATTTCGTTACCGCCAAAGTAAATTGGAAGCACGTCTTTTTGGGCACTTAAGGCAAACCGGGCAGCCCCCTTCTTAAATGTCCAGGGCATTCCGGAAACGGAGCGTGTGCCCTCAGGAAAAATAATGAGGCAGTTGCCTTGGTTTAGTGAAGTGGCTGCATTTTTTAGTTGTTCGTCAAAAGACCTGGAGTTGGGAATGTAAATAGCGTTTATAATGCCCCGGATAAAACGGTTTTCGGCTAAGGATCCCTTAACAATGCAGTCGGCATTGGGAATTAGGGAATAAAGCATAACTACATCTAAAAGAGAAGGGTGGTTAGCCACCACCACTTTGCTTTTTTGCTCCTTTAGCCGTTCGCGATGTTCCACATTCAGCGTCAAAAGCCCTAGCAGTTCCATTTCAATCACAAACAGTTTTAGAGACAAATGAATGGAATACCGGGCCCATTTTCCAAAACGCTTTCGTGAAAAGCCCGACGCCACAAAAAGGGTGGGAAACCAGGCGGTTCCCAGAATAAAGCCTCCCACACCAAAGCAGGCAAAAGACAGGAGCTTTGCAAAAATTCTCCAGATGTAAAGAATCTTCTGCGCCAAAGTCATACCAGCTCCTGCTGCTTTATAAAATGTAGAACTTGCTCCGCAGCCGTTTTGGTGCAAGGCCATTCATCACTCCGGAAATCTTTTAAGGGAACAGCTCCATCATCACTACGGACCGACAACCGAAGTGCCAAAGCTATGGGCACATTAGGGTAACAAGATATGGGTGCGTAAGTTTCGGGAATGCCCTCGTCGGCAAAAACAAAAATACGTTCTTCGTCGGCCCCGGACTTTAGGGCACTAACGGCTTCGATTAAGCCCGCCCTAAAGGAATCGGGGCCGGCAAAGGTGGCCGAATATCCAGCCATATTCTGTTCCGAAATGCTGGAGGCTGCCGCAGGAGAGTTAAAGACGGAGAGGCTAAAATGGGAAGGCGACACATTGTTTGTTTCAAGCAGTTGCATTGAAATTTTCAACTGCCGCTGGATTTCGCCAAACTCAGAGGCAAAGGTGTTTTTGACAGGCTCCAAACCTTTGGAAACCTGATGGACCGTCCAAACCACCATTTTGGAAATATCGCTTAGGCGGCGCCTAAACAACATGGGAACAAAATCCAGCTTGGGGGCAGAGGCCACGGCTCCTTCTTTACAAAGGTCTAAGCTACTCAGAAGATTTTTTTTTCCCTTTTTCCACAAAGCCCAATCTTCCAGGGTTTCCATGCCAGGAGCCCACAAAGAAAAACGCCTTACATAAATAGGTGTCGATACCATTTTACACAACCCCCACAACCGGCACCCTACGCCTTGCGAAAGCGAAGGAGGGAGTAGCTGTTGGGCCCCAAGTTGTGGTGGGCGTCGGCAAAGCGAAAACCGCCAGCCTCCACAGCCTGTTTTAGCTCTTCAAACCGATACATTTTACTGTTGCCATTGGCAATACAGGTAAAATACAGAGAGGTTGCCTGCAAAGAATACGCAGCGGCCTCAAAACGCTGGTGGTCCCACAGAGGTTCCAAAACATAAATGTCGGTTTCTGGGCCAACAGCCCGGGAAATTTTAGACAAAATACCGGTGATTTCGCTTAGGGAGAAGCAGTCCAAAAACTGACTCATCCAAACCGCATCGGCACCCTTTGGAAATTCAGTAGTTTTATCCAGCACATTACAGGGAACCATGTCAATACGGCTGGCAAAGCCCGCTTCTTCGGCATTCTTTTGAGCAACCGCCGTTTGGCCAGGAAGATCCACAATGGACACTTTTACATCCTTGTTAAAGCGGCAGCTGGCAATGGCCCACTTGGCGGTGTTGCCCCCAATATCAAAGAGTCGGCCAACAGGTTTGCCATAGACAATGGGCAGACATTCCGGAAAGGCCAAATCCGAATAAAAATGATCAAAGCCAAACCAGCTTTTCTTTTCTTGTTCCGTAAGCTGCGAAAGGCCTTCGTAAACGGTTTTCCAGGGGCCTAGGTGGGCAAGTCCCTTGGGCTTGCCCTCCTTGATGCAGTCCTGCATGTCCATGGCACCAAGGTAGCAGATGTCCTGGGAAAAATCCATGTTCACCTGGGTCATTTCATCTTTCATCAAGAAAAAACCGATTTTTCCAAGGGTGTACCTTAAGTTATCGCCTTCGGCGTCCTTCACCAGTTTTAAGGCCCCCATTCCCAGACCCATTTCAACTAGAACCCCTACTCCGTAGGGAGAAAGACCTAGCCTGGAAGACAGTTCCGGCACAGACATGCCTTTTTTACGGCTTTCACTTACGGCATCCAAAATACCAAGGTCCCTCAAAGCACGGGCAGCCTGAAAGGTTAAGGGGGCAAAAGCTATTTTTTGAGCTTCAAACTTGGCGTCTACCGCGTTTATAGGGTCATTGTAGTAGGTTTCAAACATTTTTTCATCTCTAGTGAAAATTTATGACCTATGAATATAGATTTTTTTTTCTCTTTTCTATATTTGTTCTTCAAGGGCTCCTTTAAAAATTGCTTTGGTTTTTAGAGGTGCCCATCAAATAGTCCGTACCATAAGGATAATATATGGATAGCTTGAATACCAAAATAAAAGAAGTCATTATCAAGTCTCTGGAGCTGGAAGATATTACTCCAGCCGATATCGACGATGCCGCCCCTCTTTTTGGGGAAGGCGAAGGTCTCGGACTCGACTCCATTGACGCACTGGAACTGGGCATTGCCATTAAGGAGAATTTTGGTGTAACATTCTCCACCGTCAATGAAGAAACTCGCAAGCATTTTGCTTCGGTTAACGCCTTAGCAGCTTATATTTCAGCAAACCAAGGTAAATAAAGGTCTCATCATGGAAAAACAAGAAATTTTTGAAAAGATTAAAGCCGCCCTTATGGAAGAATTTGGCTTGGCAGAAAACCAGGTGACTCCAGAAGCCCGTCTCTACGAAGACTTGAACCTGGACAGTATCGATGCTGTAGACCTGATTGTAAAACTGAAGAGTTTTCTTCCACGCAACATCGACCCTGAAGTATTCAAGGCAGTTCGCACGCTTCAAGATGTTGTAGACGCCATCTATAACTTGATTCACGAAGCCAAGTAATGAAGACGGTGGCGGGAAAGATTCTCTTTACCGCCCTGACTGTCCTTTATCCAGGACTGGTTTTTTGTGGGTTGTACTTTTGGGGTATTTCTCCTAGAATTTTGAGTCTGGCACTAATTGTGCTGGCTCTTTTTCATTTTACATCCAGCCGCAAAGCCCACAAGGGAGTTAACGCCGTAAAAGGGATGTTGTTTTTTTCAATCACCTTGGCCTGCGGGTGTGTGGCCTTTGCCCTGGACAGCAAACTGTTTTTAAAATTCTACCCTGTTTTTATCAACCTGGTTCTGTTGCTGTTCTTTGGCCTTAGCCTAAAAAAAGATGCTTCTGGAAAAAGAAGTTCCCTTGTTTTTCAACTAGCCTGCCTAGGAGACAAAACCTTGGCCCATTCCAGCAGCCGAAGCTTTGTGGAAAAATACTGCCGCAAGGTTACCCTGGTTTGGTGCTTTTTTTTCGTGGCTAACGGCACCGTGGCCTTACTCACCATTGCAAGCGGCTCCGACAAGTGGTGGGCCTTATACAACGGCCTTGTTTCTTATATTTTAATGGGTATGCTATTTGCAGGAGAATTCATGATACGTTCCATTCTTCAAAAAAAACTGAACTCCTATATTCCTGTTTCCAAGCTGGAACGAGATTCCAGACCTGCAGGTGCCCCCGTGGCCTTTAGCCAACAATTCAATAAGGGGCTAATCAAAACCTGGGGCCACTTTACCGCCGATGTTTCAAAACTGCGCCAAGAAATTCTATCAAAACCCAAGGCACCCTGGATTCTACACAGCGAAAACACCTACCTGTTTTTAGCCGCCTTCATGGCTCTTCTTCAAACGGGACGCACCGCCATGGTGACCGCCAACAAAACGCCCCAGTTCATTGGGGAACTGCAAAAAAAAACATCCTTCTTTTTAACCGACGAGCCCTTTGAAGGAGCCACCCTGATTCAAGATGTTTTGGCCCGTCGCGAAGATGATGGAAGCTGGTCTTCCTTTGACCCCAACAACGAATTTTACCTATATACCTCAGGCACCACTGGTGAGCCCAAAGCGGTTTTCAAGCGTTTTATCCAACTTGAAAACGAATTGTATGAGTTGGTAAAAGTTTATGGGAGTGAATACGTCGACAGAAACATCTACAGCACCGTCAACCACCACCACATTTACGGTCTTCTGTTTACAGTATTCCTCCCCATCGCCATAGGGCGCCCTCTCTGCGACAAACATTTCGATGTTCCCGAAGAGCTTTCTTTGCTTGTGGATGAAAAATGCGTGCTGGTGGCCAGCCCCGCCTACATGAAGCGTTTAACATCATCTGTAAATCAGCCTATTCCATTCAAGGTTTCTCCCATGGTCCATTCCTCTGGCGGAGCCCTTCCCGAAGAGACCGCCCAAAAAATGTTCCAACTGGTGGGAAGCTGGCCCAATGAAATTTACGGAAGCACCGAAACCGGAGGCATAGCCTACCGCCAGCAAAAAGATGGAGCCTCTTACAAGCCCTTTGAAGTCTGCAAGATGAGCATTGCCGAAAATGGTTGCCTCAATGTAAAGTCAAACTACATTTTAGAGCCAGAAGGGTTCACCACCGGTGACTTGGCCCAGATTTACGATGATGGTCGTTTTCTTTTAAAAGGGCGTGCCGACAACATTGTAAAAATTGAGGAAAAAAGAATATCTCTTCCCGAGGTGGAAAATCGAATAAGGCAGTCTGGTTTGGTACAAGACTGTCGTGCCGTTCCCATGAGCGGAAAACGCCAGTACCTGGCCGCCGCCATCGTACTAAACCAGCAAGGAAAAGAAAAGTTCAAGGACACTCCAAAACTAGAAATCAACAAGTTCTTCCGCAACCACTTGGCCCAGTTCCTCGAAGCCACCGTCATTCCCAAAAAATGGCGTTACCTAAGAGAGCTGCCCCAAGACAGCCAAGGCAAAATCAAGGTGGTCGATATTCAAGCCCTATTCCGTCAAGAATCCGATTCCAGATACCATTTGCTCTCTATTCAAACCGACGAAGAAAACATTACCGCCAAAATTTCTGTTCCAGAAACCAGCGACTATTACGACGGTCACTTTCCAGAATTCAAACTCTTGCCTGCGGTAGTTCAAGTGGATTTGGTTGCCAAATTGGCCCACCAGCATTTAAAAGCCTCCCTTAAGCTAGACCGCATTTCTAGAACTAAGTTTGCAAGCCCCATTTTCCCAGACACTCCTTTTGTGCTTTCCATCAACTACAAAAAAGATACGGGGCGGGTTTCTTTTAACTACACCGACGAAGCCAGTGGAAAAACACTCAGCTCCGGAATTTTCTTTCTAGTTGTAGAACAGGAGAATGCCTAATGGGAGCTGCAGAGAATCAGAGTTTTTGTGCGGTGGTTCCAGTGTACCGCCACGAAGAAGCCAGCCGTCATGTGGCCGAAGCCCTTTCTAAGGCGAACATTCATGTGGTTCTTGTAGACGATGGAAACACTCCTGAAGGACACGCCATTCTAGAAAATATCGCTGCACAGGTTCCCAACACCCATCTTGTTACAAATAAAGTAAACATGGGTAAGGGCGGTGCCGTTATTTCGGGTTTAAAAGCCGCTTTTGCAATGGGCTTTACCCACGCCTTTCAAATTGATGCCGATGGTCAACACGATTTAAACGCCATTCCATTTTTTATCAAAGCGTCTAGAAAACACCCCCAGAATGTAATATCCGCCTTTCCTCAGTATGACGGCTCTGTGCCCAAGGCCCGAGAACAGGGCCGCAAAATTACCAATTTTTGGGTGTATGTAGAAACACTATCTACAGAAATTCCCGACACCATGTGCGGTTGCCGAGTTTACCCCCTCCATACAGTTCTTCCCATTGCAAATAAAATAAAAAACTACCGCATGGGTTTTGATATCGAAATTATGGTGCGCATTTCTTGGGCTGGCATTAAAATGAACTTTTATCCCATTAAGGTAACGTACCCCGAAGATGGGGTTTCCAACTTTCGAGTGCTTCACGACAACCTGGCCATTTCGGCAACCCACACCAAACTGGTTTGCGGAATGTTGCTTCGCTTACCTAAACTTCTTTTGAGAAAAATTAGGCCTAAGAAATGACAAAATTTGACAGAGAGTCAGAACATTGGTCTGAGGTTAAAGAGGTTGGCCATGGTCTTTGGCAATTCCGTTTTATGCTGTGGATTGTAAGCCACCTGCCCCTAAAGCTTATTGAGCTTTGCGTTGCGGTAATTACTTTTTTCTTTTACCTAGGCGGAAAATCTATTCGAGAGCGCTCCAAGGACTATTTGTGTAAGGTGGCCAAGGCAAAGGGGGTAAAGCCTTCCTTTTTGGGGCCCTACAAACATATTTTATCCTTTGCACTTTCTATGATTGAAAAACTTAGAGGTTTTAAGGGTTCTTTAAAACTCAATGTGGTAGAAAGGCAAAACGACGATTTGGAAGCCCTGGTGGAACAGTTGGAACATGGCCAGGGAGCCTTCTTGATTTGCTCCCACTTGGGAAACATGGAAATGCTTCGCTCCCTCACTGGCTACGGAGAAAAGCACACCCGCACCGACTTTAAGGTTTTTCCTGTGGTGGACTTTTCTGGAACTTCCCGTTTTAACGACTTGTTACGGGAACTAAACCCACAACTTATGGAAAATATCATTGATGCCAACAGTGTTGGCATTGATTCTGCTATTTGGATGAAAGACCAAATTGCAGCAGGAAACCTAATCGTAATTGCAGGAGACCGCACCTCGGCAAATACCCGCGGACGCTTTTTGGAAACGGAATTTATGGGTGAGGTAGCCCACTTTCCAGAAGGGGCCTTTATACTTGCCAGCATTCTAAACGCCCCCATCTATTTTGCCTTTGGCATTCGCAAAAAAGATTTGGATATAACCTCTACCTATGAAATGCATATCCATCGTGCCCAAACCTCTTTTGACGGTTCCCGAAAAGAAAAGGCCGCTAAAGTTAAGGAATTGCTGGCAGAATATGCTTTATTGCTGCAAAAAAAATGCATGAGCCACCCATACCAATGGTATAATTTCTACAATTTTTGGAGCAAAGAGAATTAAATCGGAGTTACAATGAAACCTACAGTTGTTATTGGAAAAGACCGCTTGACTATTGAGAACGTGGTAGCCATAGCAAAACAAACCGCCAACATAGTCCTAAATGACACCCAGGAATTTGCTGATAAAATTGATGCCGGAGCCAAATTTTTGGATGAAGCTTTGGCAGAACATGGAGGCATTTACGGTGTAACTACCGGATACGGCGACTCCTGTACCCAAACTGTAAAACCTGAAAACTATTACGACTTGCCAGTAAACCTTACCCGCTTTCATGGCTGTGGCCTGGGTGAATATTTTGATCCGGAAACCACCCGCGCCATTGTTGCCGTGCGCCTCAATACCCTTGCCCAGGGCTTTTCTGGCGTAAGCATGGATTTGCTCCGCATTATCACCCAGTTTTTGCAAAACGATATTCTCCCTCTTATTCCACAAGAAGGTTCCGTGGGAGCCAGCGGCGATTTAACTCCCCTTTCCTACTTGGCAGGAGCCATCATTGGCGAACGGAAAGTTCTTTATAAGGGCGAAGTTCGCCAGTCTCTTGACGTGATGAAAGAATTGGGGATTACCCCCCACAAATTCCGCCCAAAAGAAGCCATTGCCATTATGAACGGCACCGCAGCCATGAATGGCGTAGCCTGCTTGGCATACTCCCGTGCAGAATACCTGGCAGACCTTTCTTGCCGCATTACCGCCATGAACACCATTGCCATGAAGGGTAACGCCTACCACTTCTTTGAACGTCTTTTTGATGTAAAGCCCCATCCAGGGCAAAACCGGTCGGCCAAGGAAATTCGCGACGCCATGGCCATTGAATCCACCAACGGCATAGTTCCCGAAAAAATTCAGGATCCCTATTCCCTTCGCTGCGCCCCTCACGTTATTGGCATGTTCTACGAAGCTGAGGAACTGATCCGTAGACTCATTGAAACCGAAATGAACAGCGCCAACGACAACCCCATTGTGGACCCATTTACCCGCTCCATTTTCCACGGAGGGCATTTCTACGGTGGACACATCTGTTTCGCCATGGATTCCCTAAAAAATATTGTGGCAAACATTGCCGACCTTTTAGACCGTCAGTTGGCCACCATCGTTGACATCAAGACCAACAGAAACCTTCCGCCCAACCTTTCCTGCTCGGGAGAATTTGCCATTAACCACGGCTTTAAGGCTGTGCAAATTGGCGTATCATCTTGGACTGCAGAAGCCCTGCACAAAACCATGCCTCTAAGCGTTTTCAGTCGTTCCACCGAATGCCATAACCAAGACAAGGTTAGCATGGGCACCATTGCCGCTCGCGATTGTCTGCGCGTAATTGAACTTACAGAACAAGTAACAGCCGCCGTTCTTTTGGCCGCCGCTCAAGCCATTCACATTCGATTGGATCGTGGCGAACTGGGAGCCGACCGTATTGAAGGCGTAAAAGAAACCTACAATCAGGTGTTTGCCAACTTTAAGCTGCTGGAATGTGACCGCCAGTTAGAAGGAGACTTGCGCAACACCATTAAGCTCATTCGCGAAAAATACTATAGCGCATAAAAAACGATGACCATGAAGCAGAAAAACTTAAGTACCTCTGTAGAATTTCAGGTGGAATTCTATGATGTGGATTCCATGCATGTGGCCTGGCATGGCAACTATGTAAAATACATGGAAGTGGCCCGCTGTGCCCTATTGCGTAAAATCAAATATGATTACAACGAAATGGAAAAAAGCGGTTACGCTTGGCCTGTGGTAGATATGCATATCAAGTACCTCCAGTCTATGGTATTTATGCAACGCATTCGTGCCGAAGTGGAACTCACTGAATATGAATTCTGCATGAAACTGTCTTACAAGTTTTTTGATGCCGAAAGCGGAAAGTTACTTACCAAAGCCGAAAGCATGCAAATGGCTGTAGACATGGCAAAAAAGGAATCTTGTTTTGTTTGCCCATCTTGTTTTGTAGATAAAGTAAAGGCAGCATTAAAGGCTGATGGCATTGATGCGTAACATAGTATTTGTGCTCATGGTTCTTGCGGTTTACGCCATTGCGGGTTCTGTACCCGCCGAGGCAGAACAGGTGTTAAAAAAATTTGCCGAAAGTGCTGTAGTTCAGGGGAATTTTAAACAAATTAAGTATATAAAAAAAATCTCTAGAAGTTTTGAAGCTGAAGGTACATTTTTAATAGCCAAAGACTACGGTGTAGTTTGGAACACCGAAAAGCCTTTTAAAAGCACCATGATTATTACCCAAACCCAAATGATTCAAAAATCGGCCAGTGGAATGGTTAGTAAAATGGATGCTTCAGAAAATGCAGTCTTTGGGGAATTCTCCAAAACCATCCAATCTATTTTTTCTGGAGACCTAAAAAGCATAGAAGAACACTTTACCCTAAATCCACCAAAAAGTTCAAACACAAAGGGAATAACTCTAGCCCCCAAAGAAAAAGCAGTGCGTCAGGTTATAGACAACATCCAACTGAACATAACCGGAAATGAATTAAAAAATATCATTATGACCGATAGCGACGGCAATTTACTGACCTACGAATTTTCAAATCAAGAAACGTATAAAACCATTACCGAAGTGCAAAAGCAATTGTTCCAATAGTTCTAAGGAAGTAAAATATGGTAGCCTCCGATGCCCCCAAAAAATTTACCAAGCCTCAATGGGCTAAGTTTTTTTTGTGGGTGGCTCTCCATGGTTTTGTTGTTTTTTTTGCCTTTTACCTATGGCCACTAAAAATCAATCAAGATTTATTTTCAATTTTGCCCGAATCGGCAGAACTTAAAGAAATAGCCTCCGCAGAACGGGAACTTTCGGCCAGAACCCTTTCTAAAATTAATTTATTTGTTGGCCACCAAGACTTTGATATTGCAAAAAAAGCGGCAAACTGTTTAGAAGCCGAATTTTCAAGCGACAGTTCCTTTGAAGATTTTAGATTAAAAATTGAAGAAAATGATTTAAACGAGCTTAAAGACTTTATCTACTCATACCGATACAGCCTGCAAGGAAGTCGTTTTGCAGAAGAACTCGCCAATGGAACTACGGCTTTAGAAGAGGAAGCTTTGCAGCGGACTTTTGGAGCCTTTTCAATTTCTAATCTAAGCCACATCGAAGAAGACCCTTTTTTACTTTCGGAGCGGGCCTTTGACAGGCTCACACTCCACTCCCCCTTAATCCCCAAAAACCTAACCCTAAAGGAAAACTACCTGGTTGCCAAAAATTTTGTAGATTCAGCCACCACGGGAGACACCCTTTCTCGCCAATTTATTTTTGTATCAGCAACCTTATCACAGTCGGTTTCTTCTTTTGCCAGCGACAATCATGTACTGGCAAAACTAGAAAACAAAATAGATTCCCTAGAAAAAAAATGGCCAGGACTTGTGGTGGCTAAATCGGGAGTGCCCTTTCACAGTTTTGAAAGTTCCCGCAACGCACAGGGCGAAATCCTTTGGATTTCCGGCGTTTCGATTTTTGCCATTCTGATACTGCTTCTGTATGTGTTCAAAACGCCGCTTCCGATAGGGGTTACCATCGGATCCCTGTGCGTTGCCTTAATTTCTGCCATGTGTGGCACTTGGGCCATCTTTAGACAAATTCATATCTTCACCTTTGTTTTTGGAACCACGGTTATAGGCATAGGCATAGACTATTCCCTACATTTTTGGATCCACCATAAATTTGAACTGGGCAATGCCCAAAAGCGTATTTTTAAAAGCCTCTCCCTAGGCTTCTTAACCACCCTCATCAGCTATGCCACATTAACTCTTTCCAATTTTCCCCTACTTCAGCAAATGGCCGCTTTTGCTTCCATAGGTCTTGCCAGTGTCTATTTAACCACCAACCTCATATACCCTCAAATAGCCCCTAAGAAAAATAGCATTTCCAAGGCACCGCTTTTTATTCCCAACCAATTTTTATCATTCTACAAGAGAATCAATCAAATGCCCAGGGCTTTAACTATTGCCATATCGATTATATTCATAGCATCCATGATTCCTGGTTTTATACGCCTTCACGTTCAAACCGACCTGCAAAGTCTTTACAAAATGTCAAACACCCTTTTGCAAGGCGAAAAACTAAGCAACCAAATTCTCGACTTTGGCTCATCGGGGTTCTACTTTATTATCAAAGGCGCCACTCCCCAAGAAGTTCTAGAAACAGAAGAAATTTTAACAGACCAACTTTTTAAAGAGGTTGCCGATTCTTCCCTCAAAAATTTTATAGCCACTTCTCTTTATATTCCTTCCCAAAAATCCCAATTACAATCTTTCCAACTGGCAAAAGAAAAACTGTTACCAAACGCCCAAAATCTTCTTTTAAACCTTGGTTTCAACAACGATGAACAATTTAGGGCATCGCTAGACTCCAACCCTTCCCTGCTCACTCCCGACACCCATTTGCCAAAGCAATGGAAAGAACTGCTACACTCCCTTTGGCTAGGTAAAATTCAAGATTTTAAACAAGACTCCGCTTATTACAGCGTGGTTATGCCCCTTCATGTAAAAAATGTAGATAAAATAAAAAGTTTGCCTCAACAGCTAAACAAGCCTTCTCAAATTTTTTCCGTGGACAAAATGGGCGAAATCAACAAGACACTCACCCACCTTTCACAAGCGGCCCTCCGCCTTGTTCTTGTAGTCTACATTCTAATTTTTGCCCTATTAGCCTTTGTCTATAACCCCGTAGACGCCTTCCGCATTATTCGTGCACCCCTTTTGGCAACAGCCCTTACCGCCTCCATTTTTGGCTACTGCAACATTCCCTTTAACATCTTTGCCGTGTCGGGAATTATTCTTATTCTTGGCATTGGCATTGACTATTCCCTTTTCTTTAAAGAAGGCTTTAAAGGCCCCTCCATTACCACCCTCTCCATTCTAGTTTCTGCAGCCACCACCATTTTTTCATTTGGAACTTTAGCCTTTAGCAGTTTTACTCCTGTATTCAGCCTTGGTCTTGCCGTATTTATAGGCATTTTAGCCAGCCTCCTTTTAGCACCCCTTTCAAGAAACTAGTTTCTTTCTATATTTTTTTCAATGAAGTTTTTTTGGGTATTGTCGACTGTACTGCCATTTCTTTTGCTTGCCTCCTGCACCAGCAAAAGTATCCGCAGTCATTTTGCACCAGTTTACCTTACTAACGACAAATCCATTTCTATTCTGCCCGTAAACGCCACCGCCCATTTGGGCCAAAGCACCCAACATTTAGAAGGCCAGTACGGCGAAAAAAGTTTTACAGCCGACGCCTACATTGATGCCTCCGATTCTAGCTTTGATATTTTTATTGCCAGCGGATTTGGAACCACCCTAGCCCAACTCCGCTACACCCAAGACTCCGTTTCTTTTACAAGCTCTGTTTTTGACACAAAAAAAATGCAAGCCGAATATGTTATTGCCGATTTTCAAATCTGTTTTGCAGATGCCCAACTTTTAAAAAATCACTTTGCCTCTTTTGGGCTTACTTTTGAAGAAACCCCAGGGGGAAACCCAGCAGCCCAAGACTTTGAACGCAAAATATACGATGATAAAAATTTGATTATGACTGTGACTAAAAAAAACAACCAGTTAAAATTAATCAATTCTCTTAGAAACTATTCCTACCTCATTACGGTTTCGCAATGACCACACGCCCATTGTACATCAAGGATTTTGGATTTCGTTGCATTCTGGGCAGCAGAAGTGACGTATTGTTTGATAAATTAAAAAACGGCATTCGAGGCAACATGGAACTTCAAGACTTTGCAGGTTCCATGAAATACGCGGCCACCATACCTGCAAATTCTCTTGCCCCCATTAACAACCCCATTTTTGACAACCGAGTCAATCGCCTTACCAAAGCGGCCTTAGACACCATGGACTCTTCTATACGCGAAGCGATCCAACACTATGGAGCAAGTCGCATTGGCATATTCCTGGGCTCCTGCGACAACGGATCTGAAGCCAGCCTTGAAGCCCTTAAAGTTTTTCAAGATTCAGGCACATTTCCTCAAGGCTACAAACTCGACTACCAGAGGGCCGATTTTCCGGCACAGTACATTGCCAAGCGTTACGGCATTACAGGCATAATGCAAGTCCACTCCACCGCATGCGCCTCCAGTGCCAGTGCCTTTGTTTCGGCAAGAAATAATATTTATGCGGGAGTCTGCGACGCCGCCATTGTTGGCGGCGTAGATATAGCCTCTTTACCTGTGGTTCTTGGTTTTGCTTCATTAGAAGCTATGTCAGATATGCCCACAAACCCCTTTAGCAAAAATCGTTCAGGTCTTACTCTTGGTGATGCCGCAGCCTATTTTCTTGTAACCCGAGATCAAGTGACCGAACTTTCTGTGGAAGGCCTCGGTGAAAGTGCCGACGCCGACCATATTACCGCCCCTAGAGCCGACGGTCTAGGGGCAGTGCAGACCATGAAAGCGGCTCTTCAAGATGCAAACATGGATGCAGGCGACGTTTGTTACATAAACCTCCATGGCACAGGCACCCGTTTAAACGATGCCATGGAAAGTCGAGCCGTAAACGCGCTGTTTGGACCAAACACCCCAGCCAGTTCAACCAAGGCCCTAACAGGGCACACGCTGGGAGCCGCCGGTGCGTTAGAAGCCGCCTTCTGTTGTCTTGCCTTAAGCAACGATGAAGGCTTTATGCCAGCCCATCTTTTTGATGGTGTCGTGGATGACGAACTTCCAGAGGTTCGCTTGGTTAAGCCCCTAGAAAAAATGAAAAACAACTCCAAAGGAGAACGGATTGCCATTTCCAATTCCTTTGCCTTTGGAGGTTGCAACGTTTCCTTGGTTATCCGCTCCAGCAAAAAATTTTAAAACCACCTAAAACCCATTCAGCACTATGACCGATTACAGCACAAAAGAATCCGTCGAGACCTTGGTTCCCCACAAAGGAAAGATGTTTCTTTTAAACCGCATTTCCAACTTTAGTTTGGAAAAACTGGAAATAGAAACCGAGGTGGACATTACCGACAAAGACCTATTCTACGACGAAGAACTGGGAGGCGTGCCTGCCTGGGTAGCCTTTGAATACATGGCCCAGAGCATTTCCGCCCTTTCTGGCATTTACGGGAAAACCCAGAACGAAAAACCCAAAGTGGGCTTTATCATGAGCGTTACCAGTTTTAAGGCCCACCGAAGCGTATTCAGCCTTGGAGAAACCGTAAAAATCAAAGTACACCAAACCATGCGCATGGACATGGCCGTTACTTTTGACGGAATGGCCTCCATAGGCAACGAAACCGTTGTTACAGCAGTGTTAAATACAGTGGAAGTACCCGACCCCAAAAAAGCAGTGGGTCTATAATTAACTAACTTTGGCATTATGGAAAATCAAGTTCTCATTACTGGTGCCAGCGGAGGTATTGGTCAGGCTATTGCCCGTGCCGTAGCCAAAGCAGGATACACCGTTGTTGCACATTACAACCGAAACGCCGCTCCCGTAGAATCCCTTGCTCAGCAGATTCGCGCAGAAGGGGGCAACATTCGCCTATTGCAATTCGACATTTGCAATAGGGAACAATGCCAAGAAGTTCTAGAAAAAGACATTGCCGAAAACGGAACCTACTACGGCGTTGTTACCAATGCTGGAGTTTGTGCCGACATGGCTTTTCCTGCAATGACAGGAGAATACTGGGATAAGGTTATCAACACCAACCTTAACGGATTTTTCAATGTGGTTCACCCCCTGGTAATGCCCATGTGCCGTAAAAAACGGGGCCGCATCATAACCATTTCTTCGGTTTCGGGAGTTATTGGAAATCGAGGACAAGTAAACTACAGTGCCTCCAAGGCCGGCCTCATTGGAGCTACCAAAGCCTTGGCCACAGAACTGGCCAGTCGAAACATTACCGTAAACAGCGTGGCACCAGGCGTGATTGACACCGAAATGATTAAAGATGCTCCCATGGACATGATTCTTCCTGCCATTCCAATGAAACGCGTCGGCAAACCCGAAGAAGTGGCTGCCACCGTTGTATTCCTTCTTTCAGAAGGAGCCGCCTACATTACAAGGCAAGTGATTTCCGTAAATGGAGGCTTAGCCTAATGCGCCGCGTCGTTGTTACTGGAGGTTCCTGCCTTTCTGCCCTGGGCTTTGAAACAGACGAAATTTTTGATAGTTTAAAAACTTTTAAAAATAAAGTTGTTCGCATGGATGCCTGGGACGTGTACACCCAAATGAACACCCGTTTGGCTTGCCCTGTAACTCAGGAATTGCCTGAATACCCCCGTAAAAAAATCCGCGGGTGTGGCCGTGTAGCCGTAATGGCCTTGGCATCTTCCCACAAAGCCGTTGAAATGGCGGGCTTAGCCGAAGATACCAGTATTCTTAAGTCGGGCCGCATGGGCGTTGCCTATGGTTCCAGCATGGGAAGCATCGATGCTCTAATAGATTTTTTTTCAATGCTTAAAACTTATGATTGCTCTGGCATTACAGCCACCAGCTACATTAAGTCTATGCCACAAACCTGTGCTGTAAATATCAGCGTTTTCTTTGGGCTTACAGGCCGCCTTATTACCACAAACACCGCCTGCACCAGCGGTAGCCTTGCCATTGGCCAAGCCTACGAAGCCATTAAGTATGGCAAGCAGGATGTGATGATTGCAGGCGGTGCCGAAGAATTAAACCCAACGGAATCAGCCGTATTCGACACCCTTTTTGCCACCAGCACAAAAAATGAGCACCCGGAACTTTCTCCAGCCTCCTACGACAAAGATCGTGACGGCCTTGTGATTGGTGAAGGGGCTGGCACTCTAATTCTTGAGGAATACGAACACGCCAAAGCCAGAGGGGCCCACATTTACGCCGAGCTGGTTGGCTTTGGAAACAACACCGATGGCGACCACATTACCCAGCCCAAAAAAGAAACCATGCAAATGGCGCTGGAATTAGCCATGGAAGATGCAGGCATTTCCCCGGAACAAATTGGATATGTCAATGGCCATGGCACAGCCACACATCATGGCGACATTGCAGAATCCTGGGCCACCTACAACGCCTTTAAGGGCCGTTCCGTGCCTCTGTCCAGCCTCAAAAGTTACATTGGGCACACCCTGGGTGCCTGTGGCGGCATAGAATCCTGGCTTTCCATCAACATGATGAATCGCAAATGGTTCAGCCCCAACTTGAATTTAAAGAACGTTGACCCCGAATGCGCTCCATTAGACTACATTACCGGTTATGGCCGCGAAATGGACGTGGAGTACATCATGAGCAACAATTTCGCCTTCGGCGGCATCAACACATCTCTAATTTTCAGGAAGGTGTAAAAGTCATAAAGGTTTTCTTATGAAAAAAATTATCATACTGCTTTCCATACTAGTCGTGGCATCCTTTGCCAAAGAAAGGCCCGATTACATTCACAGTGCCTTTTTCTTTCAGCCCATATTGGGAATAAGTGCAGTCGATTACACCTATAAAGAAGAATACGGTGGCCACTACGAAAAATCCAATTTTGAAGGTTGGGGCGTAGACGTTGGAATGAAAATCGGTGCCATTATTCGCAGTTTAGTGGCTCCCTATGCCACTTTTAGCTTCGCAAACCTTAGCGGAGACGCTCGATTTAAATATTTAGAAGCAGAAGTCAACGAAAAATACAGCGATGAAGTTTACCGATTCCTATTCGGCGGGGGCGTTGCCTTTTTTCCATTCCGGAATCCGGAACACATTTTAAACGGAGGCTACATTGCCCTTTCTATAGGCATAGTCATTCAAACAGAAGGCGATGGCAAAGATATTGAGGGCTATCGCTACTCCTGTGATGGAGCCTCCCTTGCCGATGCTGGAACGCAGTACAAACTAGAATTAGGCAAGGTATGGAACATAGGAGACCTTTGGCATGCCGGTGTTATAGTCTCTTACGCCATAGACGAAATGGTCTCCAGCGAAGTTGATTCCCACTCTTTAGGGTTTGCCATAACCGTTCTTAGAAAATAAAGGAACATTTTTGAATTATGAAACAGATACTCCTTATTCTTTCTTTTGCTCTAGTCTGCTACGGCCAGGACTACGAATTCAACAACAGCTTTTCCGAAGACGTTCCAACAGAAACCTCAACAGAAAATTCAACCGAGTACTCATCGGAACCCTACCAAGCCCAGATTCCACAAAACGAAGTTTCTCAAGAGGACACTCCCCAAGCAGAACCTTCGCCAAAAGAATCAATCACTTACCAAAGTAATACCCCTCAGCCAACAGTAAACCCCATAGGCCTTCAAGAACATTCCACAATCAATGTGGAACAAACTAAGCCAGCCGAAAAAATAATTAACGGTGAGCGAAAAAAGCCCCACACCCACCATGGCTTTTACAACAGCGTTAGCGTAGGATACGCCTACACATCGGTTTCAAGCAAAAACACAGACAACGATTATTCCAAAGATATTACATACAGCTACAATTACAACACAGACCGTGAGCACACCTACAAAGGCAAAGAAGTGCATTACTGGACTCGCGATATTGAAAAGTACGAATTTGAGGGAAATTCCTTTCCATACATGGAATTTAAATTTGGTGCAGCAGTAGCCAATTTAATTGCATTCCACACCGTTTTTAACATTAACGCCTTTTTAGGAGACTGCGATTACAAAGACTACCACGAACGAAAAGACTTTGTTATTGACTACGAAAAAACGGTAAATGACAATGGCACTGTCGACTCCATTCCCTATGCCACAGAAATTTCAAGATGGTTTGTAAATACAGACCGAGACATCGATGAAGATACCGATTATGCAGTGCATATAAGAACCACCTTAGGCTTTGGTTTTACGCTCTACCCCTTTATGGATAAGGTTCCTGCAATGGAAGGCTTCTTTTTAGGCGGTTCCATTGGCTTTACAGGCGGAGGAGCTGTAGATTATTTTATTTCCATGGGAACTACATATCAAGCTGAAATTGGAAAGGAATGGTGGGTTAGCGACAATCTTTCCCTAGGCATCGGTTTTCTCTACACCCGAATCAATACCAAATTTGAGGACTTTGATGGAACAGAAAATACCTTTGGCATAATGTTCCGCATTACAAGAGGGTAGTCCATGAAACGGCTATTAATTCTTCTTACGCTTTTTTCAATGGCAGTACCTTCCCTTGCCTACCAAAAAGAGCATCGGGGGCTTTTCTTCCAAACCGCATTGGGATTTTCTTACCTCAACACCCAATATGACGATACCTACAAGTCTGACTACCAAAGGAATTGCAATTACAGCAGCAATTCTGAAGAAAATCCCGATCAGTGCCGCTCCGTTGAAATATACAGCCATTCCTTTTCTGGATTTAGTTTTCCAGAAGTCAATGTCAAACTTGGAGCATCCATTGGAAACATGGTAGTTCTCTTCAGCACCCTTGATGTAGGAAACGTCTTCGGCCATGCAAAAGCCCAAAATACGGAGTATGATGAGAACGTTACTAAGGGAACCGTCCACTCCGTTGACTTCGATGACAAACTTTCCGATAAAGATGCTCCCGGATTTGAGTTTGCAGCTGGGCTCGGCTTTTATGTATACCCCTTTAGAAATCCCCAGTCTCCATTGAATGGTCTATTTATAGGAACCTCCTCCGGATTAGGCGGATATATAGTTACTCCCAGAGGAGACTATTCTACCGACCTTGAATTTTTAAACATTTACACGCGCTATGAAATTGGCAAAGACTGGTGGATTACAGACACATGGTCTCTCGGTTTTGGCATTGCCTATCAATCTATGTTTTCCAATGAACCCATCGACGGTGATGGAATAGACAGCGATCACAAATTTTCCATCGCCATACGCCTCACCAGAGGGTGATTAGAGGCTGGTTATCAGTAGTCAGTGGTCAGTAGTGAGGTTCGGCGTAAACGCCTAGAGGCATGAGCTCAAAGAAGTGGTTAGTAGACAGTAG
>JABUUT010000001.1:33815-41073 GCA_021443045.1 Fibrobacteraceae bacterium
CCGATAACTGATAACCGACTACTGAAAACCAAGATGAATATGACACATGATTTTGCAGGATGTCTAAAAAAAACTCGATTTTCCTAATGGAAAACCGAGTTTTTAAAGTTTCATTTAGTCTGCGACTATAGAACTCCTAAATAAAGAGTTCTATACCACCGCGACACTTTTCCCACTGTTTGTTCTTCTTGCACAAGAAGTCCAGCATCTTTTCGTAGGTCTGGGTATTGCTAAAGCCCTTCCAAAGACGACGTTCCACAGATTCACCAGAATCCTTGTCAATGGTGGTAATGGTATCGTAGTAGTCCTTGTTGTCCTTAAATTCATTAATCAGAATGCCCTTGAGATCGTCGCTGTAAATCTTGGAAGCATACTTGAGAATGGAATCGTTAAAGTCCAGCTCGTTTTCTACCAGATACTTAAAGTCGCGAATGGGGTCGCCATAAACAAGCCAATGCTTAAGAGCCAAGGCCACCACAAGGTCTTTCACAGCGCTGCGGAACACAAACTTGTCTTCCAAGCGGCCGTTCCAAGTAATCTTTGTAAGTGGGTTATCATCATTGGCTTCAATGGAAACACCCTTGCCAGGAACCACATTGCGAATCTTGATGGGGAGTCTAATCAAAAGCTGCCAAGCCTTTGTAAAGGCGATTGTCTCGCGAACAAAGTCCTGTTCCTTTTCTTGGGCCACCCTAAGGAAGGCGCCAAAGCAACGCTGGTACAATGTTTCCTTGTCAAAGATGCAATCACTGCTGCGGCATTCACTAAGCCGGCCATCCATCATAAACAATGTTTTGGCCAATTCTGGGCGCATGCGCACTTCCAGCTTGCGGGTACGGGCCTTAAGGCGCACACCGTCTTTATAAACGTATGTAAAGCCTTCTTCCTGGTAGCGCTGCCAGATAAAGAACTGCAAGTCATCAGCAGCGCGTAGATGGTAACTGAACACAGGGTTCTGGCGGTTGTTGGCCATAGTCACCTGGCTCAAGAAATTGTCGGCCGTTGGGTAAGGAACCACCACTTTTACCAAAACCTTGGGGTTCACCGGCTTTTTACTCTTCTTGGCATACTGTTCGTATGTGAACAAACTCTGGGCACCGTTAATAATCTTGGGGCGTTCAATCAGAAGCACCTTCTTGCCATCCCGTTCCTTAAGGCGAAGGTCATCGCCAGTCAGGGTCATGCCATTGTGGAGGAATGGAAAATCTTCCACATCCACATTCTGGTCATCCTGGCGTTCCATAGTCTGGAAGGCATCAATCAAGGCGGCATTGGTATGGGTCAGGTTGCCCAAGTAGGTACGAATGTTGCTAGACACAATAGCCATGTTGTGCTTGGTCTTTAAGCGCTTGCCCAAGCTAACATGGTAATCGAAAATGGTGCGAATGGGGCAGAAACCCAAAAAAAGTTCACCATGGGGGCTGGTCATGTGGAGGGGGTCGGAATCCATCACAATTTCCAGTTTGTCATCAGCGGAGCGAATATCGCGGGTAAGGTCGTCATGCTCGGCAATAATTTCAAGCTTGGCCTTAACTTCGTTTTTCCACAAAGAAAGCTTGCGACGCACATCCTTGAGGGTGCGTTCCAGTTCGGAATCGGTAATGTCGCGGCTGGCCCGGGTACGGAGAACGGTAATTTCCAACGTTTCCATATAGGGGCGGCTAGCTGGAGCATCTTCGTCTTCTTCCTCGCTTTCTTCAGCAACCTTTAGAACGGCCCAGGGATCCGCTTCTTCACGAAGGGACATAAAGAACTGGTTGTCGGGGTCGCTGGTGCGGAAAACGGCAATCTGCAACTGCTTAAGGTCCCGTGTCAAATGGGAGATGATACGTTCCAGGGGAGTATCTTCATCCAAGAAAATGAAAAATTCGAGGAAGCCCTGGGAATACTGGAAACCATGGAAGCACCCTTCTTCATCCAGATTTAAATGCCGGAGGGCTTTAATGCGGTCGGTAGGATCGTTCGGATTAAGACTCAATAGGCTAGCGACAAATGCTAGACGGCGTTCCTGAGATTTTGTTAGTTCCATTTTTGTCCTCAAATTACACGATTCCAATATATGTAATATATATGTATCGTTTTATGTCACTAAAAATAGTTTCAAACCCCCATTTTGAGTACAAAAAAAAGAAAAAACTTGCATTTTTTTTCATTTTTATCGTCTAAAAAGCTGCACAAATGTATAAAAAGCATTTAGTTTTGCTTTTTTTTACAACCCATTCCCCATTTATCGCTAAAAATGCTATGATTTACAACATAGGAGCTTGAATATGAATTTAATGGAAGTCATCAAAAAAGCTAAAGCCGAAAAGGCAAAAGTGTTGGACCTTTCCCAGCAGGGCCTACGCCTTCTGCCACCCGAATTATTTGAAATCGAATCTTTGGAAGAGCTAAACCTGGACCGCAACCTCCTTGTGGAGCTTCCAGACGATATTGGCAAGCTGAAGAACCTAAAAAGCCTCTCTGTTAGCGAAAACGACCTGATGGCCCTTCCCGACACCATTGGCGAACTCCGGAACCTCACCAACCTGTACTTGGGCTACAACAGCCTTTCCGAACTTCCAGACTCGGTAGGCAACCTTACCAACCTGGCAAAAGTGAATATCGCCAAGAACCAGCTTCTGGACCTTCCCAACGAAATTGGCAACTGGGTAAACGTAACCAAGCTGTCACTCCACGACAACATGCTCTCCGAAATTCCGGCCACCATCGGAAAAATGACAAAGCTGGAAAAGCTGTACCTGGACAACAACGACCTTACCTCCATTCCAGCCTCCCTGGGCCATTTGGAATCCCTCGAGATTCTGATGCTTTCTGGAAACAGCCTTGGTGCGATTCCTTCGGAGTTTGGCAACCTCAAGAAACTTCACGAACTGGTGCTTGACGCTAACCAGTTGGCCACGCTACCAGAATCTTTGGCCGAATGCAATAGCCTCACCACCATTTCTGTAATTGAAAACCCAATGGAAGGCGGAATTCCTCGCGTTCTCCTAGACAAGAAGAACCTGAGCATAGACTCCTAGAGCATTCTTGAACCACCATGGTAGGCTATGCAAAAGAACCGTAACAGAATCCTGTGTACCCTTCTCTATTCTGCCATGCTGGTCGCCTGCGACCTGATGGAACCTGTGGAATCCACCCCGGAACCCTCGGAATATTCCTACAACTACTGGCTGCTCCAAAAAACCTACCTCTTTGAAGACGAGCTCTCCAACCTGCCCTCCAAAGGCGATTCGGTGGCCACCCTCTACAAGTCCCTAGAAGACCCCTACACGCGATACATTGTTCCATCCAAGAGTGAAGCCACCCAAATATCCATAAACACCAGCATTATTCCCGGCGACGTAGGTATGGAGTACGCCACAAAGCCTTCCGAAAAATACCCCCTGTTTGTGTACCGGGTCTACGAAAAAAGCCCAGCAGGCAGAGCTGGTATTCCTCGGTATGCCCAAATTATTAGGGTCAACGGAGTCGAAATTTCTGGCCCCAACGCCTACCCCACCTACGACTCGATACTCACCTACTCCAGGCAAATTCGGTTGGAATACGTTTTTGAAAATGACACCAGCGCATCCAACCTAGAAAAAGAAACCATCTACGCCCCAACCATTTTTTTAGACACCATGGACAATGTGATTTTTGTTTCCATCACGGAATTCAAATTAACCACCGTCGACCAAACTTACGGTTCCCTTGGAGAACTTAAAACCTATCTAGACTCCACCCAAACATATTCCGGAGTGCGGGTGCTAGACCTTCGCAACAACCCCGGAGGTCACGTTTCCCAATGCACCGCCATGGCCGACCTGTTTATCCAGAGCGGAATTATTTCAACCCGCTCCTACCGGGCCATCGATTCCAAAGGTTCTTCATACCACGGCAAATACAACTATACAGCCAAGTCTGGTGATGCCGGTGAAAAAGGCAAGTTCATCCTCTTTGTAAACAGGGGCACTGCCTCCTGTGGTGAAATTTTTACAGCGGCCGTTCACGAGGGGGCACAAATTCCAGTGATGGGCAAAACCACCTACGGCAAGGGCATTGGGCAGACCACCTGGAAAACAAAGGTTGGAGGCCTTGCCATCATCACCAACATGGATTTTCTAACGCCCAAGGGAACCTCCTACCACAAAAAGGGCATTGTTCCCGACTACCCCTGCGAAGGTGATGCCAACATTCAGTGCGCCCTGGATATAGTGGGTTCCAATTTCAAAACCTCATCTCTAAAAAAAGAAGCCCCTTTAGAAGAATGGGTAAAAAACAACCCCTCTTTTAAGCCAATTACTAAAAAAAGCCCTAGTCTTGGGGGAGCCATTTTGGTAGATTGATTTTATGCGCTACTTTTTTATTTTTCTCTTCATCTTTTTTTTCGGCTGCACCTCCAGCGGAACCGATGATGATTTTTCACTGCCATCCAAACCCGAACAAGGCGGCTTAGACACCGATGATGATTACGGGCTCATCGGGCAAATAGAAAACCTAGACAGCATAGAACTGCACTACAACCGCAACCTTCTCAAAGAAAATTTCTACGATGCCAAGGTTCCCATTTACAGTTTGGAATACTACCAAAACTCAGGATTCTCTTATGTAGGCAACAAACCCTTTGCCGATGTCCACTACATGTATTCCACACTGAACGACCCTTTTTCGGCCTATTACGATTCCACATGCTACACAGATATTTTTGATGTCCTCAACGAGATAGTGGACTCCACCGTTTTTGTAAGATACTATTCCATAGGAACCGACACCATTCCCCTTATCAAAATCACGGAATTTTCAGACTACACCAGCAATGAAGACGGCACCTACGGTGAATTTCTGGAAGCTCTAGAGTTGACCGATGATGCCCCATCTACCATCATCGATCTTCGGGGAAATTCAGGAGGTTCCATTGACCAATGCATTGCCGTTGCTGAAGAATTGCTTCCCCTTGGAGACACCGCCATTATTTCAAATGAACGGGCAGACACATTCTACTACGTTAACCATTACGAAGGACTTGGCCTATACCGCTACTATGTTTTCTTGACCGATGCCCAAACGGCCAGCTGTGCCGAAATTATGATTGCAGCGGTTTCGTCAAATAGAAAATCCCCTGTGGTGGGGCAGCTCACCTTTGGGAAAGGGCTAGGTCAATACTACTTTACCACCCCAGCCTCAGGCATTGCAAAAATCAGTGCCATGGAATTTTACGACAAAGACAGTTTTACCTTTAACCGCTACGGCATAGAACCCGACTTTTCTGTTGCAAACAGCAACGAAGCCCTGCAAAAGGCCTTGGAGCTTTCGCAAGAAAGAACCTTTATGCGAAACAAAAAATACGGAGCCACACAAAAATCTTTTAGCCAAGACACCGAAGTTCTGCTAAAGGCACAATCGAGAGACCATTTTATCAAAGGCGTAAAAAGCGGAGCCTACCGCATCAAGAAAAATAAAGGCAGCCGCATTACAGACAAAAGGTTGAAGGGTTAAAAGTTTAAAAGGAAGTTACAACCAATGAGTAAAAAAAATATTTTGGCAATTGCACTCTTTTCAATGCTGTTTTGGAACTGCACTTCCTCAACAGATTCCAATGATGATTCCCCATTCCCATCCGACGAAAAGGGCTCTACCGAAGGTATTCCCTCTTATATAAAAAATAGCAGCAACACCAGCCTGGATGATTTTTTCAATTCCCTGTCTGGAGAAAATCCATCCATAGAAGAACTTTATCTTAACCACACTTTTCTCAGGTTCCTCTACCTTCACCAAAATGATGAACTAGACCAAATCTCAAGCTATATAGGCCAGGGGGCACAATACGCCACAATTTCCTCAAACCACCCAGACTATCCGTTTATAGACACCTACTACATGTACGCCACCCTAAGCGATGAATTTACAAGCTACTTTGGTCCATACGTTAGTGAAGAAATCTTGTCTTATATAACCGAATCTGAGGAGGTTGTTGGCATTGGAGCCGAAGTAGAAACGGTAGGTGACCAAATTTGCGTTTCTACAGTATATTGGAATAGCCCTGCCGAAAAGGCAGGCCTTAAGAGAGGCGACTGCATTACAGCCATGTCCATTAATGGTTCCGATAACCTCATTGATGTTTCTACCGAATACCTCTTTAACGCACTCATAGATGTTGCAAGCAAGGGCACGGCCATAACCATAAAATACACCCGTGACCAACAAGAAGGCAGTCTCACCGTAGTGGCTTCAAGCTTCGCCATGCCCACAGTTATTCTTCGATACAAAAATTCAATACCCGTTCTTCAAATAATAAGATTTACCGACACAACCGTTGTCAATGGCGGCACCTACGAAGAATTCATGCATGCCATGGAAGAAATCAAAGATGCAAAATCCATGGTCATCGACCTTCGGGGTAACCCCGGTGGTAGCGAAGACCACTGCGTCAATGTGGCTTCGGCATTTGTTTCCTTGGGCGACACCATGGGCTACGCATTAGCATCACACTTTGACGAAGACCTTAGAATGGGAGACACCCAAAGGTTTGACACCACTTACTGGATTGCCACTTCCGAAGGTATTGCCAAAGATAAATACGTAGTTCTTTTAGCCGATGAAGAATCCGCCAGCTGTGCCGAAGTGATGACCATGATTCTAACCAACCTCAAGCAGTACCCAATGGTTGGTAAAACGACCTACGGAAAGGGTATTGGGCAATACTACTTGTCTACACTAGTGGGCTTGGCGGGCATTACTGCCCAGCAGCTTTACGACAACAAAAACAAGTCCTACCATGGGTATGGCATTGCTCCAGACATAAATATTGACGATGAAGAACAAGCATTGGAAACCGCAGTGGAAATGGCGGCTTTAGGCACTGTAAAGCGCACTGCCGGATATGGAACCACACCTACCGGAAACTTTGCCTTAGCCAAAAAGGCAATGACACCTGTTAAGAGAAAAATCCCCGGTGGTTTCTATAAAATTCTCCAGTAAAAAATTTGTCAACCTCGCAGTATATGAAATTAATTGTTAATGATTAACGAATTGTCATTCTGAGGAGCAAATCCCCGAAGGACCCATAGAAAGGTTGACAGCCCAAATGTGTCATCCTGGAACCGTTAGGTGATAGGATCCATAGAAAGCTTTCTACTCGAAAGTGTCATCCTGAAGGGCATAGCCGTGAAGGATCCAGTGAATGTGGTATCGATTACTAATGGTTAATGATTAACACCTTGTCATCCTGAACGGCATACACCGTGAAGGATCCACAGAATATCCACACAAATACCAA
>JABUUT010000001.1:41246-42542 GCA_021443045.1 Fibrobacteraceae bacterium
GCAAAAGAAAATCAATTTCCACGGTGGAATTTTCCTTTGCATAGTAGTGGACCGCACCACCCCCGGCCGCAACAATCTGGGTCAAGACAAAATTTTCTGTAAAGGCGCCCTTATACTTCGAAAAGATGGAGTCGTCCACCAGAATTTGAGCCGCAGGAATTTCGGCCATGGCGCATAACAAGCCCACATCGTGCATAAAAATCTTGAAGGCGGCGGACTCCACATAGAACGAAAGGGGAATTTCCGGGAGCTTGCAACGTTCCACTCGATAAATCAAGGCGGCATCGCGGAGCCACTGCAGGGCTTTGTCAAAATACGATGCCCTCGACCCTTTTTTTATCGCACCGAAAATGAACTTCTTGTTTTCCTTGGCCAGTTGTGCGGGAATGCTGTTCCATACAAGCCTAATCCGCTGAACACAGTCTTCGGCATGTTTTGCAAAGTCACGGTCGTATGCCACGAGGATTTCTTTTTGGATGGAGCGGACCATCTGCAAATCCGAATTTTCGATGTATGCAGCAACAGCCTCGGGCATGCCTCCCACGTAGTAGTAGAGCCGCAGCAGGTCCTTCAATTCCCCGTGAAGAGTTCTCTGCACTTCCCAGTCGCAGGATTCAACGGCGGCCAGCAAATTCTTTCGCCCTAGAGCCTCTAGAAATTCGTTGAAGTGCATGGGGTAAAGCCTAAGGGTGTTCACTTTACCCACGGGGTACGATTCCCCACGCATATAGGAAATTCCTAACAAACTGCCGGCAACAGCCACATGAAGGTTGTTGCGAAGTTCGCAAAAATATTTCAGCGACGCAAGCCCTCCGGCCACCTCCTGAATTTCATCGAAAATCACCAAAGTTTCGCCCGGTACCACAGGGCACTCGCAAATCGCCGATACAGAGCGGATAATGCGGTCCATGTTGTAATCGCTGAAAAGGCTACCTATTTGCGGATTATTATGGCAATTGATGTAAGCCACATATTTGAACTCGTTCTTGCCAAATTCCTTCAGCAAGTAGGTCTTGCCTACCTGTCGAGCCCCCTCCAGAACAAGGGGCTTTCTGTGGAGGGAGTTTTTCCATTCAAGGAGTTTGATGTAGAGGGTTCGTTTCATTATTTTACGCAAATATTGGGGAATAATTATCTATAATATACAAAAATATTGGGGAATAATTATCTATAATATACAAAAATATTGGGTAATAATCAACCATGATATGCAAAAATATTGAGGAAAATTTAAATATACCTAAATTCCGCAGTAACTTCTCAAATTACTTTATCCAAAACCCTGTAACATAAGTA
>JABUUT010000001.1:45670-53982 GCA_021443045.1 Fibrobacteraceae bacterium
ACCTGGCTGAATCGGTTGATGATGTACATGGAAGTGCTCGCAGTGCAAGGGTTTTACGCAAAAATTCAAAATATCCTTGCACTAAATATATAAAAAATTATCAAAAATGTCAACAAATATAAGCTTTGAAGATGTTGTTTAACAGACACTACATAATCCCAGCGGAATCTGAAGACTGCAAAAAGGACTACCACCATTGCAACCAAATCTAGGGCAAAAATAAGACAAAAAAGCTCTTCACAGGCATTTCCTGAGCGTTTCTATAACCATTATTATACGCTCAAGACCCTCAAAATGGCCCAAATTCATGATTTTTCTTAAAAACAGGCAATTATCGATATTGTAGGTGTTGTAAAACATTACATCGCTTTTAAAACAAAAAGTACTCCACAAGCCCCATTAAAACCTATCTTATAATTGTTCTAAAAAGAACACTACAAAACCAAACATCCCATACACCAAACAAAGCAGTCCCTTCGGGGGCTGCTTTGTTTTTTATCCATGTAAAGCCCGGTGTATGGGTCATACACCACATCTCATGAGGCGAGTGAAATGGGACTGCTTGCAGGACTATTTCCGAGCCCATAGAGATGCCGGAAACTATAAATGTATCTAAAAAAGTTCCTTTCCGGAAAAAAGCAGTCCCTTCGGGGGCTGCTTTGTTTTTTACATTGTCAATTCAATCGTCTATTTTTGCGCCCCCCCACTAATTACGACCTACTGTCAACCACATACTTCTTTGGGCCCTATCACTACGCTGCACTCCGTTCCAGGGTGACAAAACCCATCCCCCTGCTAAAGTGCATTTGACTGCACCTCGGTCATGAAATTATGCAAGCATATTTTCGCGACGCTCGGTTTTCGCAAATTAGTGTGAAAAACAGTAGCAGTTCTCTACCGTCCACCTACCAAAATTTTATCAACCTTAATAGAGGGCTGCCCCACCGTTACCGGCACATGCCCAGAACTAGCTCCGCAAACCCCCGCTGCCATTTCAAAATCACTCCCCACCATACTAATGCGAGGCATAATTTCGTGACCCTTTCCAATAAGGGACGCTCCACGAACCCGTTTTCCAATTTTACCATTGACAATTTCGTAACCCTCATCAACGGCAAAGTTGAATTCACCTGTCGCCGGGTTCACAGAGCCACCAGCCATGCGGGCTGCATAAAGCCCATGATCCACGCTGGCAATCATTTGTTCTAAAGAATCTTTACCAGGTGCAATAAAAGTATTGCGCATGCGGCTCACAGGAGCATACTTGTAACTTTCTCGTCGAGCGCTCCCGGTAAGAGGAACACCTATTTCAGTAGCACCAACACGGTCCGACATATAAGACTTTAAAATACCGTTTTCAATAAGAACCGTCCTTTCCACAGGATGGCCTTCATCGTCATACTTAAGGCTACCCCAAACCCCGTCTAAAGTTCCATCGTCAATAGCCGTTAAACAAGGTTGCCCAATGGCAGTTCCCAACTTGCCACAGAATGGGCTAGCATTGCGTCGAACCGATTCAGATTCCAGGGGGTGCCCACAAGCCTCATGAAAAATCACTCCACCAAAACCATTGCCCATCACCACAGGCATTTCGCCGCCATCAATATAGCCAGCATCTAAAAGCCTCACCACTCGGTCAGCACACATTTCACCTAATTTCTCAGGGCTATAGTTGTCTAAAATTTCATAGCCGCCCAAGGCACCAGGAGCCTCGTGGGTGGTAAGGCGTTCCGACCCATCGGTGGCGGTAACCATTACATTGGTGCGAAGTCTTGCTCTGTTCATTTTCAGATTCAGGCCTTCGCTATTCAACAAATGAATGGAGGTACAAACATCGCTAATGGATGCTCCCACCTGAGCCACTTTATCAGAAAAAGCACGAGCAGCCTTGTCGGCGCGAAATAAAAAATCCTGCTTTGCCGCTTGGCCCAATATGCGAGGGTCCTTAAATGCAGCCCCGTTGTAGTCACAAACTCTTTTTTCTGGCGCAATTTCCAAAGGCTTTGCAACAGAACCTACACCACCCTCCATACTGGCTATGCGGCCAAAGGCCAAACTTTTAACCAATTTTAAAAGGCTTTCTTCGCTGTCGTCGCTGGTAAAACCATATAGAACCTCAGTTCCATACAAAAGACGAACACCAACACCATACTCTGTGCCCGCCGTCGCTGTGTCAATCTGACTATCTTTTAAACCCAAGGACGAACTGCGGGTTTCTTCCTCAAAAATTTCTACAAATGTGGCACCGGCGGACTTTCCCGCTTCAAAAATTTTTGCAGCCAAAGAATCATTCATATATCAACCAAATTATTTGCGCACCGGAATACCGGCCTTTCTCATTTCATCTTTAATGCCCTGCACCGTGTAGTCCCCAAAATGCACCATGGAGGCCACCAAAGCCGCATCAGCAGAAGTTTTGCGGAACAGGTCCACAATGTGGTCTGGAGTGCCGGCACCGCCGCTGGCAATCACCGGAACATGAACCGCCTTAGCCACCATATCGGTAATACTCAGTTCGTAACCATTGCGAACACCATCCGTATCTATGGCATTCAGGCAAATTTCACCAATGCCCAAATCTTCGGCCTTTTTAGCCCATTCCACAGCGTCAATACCCATAGCCGTTCGACCGCCACGAATATAAACTTCGTAGCCGCTAGGCATCTTTGAAGAAACACCAACAAACTTGGCATCCATGCCAAGCACCACGCACTGGCTACCAAAAGCCTTGGCTCCCTCTGCAATAATCTCCGGATGGAGCACAGCAAGACTGTTCACGCTCACCTTTTCAGCACCAGCCAACAAGGCATTGTGCATGTCGTCCAAATTGCGAATGCCGCCGCCAACGGCAAAGGGTATAAAAACACGTTTTGCTATCTGACGAATCATTTCCATGTCACAAGGACGATTTTCGGCACTGGCCGTAATGTCGTAAAAAACCAGCTCGTCCACACCATCGTCACTATACTTGGCACCCATATCCACAGGGTCCCCAACATCTACATTTCCCTTGAATTTTACACCCTTGGTAACCATGCGGTTACGGACATCCAAACAGACTATCAAACGTTTTGTAAGCATAAACAAAATCTAGTAATTAGTTATTTAAAGGTACCCATTAAATAAAAAAAGCAGCACCAAGGCTGCTTCTCCATAAGGCCATCTTGAACTACAGGTTCCTGTCGATAACGCCCTTCACAGTAGCTTTAGGTACAGCACCAACTACATTGCCAACTTCAACGCCGTTCTTGAACAGTTTCATGTTGGGAATGTTGGTAATGCCAAACCGGGCACAAATAGCGTCTACCCCAGCATCATCCACATTGATTTTTGCAATAATCATGCGGCCATTATACTCGTCGGCCAGTTCTTCCACAATGGGGCCCATCATCACACAGGGGCGACACCAAGTGGCCCAGAAGTCAACAAAAACCAACTGGCCAGAGCTAATGACTTCGTCAAAATTTTCTGCAGTTAAATTTAAAGCTGCCATAAATTTCTCCACTTTTAACTTTTTGCATATAAAAAATAGCAAAAACTACAACATTCAAGCAAATATTTTTTCAAATATCCCACAATCCTAGTAAATCAGTCGAATTTCATCTACATAGAGTGTGGCGCCCGTCACACCTTTATACTCATTGCCCTTTGCACTAGAGGCTATAACAATGCGAATATGAGTAACAGGCAGGGTTTCTGCTTCACTAGCCTCTATGGGGGTTAAACGATTATCTATACCATCCTTATGTTTCAGGGAAGTGGCCACAGTATTCAACACTCTGGAATTGAAAATGGGAGAATTGTTCAACGGAGCACCATACTGCAATTTTAAGCGAACCGTAGAATAGCCGGAACGTTCAATCTGGCCTACGGAAACAAGGTCTGGAACAGGACGATTTGGAGAATTCGTAATGGAAGTGGCTCGATACCATGCGCTAGCCACCATCTTATTTACCGAACCATTTCGATTTTTATTGGTAACATCGGGGCCGCCACTGCGATTTTCCAAAATAATGTACATATCACAGGAATCACCCTTACCCACATACTTAGCATCAAATTCAATATATTCCGGTCTCCCTGCAAAAGGCTTTCCAAAATCAATCAATTCGTTTCCGTCATCATAGCTGGCCATATTAATTGCTTTTACGTTATTAGGGTTAAAATCTGCCGTAAAAGAATTTCCACCAGCAAATTTTTCTACAACAACTACATTAACCGTAACGGAAGTCATCTTGTTTACCGTACGACCTTCATCAGTAGCCTTCGCCGCAAGTCCCGACGAAAATGAATTATTTCCATTATCCCAGCCATCCAGCTGAGTGTATCCATCAGATCCATTTTTCCAGTTGGAAAAATCACTATTAGGGTACTGGTATCCGCCCTTCACTTTATAAGTTTTGCTTTCGGAGCCATTTGCAACAGTAATTGTGGCCGTTCCAAAAGAAACATCCAAAATAGAGCCAACAGATACATTAGCCGAAGCCCCTTCGCTTGTTTCTAGCGAAGTGACCTCCACCCGGGTTAAATCCGTTATATCGGAAGATTTAGCCGAGTAACTTGATGTAATGTTAAAAGGCAAATTGTTCACAAGAATGCGGGAGTTTTCATTATCAATAAGAGCCGCCACGCCACCTAAAGAAATGGATGTAATTTTTGGGGCAACAGTTTGTACAGAAACTTCCACAGTCCAATTGGACTTGGAACCATCCTCAGCAGTTACCTCAATGGAGGCGGTGTTGCTGGATAAATCCAGGTAGGAGCCACCGTTCGCTGCCGCAGAAGAAGGAGATGTAATGGAGGCACCGTCAGAGAGGGTGGCGGTAAAAGTGACGCGGGAAAGGTCCGTTCCATAGGGAACTTCAAAGGAAATTTTTTTGGAACCTTCATCAATCGAAGCCTTAACATCCCTTAAATTATCCAATTTAAAAGACGTAATGCTGGAGCCAGAATATTTAATAAAGTCTACAACAACACTCCACTTGGCAACGGAACCATCTTCCGCAGAAACCTCAACAACAGCTTGCTTTGAAGACAACTCTAAATAGGGCATAGACTCCGTGGCCGATTTTGGAGACACAATGGAAGCCCCTTCAGAAAGATTTGCCACAAAATAAATTTTTGATAAATCCGTGCCATGAGGAAGTTCAAAAGATATATTTTTCTTCGCCTCATCAACCTCTACAGACACCCCGGCAAAGTCCGACAAACTAAATGTTTTTATGTCATTACCTGTCAACTTTTTGTAATCGCCCATCAAATTCCATTCCACTGTCGAACCATCTTCGGCAGTAATAATCATCCTTTTCCCATAACGCAAATCCACAGGCTTTGCCTGATCAAAGTCTATATAGGCATTTTCAGATACAGCCACAGAAATCAAAACGCTAGATAGAGCCTCCTTGTTTGCCAAATGGAACACCACCGTTTTTTGTTTCTCATCCATCGTCGCCTTTTCTATTTCATCCTTAGCCGAAATAGAAACAATTTCTTTTTCAGTGGATGCAGGGGCTTCATCAGCATCTGCCACTTCAAGAACTACAAGCCACTCCTGTTTGGAACCGTCTGCCGCCGTCACTGTAAACACAGTGGAGTCTTTCCAAGTTTTCAGGCCCTCCGGTGACGGCGACACAGAAGCCCCTTCAGAAACATAGAAGGTATCCACAACAGCCGAACCCAATTCAGTTCCATTTTCCAATTTTACCTTCAATACATTTTCAGACTTACTTTGTTTTAACTGATTCTTGAATTTTATTGAAAAATTTGTTTCTGAAGATAGGGGTATAGACAAAAGAACATACCATGTTTTGGTAGACTTGTCTTCTGCTGTCACAACAAATTTTTGAACTTTTGACCAGTCCTTTATATTCTTCGCGTCTACATCCACAGATGATTTTTCATGAACCACCACATCGGCCACTTTCAATGAATCTTTTCCATAATTCAAAGGGAAGAAAATGGTAATAGTATCTCCACTGGTCTTGCTATCCACCTGGTCCTTAAAAGAAATAACAAAGTTCGTGTTGCTATTCAGTGAAACCGAACTACTAGACACTTCTATAGAGCTACTGGAATCATCCCCAGAGGAACTACTTGACTTTGCAGAGTCTCCTGAACTAGACGAATCGCCTTTTCCATTTTTCTCATCGTCATCACTATTCTTGTCATCACCTTTTTTATCATCATCGGAGCTGTGGTTTTCATCATCAGAAGAATCCTCTTTTTCAGGCTCCTGATTAGGGATAGTCAATTCAACCCTCCAAATGCTGCGATTGCCACTTTCCGATTCTACAACAAAGTAAAACACATGACTTTCGGGGATTCTGATTTTATCGCCCACATCCAATTTTTCACCTACAGCCACACTGTTGGCTAAAGAATCTAAAGCAGTTGAATCTGTTGGAAACTCCTTAAACTTTCCCTTCACAAGACGAATACAGGCAAAATGACTTACCCCTACAGAAGCCAGTGTTACAGAGTCCCATTTTTCCAAAGAATCTAACTGTTTTAAAGTCACTTTAACAATATGTTCATCTTCGTAAATCAGAACATCGCTATCCTGGTTTTCGAACTCAATATTTTTTAAGGTATTGTAATCAGAAGTACCAAAAGAATCATAATCTTCGGTGCAGGCCACAAGACAAATTAAGGCAATCAATAGAAAATACAATCTCTTCATTTTTCACCTCCTAATAAACCAGTTTAAAATTCTCTATGGTCAGTGTGGAGCCCGTTCCACCTCGATATTTATTACTCTTCCCAGCAATACCACCAGCCACGTTATGGGCATAGGCCGAAGAGGCAAACATAATATGAATGTAGGCCACATCTTCATCACCAGTTCCTACACTTAGGCCTTCAGCCACCGCATAGCCGCCGCTCAAAAGCCCCGAATCGGAGCCATAAACAAGAGGCACCTGCCTTACAGAACTTTCCACAGAAGACTCATCAGAAATTACACCCGAAGCCACCACCTTATTTTTACTGCTTACCAGCATCACATAAATCAGGCTTTTCTGGGGATAATCACTAGACTTGTTTGCCACATGGGCATAGGAATAAGTTAGTTCAAAAGATTCTGGGCGAGCCGTAAAAGGGCGACCAAAAGACATAAACCGAGTCAAATTAGAAACGGCATCTTCAAGCGGGCATCCACTGGTACGCCCTTCCTCGTACATTTCCAATGCATTGGAACCTGAGTAGGAGCCAGCAAAATAGTAGCCACTAGCCACTTTCCAACCGCCCTCAAAGCCAACAGATTTAGCCGCTACTTCTTGGGTAATTAAAGAAATAGAAGAACCATTTACAGACAAACTATTTTCCGAACTTACCGTTACTGGGAAAAACACAGCACAACCATCGCTGATTGCCGACGCAACTTGAGCATCATTTGAAGTTCCCCAGAAAGGATCTACTCTTTCATCAAAGTTGCTTCCCGGAACCTGATAACCCGCCTTAATACGATATTCCTTCAATTCGCCAATTTCATTTTCCAGCATTAAACTTTTCCAATTTCTAAAATCGTTAGCCGTATCTATAGGCGAAAGAATCATGGAAGATAAATTGTCATTGTACTGGGTTTCTACATAAATTACGTCATCCAAAACGGTAATCGAGCATGTTTTACCATTGCAGTTGCTATTGGCCACAATTTCAGAAACCTTAATATTTTTTGGAGGTTCCGGATAGATTACCTTTAAAGTCCAAGTGGTAGAAGACAAATCTTCAGCAGACACATTAAAGGAGTATTCTGCAGAGATATTGTTGATAGGGGTAAAAGTTAATGGGATGGACAATTCAACATTGGAAGAAGCCCCTTCAGAAAGGGATATGGAATTAATTTGTATAAAACTCAATTCTTCTTGATTTTTAATAGAAATAATGATGGTGCGAGAAGATTGCTGAATTTGAATATTTGAGGTAGACAGAGAGTTCCCATTTACCATAATGTCTATGTTTAAAACAGCTTTTTCACTTGACAGGGACGATGAACTTACCGGTTCAGAAGGCTCCGTAGGTTCTGGAGGTTCTGTAGCACTGGATGTAGGCACCTCAGAGGAACATGAATACTTTGGCGTTTCCAAAGAACTGCTAGACTTTACCTTTTCCAAAGAACTGGAAGACTCAGCCGTTTTCGAGGAACTGCTGGACTTGCCTGAGCTAGATGCAGGAGCCTCAGAAGAACTGCTAGACTTTACCTTTTCCAGAGAACTGGACGACTCAGCCGTTTTCGAGGAACTGCAGGACTTGCCTGAGCTAGATGCAGGAGTCTCAGAAGAACTGCTAGACTTTACCTTTTCCAAAGAACTGGA
>JABUUT010000001.1:53992-71714 GCA_021443045.1 Fibrobacteraceae bacterium
GATGCAGGAGTCTCAGAAGAACTGCTAGACTTTACCTTTTCCAAAGAACTGGACGACTCTGCCGTTTTCGAGGAACTGCTGGACTTGGCAGAACAGGAAGACTCCACCACCTTATCGTCACAATTCTCTTTACAAATGAGCCATACGGCATCAATAGACCCATCGGCAGATAACACCACTATGGAAATCTTCGACGTATCCTTCAGAGAAATCGTCATCCCCGGTTTTACAAGTTCCCCCAACTCAGGATCTACCAAGTCTGCATCCGCAGCCAAATAAGCAATACCACTTTCAAAATCAAAAGAAGAACCAATCACAAGTGAATCAAGATTATTCATACCAGAAGAAATAATAATTTGATGATTTTCCTCATCAATGGTATCAATTTTGCAATTTTTAAAACCAATATCAATCGGAATAGGCATGTCAACGGGCCTGTGTGTGCTTTCTTCCTGAGAACACGACACATAAAGTATTCCCCAAAGAGCTAATAGAAAAAACTTTTTAACCATACCCCAACCTCGCTAGAAGAAGTACACCAACGAAAAGTCCAGTGCCAACAAATTAATGGTAAAATTCACCATGCTGTAAACCAACTCACTTCGCTTTTCCCCATTAGACTCAATTTCCATAGTAGACACACTGGCACCCAAAAGCCCCACCGATGTTTCAAAAGCCACACGATCCAAAACCATAATGCAAAGTCCTGGATTCAAGCCAAACTCAAAAGTCCAGGACCAATTTCTGGTTTTGTCTATCTCTTCCCCATCATCCGATTGGGATATGCCATAGGAATACTTTACCAACAAAGAGGTTTCATTAAAGAAGTATACATTTCTAGAATCCAATACTTTTAAATAATTTTTTAAAAAAGGTTGTACAAAAAATCCATTGCTCACATATTTGCGATGTTGTTTAATATCAGCCAAATCTTCCAGTATTGAAAAATCAATGTCAAACCAAGTGCGGGAATACCCTCCACGAGCACCAACCGCCACAGCATCCTTTATAAAATAGGCACCAAAAGCTTCAACAGTAAAGGTGTACCCTTCCCCTTCATAAATATCACCAAAAATCACATTCAGTTCATCATCTTCCGTTCTTCCCTGCAAAAGAAACAGGGATGCTCCCAAAAAAATATTTCCATGGGCAATGGCTTCATCCTTATTCACAGGATAAAGGGAACCCATCAAGCCGCCACTCTTCGAAGAAGCGTGCTTTGAAGAATCAGGTGAAATTGCAGTTTGTATAGAATCCGCCTGCAAAGAATCTACTATAGCGGCAACTTCTTTCGCAGAATCCACATGTTCTACAGCCGGTTTAACCTCCACCGCTGGCGGCTCAGTTACCTTATCGGCATTTTCCACTGATTTTACATTTTCCACAGTTTTCGCATCTTCAGCAGAGTCTATTTCAGCAGCCTCTCTATTCGGCATTGCTGTTTCACCAGCAATTACAGGTTCTTCTTGAGCAAGTAGAGCCGAAAAAAACACCAAGACAGACAGTATGTAAATTTTAGATTTCATACCAGTAAAAATAAAAAGATATGCCCAAAACCGGCATATCTTTTTTAACAAATTACGCTAAATCACAAAGATATAGCGAAAATGAAAGAACTAGAACGAAAGAACTATTCCAAAGGTAAAGAGTCCTAGGCCAACAGCCCCGAGACCAGCTGCAATAATACCCTTAATATCACCAGAATGATTAAGATCATGATTATCTTCAACCATCTTATCGGTATCCTTGCTGGCAAAGGCAGACTGCTCATAAGCATGCTTCTTGTCAGCCGCATCACTCCAATCCCTTTCGGCCAAATACCACATTACGCCGCCGGCAATAAAGGGCACAATGGAGCTCCACAACAGCCTATGACCAGTGCGGCGGCTTTTTCGTTCCTTATCAAATTCCTGCTGGGCTTCCACAAAAGGCAAATCATCCAGCACCGATTCCAGTTCCACATAAACTAAGTTGGGCATAAAGGCACGAACTTCCGTAGTTAGGGAAGTATCTCGGTAACCAATTTTGCGGAAGTGCAGTGTAATTTGAGTTTGGGGCTTAATTCCATCTACAATGGTATCGGTAACATAGCTAGGCCAAGTATTCACTGTAGGAGCATCGTTCACATAAACTTCCACAGCATCAGGGTTTGTATTCAGGGTCAGTCTTGTGGAAGGCCTTAAGACGGGTATTTCCACCTTGTTCAAACTATCGGCATTTATATGAACCACCTTGGAGCCCCACCATTCTGTGTCCTTAAGCACACGCATCACAGAAACCGTGTACTTGCCAGCTTTAATACTCTTAATGGTGTCGGGAGCCATCTGGTTCAAAGCCACTCCGTTCACATACAGCATACAGGAATCGGGAGAAGAAGTTACTAACAAATTAGCTTTTCCAGGAGGATAAAGCACCACTTTTTCCTCCACTACCACAGGTATAGGAACCACATAGTTCGACAAGGCTAGGTCTATCATAACCCGGTCTTCCAAATTGTACAGACGCTTAAAGTTCAAACGGTATATTTTTATAAAGGGGTTTTCCTTGGCCGCTTCAATACTATCCTGAATCTCACGCTGGCGAATTTCTTCTTCCACCTTGGCAATTTCGTTCATTTTCAAACGTTTTTCTTCATTTTCCAAAGCACTTTCAAAGTCGTCACTACCAGCTGATTCGGCCTTCGCCTGTTCCGCAGCAGCAAGAGAATCAGCACGGGCCGCAGAATCCTTCACAGCATCGGTCATAATAATTTCGGCAGGCTTATTCAGCTCCACCTCTTCTTCAAGGCTATCTTCCTCCACTTCCTGTCCGTTAGTTTCCTGAAGCGCAATATCAGCCTCATTGGCTATGCTATCCAACATTTTCTGCTGGTTGGCATTGGGGGCTCTCAAATAGACCGTGTCGTTTTCGATTTTCACAAAAATAGCGGTCTGTTCCAAGGAATCACCCATAACCCAGTAGCGCACAGGCACCTCTCGACTGGTAGGAGCCGAAGACGAGCTGAGGGCCACACTGGTATCTGCAGTCTGTTCTATGGAACTGGAAGAAACCTCAGCAACTTCGGAAGAACTTGATTCAGTTTCCCAATCATCGGTCTGTGCAAAGGCAACACAGGCAAAGAAAGTCAAAAAAGCAGTAAATTTCTTTAACATATTAAGAAAGATAAATAAAAAAGTTACAAAAAGGGGGTTAAAATACTTTCTTTTTCATTTTCGCACAGTAAATAGGGCCTCTTCCCTGGGAACGGTCCGGCAAAATATGTACCCCATATTCAGTTCTGTCGGCTCCAGCAAGCAAATTGGGTATTTCAACAAGTTCCATGGCAGGCCTTTTCTTAAGAATTTTTTCCACAACCCTGTCATTTTCCAAGGGTGACAGGGCACAGGTTCCATACACCAATTGGCCGCCGGGCTTTAAGGCATCTACCGCCGAAGCCAGAAGGGCCCCCTGCTCCACAGACAAACGCTTTACCCGCTTGCTAGACCACTCCGCCAAATGGGTTGGAGACGCCAACACATGCCTATCACTGGAGCAAGGAGCGTCTATCAATATGCGGTCATAGCATTCCTTTCGGTGTAGGCCAAACCGCATTCCATCAAAACCAGTCACCTTAATAATGCGCCGCCAATCTTCCGGCAAAGAATTTTCAAGCACCCGCCCCAAACGCAGCCGCCTGTCGGGAGAACGGTCGTTACTTTGCAAGCTCCCTTCGCCCTTCAACATCGACGCCAGAACCAAAGATTTCCCGCCAGGCGCCGCACACATATCCAAGACGTCCATGCCCGGTTCAACCTGCAAAGCCTCAGCAGCAAAAACCGAAGCCTCATCCAAATAGTAAGGTTCCAGATTATCCCCAAATTGCAGTTTAACTGCCAAGCCATCCCCTTTTAAAGACTCCAACAGGGAGGCCCAGCGTTCTCCAAACAAAGATTCGTAGTAGTCAAAAAATTCCATAATCCACAAGATAGCAAGTAATGAAGTTCATAAAAAAAAACCTCCCGTTTCCGAGAGGCTTAGTTGAGCTACCAGGATTCGAACCTAGACAAACAGAGTCAGAATCTGTTGTGCTACCATTACACCATAGCTCAGTGGTGAACCAAATTTAAAAAAATAAAATTCTATGGCAAGGGGTAAATAGAAAAACTATTCCAAACTAGGCAAGGTTGGGGGGGTGTAAGTGAGCCCCTGCTGCCTCTGGGTAGCCCCAGGAGTCAAAGTTATTTCAATTGGAACCACGAAATCACTCAATTCAATGCCCGCTTTTTGCAAGGCAGAAACCACTTTGGGATCCCCTGCATAAATCATCAAAACCTGTTCTCCTGCCGGAATATTGTAAATATCCACCTCATTGCAGGTAACATCCCGAACAAAATGAGATGTACCCTTAATGCCAAGAACAACGCTATTAACCATGCAATTGCTAGACTGGGTTGAATCTTCTTCATTAATAACCAGTCTAATCCAGCTAGTCAGGTTGGCTGGCTTAGCCAATTTCGATAAACCAATATCCAAAGACCCCTCTAAGCCAAGCACCTCCGAAGCATAAACATAGCGAGACAATCCCGAACCAACAACGCTGGACCCATCTACCATACGGAATTCTACTCTAAAGCTATCGTAGGGAACATCCTTTGGTGCCGGCAAAACCCAGCGTCCCGTACTATCTGTTTTTGCACTCGCTTCAAAAGCCACCGAATCCCCTTCTACAAAGCGGAAGCCATACAAGTCGGTAATCAGTTGAACTTCAATGCCAGCACAGTTTTTACTAGAATCGCACAGAACGGTTCCTGTGATGCGGCCCCCTTCTTCTTCAGGCTCTTTAAACAAGGAGTCTACACTGGCTGTGGTGCTCCAGATAAACGGCCCAGCATTAATCACTTCACCAGAATTTACATTCAAGTCTACATTCCAAACACGGTAGATAGAGGTGTCGGCAATGCCAGAATCTTCCAACTTGGCCACAATTTGGGAATCCCAGGGGCAGAAGCCCAACCACCAGCTTCCTGCTGGAACCAGAAAAGATACGGAGTCGGCCTGATTCTGGCCTTGAGCGGCAAACACACTCTGGAAGAATGGAGTGCCCGGCATATATATCATAAAGTGGGAACCTACCGACAGCGTGCTGGTGGCGGTAGACACATCTTGATAATAGAGGGATGTTGTTATAATAGCAGCCTTTTCAAGAGTGATTTTTTCGAATTTTCTAGAAGCCGTATCCACACGAGGCAAATAGTATACTTCCTTTGCCACCGTATCAATAACCGCAATCTGAAAAGAATCTGCTGCAAATAGTTTCATGTAGGAAGAGTCAAATTCAAAGGCACCAGAATCATTGGTCTGCACTTCAACAAATGCAGGTACAGCCAAGGAATCGGTTCTATCAGAAACACGAGCCATGCGCACCGTGGCAAAGGAAGCAATGGAACTATCACTGCGCAAAACCACGCCAGCAATGGTATTGCCAGTATCCGTTACCGTTCCGGAAATGTTGGAATTACCCTTATCACTTGTACAACCAACAAAACCTACCAAAGCACCCAGTACCACCAAAGAAGACAAAAACTTTCTCATTTTGTCTCCTTCTCTTTACTAAGAGGGAAAAATTGTACATTCAATTCACATACCATGGTTTCACCTTCGTCGGAGCGAACGATATCCACGATTTCCTTGCGGAAAACATCAATCTTATTGATAATTCGTTCCAAACCTTCAGCAGAAACACTCATGGTCATACAGGATACATTTCTACGTTCGGTGCTGTAATGTTCCAAGGCACTTTTACCCAAATCAATCATCTGTTTTTGGAATTCATGCACAAACAAAGGTGCTATTTCGTTGCCATTGGTAATAGCCTTGTTCACCGAGCGGTAAAAACCATCCGTCAATTCGATTAGCCCCAAATCCAGCAAAAGCTGTATAGCCTGCTTAGCCTGAGGCAAACTAATACGGGGGTTCAAAAAGAGAGCAACATCCTGAATATTCTTTTCGTTAATGTTTAAAACCGACAAGGACTCGCGAACGGCAACGTAATACCACTTGCTGTAGTACTCCTGCTGGTTCTTTGTCAATGTTTTGGTGGCCCTGGGAAGGAGCTCCGACATCTGGTCAAAGACCTGCTGCTTGGAAGACGGCGTGGTAGCGTGCGTAAAGTCTACCATGAGTTGGAAATACTTTCCTTCCCTTTCGTTGAGGCCTAGGGCAGCCACAAACTTTGGAACCATCTGGGGAGTAAGAGACTTGCGCCCCTTAATAAGGTCGATGTAAAAGCCCGAAGAAGAATAGCCCGCTTTTTTCGCAAAAGTGCGATACGAAAAATAACGTTGCACAGACTTACGGTACTCGTAGTAGTCTTGCAAGTATTTTCTGTAATTGTAGTAGGCGTAGACGTTCATGGCGTAAAAGATAATTTTTTTATTTAATTTTGGGAACACCCAAAAAGCAAATTTTTTGAAATCTATTTCTTTTTTTCATAAAAGAACACTTTGTGAACACTTTTTGTTTTAAGAGGTATCCGTTTTAACATTTTTTTAGCTAATTTTGGGGAACACCCAATCCCATCCCTCGGACTTCTATCACAAAACTGGTAGAAGTCCTTTTTTCTAGATTTTAGCCTATGAAAATCAAGGAACACGCCCTCCATCTTTTATTTAAAGCACTCCGTTTTGCAGGAATCCTTCTTGTTATTTACATTAGCATGATATTCTACTTGGCCCTAACCGAGCGTCGAAACGCCTTTCCTAGGGCTATTTCTCACAACGAAGCCAGGGCCGCCATCAAGAACAGTGCCCATCAAACAAGCTGCACCCTCGAAGACGGTACCGTACTAGAAGGCTGGACCATAGGAAAAAAAGAAGACCCCGTTTTTCTCTACTTTCCCGACGCCGACGAAGACGGAGCCCAATTTATTGCAGAAACCCAAGGCATCCCCGGAGTGCTCCTAGCCACATTCAACTACCGCGGAAGTGGAGCCAATAAAGGAACTCCCAGTGAAGACAACTTTGAAACAGACGCCCAACAGATAGTCCAGTGTGCCACACAAATTAACGGAAACGAGCCCCAATTTTTGGCAGGTCGCGGCACAGGGGCTATTTTGGCATCAAATCAATTACAAACAAAGCAGTTTCTCTACCTTATAGACCCAGCCACCAGCATTGCTGGTGTTATAGCAGAAAAGTACAGAATTCTCTATCCCAGGTTCCTAGTCAGAACCAAAACCGCAATGAACCTACAAGCCTTAAAAACCATGCAATCCCACATTTTCATTGTCTCCGACCGCATTCGTTATTGTGACCGGGCTCACACGGCAGCAGGATTTTTGCCCAAAGCAACTGTACTAAAACGCAGTGAAATGACACTGCAAGAGTTCTTTTCAAACAACTTACAAAAAACAAAAAACTCTGTAAGCCCTTAATTTATAAGGGTTTCAGCAGTTTTACAAATTTCATAATTTATCAAAAACAGACAAAAGTCAAACTTTTTTTACATAACAACCATTTTTCTTACAAACTTGCATTTACAATTTTTTTTTGCTAATTTATTCACCATAACAGAACAAACAACCATAAGAGGTATATGATGGAAAACATTGTAGTGAAAATGGACATCCGCGGCTTTATCCGCTTTCCAGATGAACTGGTAAAGTCTCTAAAGCTGGACAAAATGATTGACAAGTCTGGCGAAGGTCCCTATGCCGACATCGAAATCGACATCGTTGGCAAGCGCATTGCCATCACACCGAGCAAGACTCTTAAGCCAACCTCCTTCCATTTCCTAAAGAACACAGCAAGCTCCGGCTATCTTCTGTACCTCAAGGGTGCACTGAATCTTATTGACACCAAGATTGAAACTGGTGCCTATACACTTACCAAGGAAGGTTCCCGTTTGGTATTCACGGGCAAAAAGCCAGCCAAGAAAAAAGGAGAATGGCAAGTTTTGGCCTGCCGCAACTCTGTAGGCCTCACCATGCTTTCCATTGACTCCCGTGGGACAATCATTTTTGACAAACGTTCCTGTGGCGACAAGGTTGGCGTGAACACCGCCGTAAACAAGACCATGAAAGCCGACTACGACGAAGCCAAAAAAGAATTCAAACTCACCTTCAGCAAAGACAGCGGATTCATTAACGTTCGCACCATTGCAAGCCACGCCAACGCTTCCTTTATGGGCACTCTTTCTTCTCACGGCATCGCCCTTCCAAAGAAGAGTTTCCGTACAGCAAGCAAAATCAACGGCAAGGTGCTTACCTTTAGCGCAGCTGCTCTGGTCAACGAACAGAAAGCCGCCGCAAAAGCTGCCAAAGCAGCCAAGAAAGGCAAGTAGCATTCAGCATAAAAAAAGGAGAAATCATGTTTGATGTATTGAAGGTTTTCTATACCACTCATTACAACTTTGCAGCCTTTGCAGTTCTTCTCTTGTTGCTTCTCATCTTTTTGCTAACAAAGAAGAACTACAAATGGAGCATTGGTGTTCTAGCGGTGTTCCTGATTTTTAACGTTGCCATGTACAAACGTACCGACGGAAAAACCTGGACCATTACCATTGAACCCGAAAAAACGGCAGTCAACGAAGACGTAGAACCAGTTTCCATGACTTTTTCTGCAAAGAAAAACTGGACCATTACCGATGACAAAGGTGTAGTCCACCATTGGTGCTGGGTAGACGACTACTGGCAACGATTCGCCAGCATGGATCTTGTGTCCGCCCTCTGGGGCGACAACAAGGCCAAGAAGATGATGAAGTCATCCGAAGGCCATGCCAGCGATGTGGCCGAATAAACAACTAGGGAATCACCTTCTGTAAAGAGAGTTCCCCCTCCTTAAGCATAAGGTAGGAAGGATTCCAAATCCACTCTCCAGCAGAAGCAACCTTGCCATTTTCCGTGTCCCAGATACCAGCAATATGATGGTGTCCATGGATACAAAAATCAAAGGGTCCCTGTTGCAACATTCGATTTCCCCAATTCAAGTATTCATTTAGGCGGATCTCTCGGGATTCGCCTATTTTTCTACTGTTTCGCCCCACAAACCGTGCCAAAGCCATGCCCCAGTCTGGATGAAGCATTTGGAAAAGCTTTCTATTTACAGGAAAATCAAGAATGCGGCGCAACATACGATAACCAAAATCCGACTTGGCCACTCCATCGCCATGCTGAACAAAAATTTTTTTTCCCTGAATATCCAGATGCAATTTACTATGCACCTGCACTCCTAAAGCTTTGGGAAAGTAGTCCCCATAGGCAAAGTCGTGATTGCCTCGAATCAAATGCACCTGAACACCCGCATTTACCAAATCCGAAAACGCTCGGAACAATTCAAAATGGCTACGAACCACGTAGTATTTGTACTCATACCAAAATTCAAAAAGATCGCCCACTATTACTACATGGCTAGCATTTTCTTTCCAAGATTCCAGACATTCAATTAAAAGCGATTCCCTTTGAGGAATACAGCCATTGGGGTCTATTCCCAAATGAGCATCCGAAACAAAGTATGCAATTTTTTCCATAGCCATATTGCAAAAGTTAGCAAGAATCTACAAATTTAAAATGTTCATTAAATTAAAATACTACTTTTACGGCATGAAGTTGACTAAAGTTCATTTTCTACCCCAATGGGCTCTTTGGTTCGTGCTCCTTGTTTTGTTCGAAGGCTGTTCCATCAATTTAACAAAGGGAATACAGAACGCATCCAGCGATTTTATCTTTTTTAAGGAATTTTCCATAAATTATGGGGGCAAAACCCTTGTCCCACCCAAGGAACTGGTACAAGAATATTCAGCCATCATTAACCCAGAACAATACCATCCCGACAAATGCTACGGCAAGGCTTCCATCTACATAGACGTTCAAGAAAAAACTACCAGCGCCTGGTATCTAGGCCTCGTCATTTTACCTATTTGGCCTATACTTCCAGTAAATGAAGTTCTTGTTTACAACATGGATGCTCAAATTTACTGCAACAACCAAGTTGTCCATCATTTGCAACTAAAAGAAGAAGAACACATACAAGCCACATTTTACGGTCCACTGCGCAGCGACCTCGTTAATAAGGCTAGTTCCCTTATGCACCAAAAACTCATCCGCAGAATGGAATACGAACTACAGCCCCATTCTACCGCAGAAATGAACATGGCTTGGTCCATGTAGTTATGGAGAAAAAAATGCATATCTTGTACATTGTTGCCACCCCTATTGGAAACATGGAAGACATTACCTACAGAGCGGTGCGCACCCTCAAGGAAGTTCCCCTGGTTCTTGCCGAAGACACTCGCCACTCCAGGCTGCTGTTTGACCACTACGGCATTACCACCCCCATGGAAGCCTACCATGACTTTAACAAAGAAAAGGTAACGCCCAAATATGTGGACTATCTCAAAAATACTGGCGACATAGCCCTTATTTCCGATGCAGGAACTCCGGGTGTGGCCGACCCCGCATTCAACCTGGTTCGGGCATGCATTCACGAAAACATTGAAGTAAGAGCCATTCCAGGCCCCAGCGCCATGATTACGGCATTGGTCAGCAGCGGCATGCCCACAGACCATTTTCGATTTGAAAATTTTTCTCCCAAAAAAAGTGCCCAACGTATTCACATGCTGGAACGTTTAAAAGAAACTGCCGATTCTACCCTTATTTTTTACGCCAGCCCCCACAATGTAGACAAATTTGTAGAAGAAATCAAAGTTGTGTTTGGTGAATTAAAAATCGCTCTAATGCGAGAACTGACAAAAAAATTCGAAGAACACATTATAGCCAGCCCCACCGAAATTTTGGAGCATTTCAAGAGCCATCCCCCTAAAGGTGAATTTGTGCTTATATTCCACCCTCAAAACAAAGGCTGATGAGGAGAACAACGTTGCTAGCCATCAAGAATAAAATTTCGTTGCCATACACCCTATACACAGCAATAGTCTTTGTTGCTTTTGGGGTTATACAATTTTTTATACCCCAATCACCAGGGCTGTACACATTACCAATTCAAGTAGCGCCCCTTGTTGCAGCCACCTTCCTTACCATTTTACTAAAACTTGTTTTAAAAAACAAAGTAAAGCCCTACCTGTTCATTTACAGCATTTTATCCTTTCTCTTTCTATCCTTCGACTACCTGAACTTAAGCCACGCCGGACTTGTTTCCCTAGCTGCGACTATAGGCCCCATTGGTTTGTATTGGGTAGTCCTCTTTGCACGGTGGAACTATCGGTGTTTAAAACAAACCCAATGCCGCACGGCTCTTTTACTATCGTCATTCGCTCTAGGCACCTTCGCATTTGCTTTTCCACCCCTTCCCTTAGGCCCAGCCGCCCTTATCCTCTTGGTGCCCTGGTTCATTGTTATGAACCGGTACAAAGTTAATGATGTTCTTTTTGCCACATTCTGGGCCAGTATGCTGTACAACTGCATTAACTACTACTGGATATACAATGTAATGAATGTGGGAGGCACCATCATCTTATTCGGGCTTTTTCTCCTCATTGCCTACTTTAGCGTGTACAATGTGCTCGCGGCCTTTGTGTACACCAAAATTAAGGAAATAAAAATAAAAGGCAGAGCCTATCTGTTGTTACTTTATCCTTTATTCTATGCAGGCCTCGAAATGACACGTACCCGTGGCGACTTTGCCTTTCCCTGGAGCCATGTGGGATACGTATTCGGAAACCAGCTGGAACTGTTGCAGATGCTCCCCTACATTGGCATTTTTGGCTACACCATGATTGTAATTGGTTCCAACATGATTGTGGCAAAGTCCATGGAGTTTTCTGGCATCAAAGCCAAATGGCCAGCACTTGCCCCCCTTGCCATTTTTACCATACTCCTTGTTCAAGGCAGCTACACATTAGCCCAACCCGAGGCGGAGCCCTTCAAAATTACAGAAGAAAACAGCCCAAGCATTGCCATGGTACAACCCAGCATTAAGCAAGGCGAAAAATGGAGCAAAGCCCGCTTTGATTCCATTACCACCAAAACCTTTGGCATGGTCATGGACAGCGTAGAAAAAGGAACTAACCTTACCATTCTCGCAGAAACAGCCATACCCGACCACATACGCCGCCAACCAGACGCCATAAAGCAACTGCAGCAAATGGCCCACATTAAAGACTCCTATATTCTCACGGGAGCCTTAGACTACAAAAAGGTAAGCAACGATCGCAACAATCCAAGACGATACGAAATTTACAACGCCTCCTTTCTATTTACCCCCAATGACTATACGTTTCCTAGGCGCTACATTAAAAAACACCTTGTACCTTTTAGCGAACGCATTCCCTTTGATGATGTATTCCCCATTCTCAATTATGTAGACTTTGGCGAAGGCGACTTTGTTCCCGGGAAAAAAACACCAGTTTATAAACCTTACCAATGGACACCCTATATTTGCTACGACGCCATATTTGGAGACCTGGTGCGGGAAGCCATTCGTAAAGGCTCCCGGCTGATGGTGGTTATTACCAACGATGGATGGTTTGGTAGAAGTACTGCCGCAGCCCAGCACATGAACCTGGTTCGCTACCGAGCCATTGAAAACGGCATACCCGTGGCAAGACTAGCCAACAGTGGCATTTCTGGATTTATAGACCAATACGGCCATTACGACCAACTAACCCAACTTTTTACAGATCGTGTCATAAAAAGAGTAATGCCTCTAAAAACAAGAACTACCCTCTACCAAAAAATAGGGGATGGTTTTGAAACATTCCTTCTGTACTTTTTTGCAGCTTATCTGCTAGTGGCACTGTTTGGGCAAAAAATTAAGGAAGCCCTTAAAGGGCACCTCTAAAGCAAAAGCATAGGGGGCCAGTGTCCAGCCTTAGGTCGTTCCCTAAAAATAGCTCCTTGCATCAAGCTCTTTAACTTTAAGGTTTGAGCAGGAGTTATGGATTTGTCTAAACGTCCATAAATAACTTCAATATCGGAAGTATTGACAATTGGCTTAGAAATACTGTTCTTAGAGAGGAAAAACAGAGATGCTGCTAAAGCCTTAGAATCCATTTTTTTTGCCTTAGCCATCCAGTCATCTTGCCACTCACCAAACTCCTCATCAAAGGCTTCACTAAAAGCCTTTAAAGTAGGATCCACCGTGGTAGAACATTGACGAGCCATAAACACAAGATTCTGGGAGGTCCAGTCGCTGTCTTCATCGCATAGGCTTGCATAGGGAGATAGAAGTATCCACTTTTGCCCCTTTGGACGCTTGTCTATATTGAGGAGCAGCAAAAAGGCACCCAAGCCCCATCCCACCACATGGGTGGCATTAGCCAACCCTTTTATTTTTCCATAAGGGTCTTCAAGGCCCAAAGCCAAAGATTCAAACGAGACAAAGGAATGGTCTGCAGACGGGGAGATGTTCACAAGGTCATCTTCCCACAAACTTAAATCAGACCCAAAATCGGGTAGCCATGTCCATTTCTCATTCATACTCTAAAAAAGATATATCGTATTTTTCATAAAGTATAACTTATGTCAAAAAAAAATGAACAAAATTAATCCAACTTAAAGTATTTGTGTGATAATTGCTACATTAAGTTCTATGAAAGTCCTTAAATACATACTTTTGCTGCTCCCCGCCCTTACCATGGCAGCCGAAAATGTATTTGACGAAGACCGCTTGCTAACAAATCAGGAAATTCAATATTTTAACAAACTATCCAGGGAATTGGAGCAAAAAACAGGCCTAACCCTTTCTGCAGCATTTTTTAAAACGGCCTCAGTCCAAATAATTCAAGAAAGAGCTCTAGAAAAAGACATTTTTATTGTAGTCCTTACGGACCAACGCCGCAAACAAGTCTTGGTTAGCCCCAGAGCAAAGTCTCTTTTACCCCAAACCACACTTCTGGATTTGGAACAAAAAAAAATGATTCCCGCCTTTAAAAGAGAAAAATACGGGCAGGGGCTATTATCCTTTGCGGCAAGTCTCTGCGACACCATTGCAAAACAAAAAAAAATAAAGCTAGACATAGACCTTAACACCCTACCCCAAGAACAAGGAATGCCCCTTAAAAGCTATCTTTTCTGTTTCGTCGTTTTTTTACTACTCTTACTATGTTTCTTCAAGAATCGAAAAGATAAAATAGCCCCAAACCCCAGGGGAGGCTTTAGCGGAGGTTTCCATGAAAAAAATTTTGAATGTTGATGAACTCCAAAAATCTCGATGGCCCCAAATATTTCAAGACATTTTTGAAGACAACCTTGTTTCCGCATTTACTCATGGCGATTGCCTTATGGAAGGTTTCAGTGCCTTGCAAAACTCCTGGAACATCAGTTTTATTCTTAAAGAAGCCACACCAACATTTCTAAAAAAACTTAAAGACAAAGTGCCTGAGGCCAAACGGGAAAACATTCAATTTCTCCACTTTTTTTGTTTAGATGAAATTTCGGAATTGCAAAAAACTTTTCCTTTAGAATTTTTGCACATTTCCAAAAAAAATCTGGTTCTCTGCGGCTCCCAACCTTTTAAAGACTTTGTACCCGACCCATCAGCCCTACAACAGGAATGCCGCAGAAAACTCCAAGGCATAGCCCTTACCCTTCGACAGAATTTTTTATACACCAAAGAAAAAAAAATAGCCTCCACGCAAGAATTGCTGCCCATTTTATACGGCCTCTATTTTTTAAATCACGGGTCATACCCCCAAAACAACCAAACCGTTTTGGCCCCCTGCACAAAAAAATTAAATTCCATAGAAGGAGTCTTGGAACTGGTTGATCTTTTGCTGACTAGTGATCCGCAATAAGGTTAGGCGCAAAAGCCTAGAGGTATGAGGTAAGCAACGAAGCTGCCTTGAGGTATAGGGCAAAAGTTCACTGTTCAAAGCGACGAAGTCGCACCCTCACTGCCGAAAGCTAAAAAAACTAAAGTTTTCTACGGGGAAGGGATTGTATTCATTTGCCTACTGTTCAGCCATACCAGAAAGCAAGCATCCTGTCGCAGCCTTCACCTTTCACAACAAATGCTTAGTGCGAATAAAATAAAAATGCTTGCATTTTTACTTTTGATCCCAGCATTTGGTACATAGTGCAATTTGCGTGAAAAATAGTGTGATAAAAGAACTTTTACCTACACGCCTAACTTTTGGGAGCTGAAAATTTATCTTCCAATACGCTTGCTAGCAGCACCTCCTCTCGAAGAACCTCCCCGATTGGAAGAACCACCCCGACTGCCATTGTCCCAATCCCAAGAAGAACCAGAATTTCCATTAGAATGGGAGCCAGTTCTAGAAGATGCTTTGGAATTGGAGGGCGGAGATGGTGGAGCCCAATTGGAGGAATTGGAAGCCCGCTTAGCAAAAGGTTCGGCCTTTTGTTGTTGTGCTGGTTGTTGCGGCACAGTTTGCTGAGGTGCTGTATTTACTTGAACAGGTTGCTGAGGAACTATGCGTGTTTGTTCCTTATAAATAACCTGCTTCTTAGGAGGATTTTTGGAAGGAGCTGGTGGCGGTGGTGGATTATGCCCCCCTACCCGATGCTGCCTTGGAGGAGGAGGTTTATGCCCTCTCACATAAATAAGGCGAGGCCCCCAGTCAAAATAAGTAGTGCCCCAGCCCCAAGTGCCATACCAAGAGCCAAGCCAAACCCCATGACCATAGTAAATGTACCTAGGGCCAGAGGCTCTTACGTAATAAACCACATGAGGGTCATAAACAGGAACATAGACATATTCTGTGCGAGTAGGAACAATAACGATGTTGTCACCGGTAGTTACTTTTACCTGCTCGTTAGAAGAAAGGTTTCCTAGTTCATAGGCCCTATTGCGCATACGCTGCACGGCATCCATCACATCATCTTTTTGAAGAGCGACAGCGTCACCAAGTTGTTCACACCAGGTTCTATAAGTGGCCATGGTTTTTAAAACCGATGGAAAAGGAATTAATGCCTGCACAGCATGGTCGTAAGGTAAATCCTCCAACTCCATTCTCTCAGCAAGGGCCTGACCTGTTAGATTGGAATGGGCTTGAGCCCAAGCATTTGCCCCAGGTAGTTGATCGCTATATGTGGAAGCTGTAAGAACCATAGCCAAAAGGGGGTCTGGGTAAAGGGCTATGGTTGCCACCAAAGTGTCTAACTCGTTGGAATTAAATTTTTGTTGGGCGTGGCTCAAAACAGGTAACAAAAATAAAATTGCAACCAAAGTCATTTTTTTTATTGTAAACAAATGTTTAGCCATCATTTTTCATCCTTTTTTTTACACACTTTTTATACACTTTCTTTTATAAAATACAACTTATTTGATGCTTAGAAAAGTGATTACGTTGTAAAAAAAGCCAAAAATGCTCCAAAAACAGTGTTTTAGCCAGTGTTGAGTAGTTGTAAACGATAACAACATGGTTCCTCACCTAAAAATGAAAGTGTATCACCTTTTAATTTATTTTTAAATGCAATGGAGTTGTGTGCTATGAAAAAAAATAAAATTTTATTTATTGGAGCCCTAATTTTTGCACAATTGGGCTTCGCTCAAACTTACGATTTACCCATCATTTTCGTAGATACCAAGGGTGAGTGCCTTGGCCTTGAAAGTCAGGGAGGAAAGAACGAAAAGATTCCCGCCACCATGCGGGTACTGGACGGTTCCAGCAACCAAGTGGCAGACAGCGCCAAGGGAACCCTTTACGACATTGGCATCAAGGTTCGCGGCCAATCTTCGGCCATGTTTCCCAAGCCCGGCTACAGCATTGAGGTTCGCGATGCCGCAGGTGAAGGCATTGACGTGAGCATGCTTGGGCTCCCCCCTTCTGACGACTGGGTTTTTCACGGCCCTTATGTAGATAAATCCATGTTGCGCAATGCCTTGGCCCATTGGCTTTTTAGGCAGGCCGGCCGCTACAGCCCACGCACCATGCATTTTGACCTTTACATCAACGGCGTGTATCGCGGCGTGTATGTGCTCATTGAAAAAATCAAACGGGGCAAATACCGTGTGGATGTGAGCAAGCTTAAGGAAGAAGACATTGAAGGCGACGAATTGACGGGTGGCTACGTGTGGGCATTCGACAAGGCCGGCACCAACACAGGCGGGGCTGGCAGTGGCGACGTGAATGACGAAGGTTTTGCAACCTCCGACGGCTTGAACGTAATTTTGCACTACCCCAAAAAAGATAAGATTCAAAAGCAGCAGGAAGAGTACCTGAAAAAATACCTGAACGATTTGGAAGGTCTGTTTAAAAATGGCGGTAGCGGAAACGGCTACGACAAATATGTGGATATTCCCTCTGCCGTTGATTATGTCCTTCATCAAGAGTTAAGCAATAACGGCGACTCCTACTGGTGCAGTTTCTTCCTTTACAAAGATAAGGACAGCAAGGGCGGCAAAGTTTCTTTAGGCCCACCATGGGACTTTAACCTGGCCATGAGCAATGGTAGCATGATGATGGGCATGGGCGGTGGAAGCGGAAGCAGCCAATCTTGGCAGATTGAAAACTCCAGCAAGCAGGTTGCCGACAACAACGGCGGCGGTGGCGGTATGTGGGGCGGTTTCGGTGGCTTTGGCGGAAGTTCCCTGAAGGCTCCTCGCTGGCTCACGGGTATGTGGAAAGACAACAGCTACCAGAGCGAACTTAAAAAACGCTGGGCAGAACTTCGCAGTGGAGTGTGGCACACAAAGACCATGGATAAATATTTGGACTCCATGAAAGTTTACCTGAAGAACGCAGCCGACAGGAACTTCAAGCGTTGGCCAAACCTTGGCAAATCCAGCGGCCAGTACGATGATGACCCAGAGCCAATGAAATTCTG
>JABUUT010000001.1:71720-73305 GCA_021443045.1 Fibrobacteraceae bacterium
CTCTCCGGTGGATTCCAGATGGGCATGGGCGGCAACAATGCCGACACCTGGGATGGTGAAGTGGAACACCTGCGCAAGGCCATGAAGGAACGGTTTGCCTGGATGGATCAGAAATTTGGCTATAGCGAACCGGCCAACCCTGTGGTAACGGAACCCATCATTCACATCCCCGTTATTACCGAGGGAAGTGATGATGACAATGATGTTCCGCCAATGCTGGTGGATTACACCCGCCTTGCCCCCTACACCTTCTATGTGCAGCATGGCAACCAGCTTGAAATCCACGCGCAGAAGGGAGGCAAATTCGCCCTGATGGATTTGAACGGCAAAGTTCTGTTCAAGACGAACATCAAGGCCGGAGCCACCACGCTCACCGTTCCCGAAAAGGCACGGAATGTGCACTGGATTGCAACCATCAACGGCAAGATGCTTTCTAAATAATCCTCTCTAACATCCTTCAAAAATGGATTAAACCCATACAAAAAGGCTATGTCGAAAGATGTGGTCTTTTTTGTACAGTCCCTAGAACCCTACAGGAGTCCTAAAGTTCAAATTTTCCGGAGCATGCGAGAAGCCCAAGCATATACAGCATACCGTCGTAGTAACGCCAAGTTCCTGTAGGTACCGGAGCATTCCACAAGTCTTCGGCAAAAGCCTTAATTTGCGAATCGCCAGCATCCAAAGCTAGCGTTGCAGCTCCATTCATTGCAATCAACCCTATGGTGGCATCGCGAGGTTCCGTAGGAAAATCAGAACCGTCCACACGGTAGTCGGCCTTGTAGGGGCGGTGCTGGTCAAAAAATGTGAGGATCCGTTTTACAGCCGATTTTTCCCACGCCAAAACTTCGGAAAGTTGTTCGCAATTTTTCGCCACGCCACTCTCTATGGTACACGCATCCAGGGCCAAATTCCAGGCAACACGCCAGGCATCGCCACTAAAGCAATCGCTCACTTTGTGCCAAGGGGTCCATTTGGGGGTGCCATCATATTCGGAGTAATCGGCGGCAAGCCCCGTTACCGGATGCATGGCTTTTTGCAAATACTTAAAACTGCTCTGGGCCACCAGGTTCCAAAAGTCGTCCCCACTTTCACGGGCGTAAAAACGGTAAAAGGCAAGGGTGTTGTAGCTGGGGTCCGTAAAATCATTGCCATCGTTAGGCGAGAACCTCGGGAGCAATTTTTCGTGGTCGAACATGGTGTGAACATATTCGCACTTTTCCTTGTGGGCCATGGCGTTGATAATTTCCAGAGCTTCATTTTTGTACCGAGGCTCACCAAATTTTTTTGAGGCAATCAAAAGGGCAGCGGCAAAGTATTCTTCACCATCGGGGGCAGAGCCAGGATCCATCATGGAAAAATCTTTTGTGGAAACTTGCCAGGAATAGTAGCCGTTCCATGGGCCCGACGTATTCAGCAAATATTTTTTTGAAAAATTCCAAAGTTTGTCAAACCAGCTTCGCTTGCCTAGAATAGCGGTAATGGTCATGCCATAGCTCATGCCCTCGGAACGGATGTCGGAGTGGCCAATGTCTTCGATGTAGGCCATGTCTTCGCCAACAGTAAAACAGACCCGCTCGTTATTGCA
>JABUUT010000001.1:74657-79845 GCA_021443045.1 Fibrobacteraceae bacterium
CGTAGGGCGAGCCCGAAGGGCCAAGCTGAACAAAGTGAAGCTTGGCAATCTCGTTATTCTTCCCTCAGCCATGCAAGGAGGTCGTCTTTGACCTTAGCATATTCGTTTTCCCAAATTTTTTTCACATCATCCATTTGAGCAACCCCATCCATTTCAAATTTTTTTGAAACTTCAGGACTAACCACAAAAACATTTTCATCACCTAAATTCGCCCGAGCCTTATAAATTTCGCTTTGACTGCTTCTTGCTACAAAATGTTGCAAAAGGTATGCAGCCCATCCCAACATCGTTTTATTACCTTCCTCACCCTTTGTATTTAATGTCATGGTGGTATTCAGGTGCAAAATTTTAAATCTTTCCTTCCCCGTTCTCTTGCGGTAGCCTGCCTGCAAGCAACCAACAGGATTGTTGGCAAAAAGCCCTCCATCAATCCAATTTTTGTCGGCCCCAGCCGGAATAAAGTAAATAGGAGCACTGGTAGAAGCAAGCACCGCAAACCACTTGGCGGTCTCACTGTCGCTACGATCAAAAATTTTTTCAGGATTATTAGTGCGCTTCATGTCGCAAACAGGAATAAAAATTTCCTTCTTCCACTGGGAACATACCCCCGAAAGTTTTTCTTGCAAAAGTTTCTTTAAATGGGAGTTGTCGTACTTGGGCTGTACACCCTTTTCCTTTAATTTATCCCAAATCGTATATTTTTTAAAAATCTTACTTCCATCTTTTTCGTATAACTTAAGAACATCCGCAGCCTTTATCTTTTCATTTAAAAGGCTTACAATAATAGCCCCAGTACTGGTGCCAGCAAAGCCATTAAATGTACTGTATACGGTAGAGCGGCCTAAATCTTTTTCTAGCAGTGATAAAAATTTGGCAGGTCCCACGCCTAAAATACCGCCGCCACTAACGCTCAAACAAATATCCATATAAACTCCTTTCTGTTACAGAGAATTTCTATTGGGCCTCTCTAAAAATTCATTTTTTAGCGGAGTCCTATTCAAAATTTCATATTTTAAGATACTTTATTTAAAACAAAAAAAACTTTTTTAACAAAAAAAAATACAGATTACCCCATTCCGCAATGAACGCACTGAGCCAACTTTGCCATCATATTTCCAAAACGACGCTCTGGGTTGGGGCAATTTTCCAGGGAACCATCAGGAAGCACCCAAATTTCATTTTTAAAAGGGCAATATTTTCCACTGTTCGAAGACTCAAAAAAAAGACTTCCCTGGCATAGAACTTTAGAAGAGCAAAGCAGCCTCCTTAAAGTATCCAAATCTTTTTCATCTATCTGAAACTCCTCCCGAAGTTTGGCAGAAGCAACTGCCAAAAATACCACTTTATTCCACTTGATACGCCACACGCCCACATTTTCGGCCCAGCGGAGAATATGTTGAAGTTGGGGTAAAAGTTTTTTATGAAGCGTCACCTGCAAAGAAACCGTTGCTGCATCCTCCGCACCAAGCTCTTTTCTTAGAGCAAGCAAACATTCCACATTATCCATCCAAAAGGCATTAGGAAACTCCATGCAACTTATCTTAATATCCGAACAAGATCGCAGCAACTTTTTTAGGCCACCAGCCGTTCCCCACTTTTCTGGGAAAGTTCCGTTGGTGGTCAAATTCACCTTAACACCCTTTTCCATACACAAATCCAGCAGGTCTTCAAAATGCGAATAAAGTAACGGCTCCCCCATAGTAGAAGGAACCACTTCCTTCAAGTTTCCTAAGACCCCGTATTTTTCTATGGCATTTTTTGCAATTTCAAAAGGCATCTCTCCCATTCCAAAAGGGCGCTGTCGCTGCTGTAAAAAACACAAGGGGCAACTCTTGTTGCACTTGTCTGGATTGGTAAGGAGTGTAATTCGTTTAACTTCGGTCACAAATATCCAAATTTTTTTTAGGGCACCTTTAATGTTCACGCAAATATTTTACCGCAGCTAGGCCAGCCAAGGCACCTTCACTCACGGCCACCGCCACTTGCAAAGTTCCTCCGGTACAATCCCCCGCTGCATAAAGACCAGGAACCGTAGTCATAAAATCCTTATCCAAAACAGGCAAGCTCCCTTCAAACTGGGCTCCAGCCTTTCTGGCCAAGTCTATGGCCGAAGCACTTCCCATAGCNGCTCCCTTCAAACTGGGCTCCAGCCTTTCTGGCCAAGTCTATGGCCGAAGCACTACCCAAAGCCACAAACAAACCGTCAAAATTTTCCCGAGATCCATCTTCATACACCACTCCTTCCAACTTTTCTTCACCAAAAAGTTCCTTTACTTTACGGTGCTCCACCTTCACATGTTCTGGGAACTGGGCCGTAGGTTCCGCGCCATTACACAGCACCGTCACCGACTCCGCCATGCCCAATTCAGACGCTTCATGCATGGCATATTCACCAGCCCCCAGCACAGCTACTTTTTTCTTGCGGTAAAAAAAGGCATCGCACACGGCACAGTAACTCACACCATGGCCCTCCAAATTTTTTATTCCTGCAATGGCAACACTTTTGCGGGCCGCCCCCGTTGCCATAATGCAAGTTTTGCCACGAAACTGCCCCCCCTTGGTAGAGGTAGCCACAAATTCGTTTCCATCAAAATACAGGTCTGTAATTTCACCCTCTTGAATTGTGGCACCCAAGTCTGAAGCCTGCTTTTTACCCACCTCCATCAATTGAGCCCCCGAAAGAGGCTTTTCTAAACCATAGTAATTTTCTATGGCGTGGGCTTTGGAAAGAGCACCACCATCTTTCCCCACCATCAAAACAGTACGCCCGCCACGAAGGCAGTATAAAGCCGCAGAAACCCCTGCAGGGCCGTATCCTAAAATCAAAACGTCAGCCATAAAACCCCGTTATTATACAAATCACCCTTACAATAGCAAATTTTTGCTTCTTTGCCCACTATCTCTTTACCATTTACCTTTTTATAATGTTATTTTAGTTCATGTACCGAGAGGTTTTTATGCAGACACGCTACACCCCAAGAAATCTTTTTACCGAAGTAGGCTACCCGGAAGGCTTTGCCGAAAGGCTCATCGAAAATGCCTACCACCAGCTTTTTGAAGGAGACCCGGTAGACGAACGAGTCTGTTTTGAAGCCTCCGACACAATGTCTTACATTATCGACATTGGCCACGACGACATTCGCTCCGAGGGTATGAGTTACGGTATGTTCATTGCCGCCTGCACTGGCCACGAAAAAATGTTCAGCAACCTTTGGAACTTTTCCAAACGCTACCTTAAAAACCACGAAGGTCCTCACAAGGGCTTTTTCTCTTGGCAAGTTTCCACCACCGATTTTTCCATGATGGACCCGGGTGCTGCACCAGACGGAGAAGAATATTTTGCAGCGGCCCTACTCATTGCTGCAAAAAAATTTAATCGCAGAGACTTTCTAGAAGATGCCAAGGCTCTGATTAACGACATGATGCATAAGGAAACCAACGAACTGGTTGGCCCCATCATTGATCCAGTACAAAAGATGATTCGTTTTTCTCCGGTGCTGGGCAACGATTTTACAGACCCAAGCTACCACACCATCGCTTTCTACCGAGCCTTTGCCGAGGCCACCGGTGACGAAGCCTGGTTGGAAGTGGCCGAAAAAAGCATTGAATTTTTAAACAAAGCAGCCCACCCTATTACAGGCCTTTACGGAGACTACGCCGAATATGACGGCACTCCAAAATCAATGAGCTGGTTTCCCGAAAGCAACTGCTTTAGTGGAGATGCCTGGCGTGTGGCTCTCAACTTGAGCCTAGACTATGCCCTGTTCCGCGGTAGCGAAAAAGAAAGGGAACTTTGCGAAAGATTGCTTTTTTTCTTTGAAGGTCGCAGGCCCTATGTTTCCGACTTTACCGTTGACGGCGGACTCTATCCAAGAACACCACGCAACGCAACTCCCGGCCTTATAGCCATGAATGCCGCGGCCTGCCAGGCACTTGTGCAAGGCAACCCTCTAACACGGCAGTTTGTGAAAGACCTTGCCGAACTGCCTATTCCAAGTAAATTCTGGCGCTACTACGACGGTATGCTCTACACCATTGGTCTACTAGCTACCTCTGGAAAAATCAGTCTCTAAAGGGCACCTCTAAAAAAAGGAACATATTCACATGAACAAAACAATCCTGTTTTTTATCGCAAGCCTGGCTACCCTCTGCAGCCTTACCGCTTGCAAAGACGTTCGCACCGAAACCTACCCTAATGGTCAAGTACTTTCCGAAGTAGAATATGTAAACGATAAAAAGCAAGGATTAGAAAAAGAATTCTTTGAAAATGGCAATGTGAAAAAAGAAACAAACTATGTGGAAGGCCGCAAGGAAGGCCCTGCCAAAGAATACTACGAAGATGGCACGTTACAAGCAGAAATGACTTATGAGAACGGTTACATGAATGGTCTTGTGACAAAATATTACAAGAATGGAAAAATGCAGTCAAAGGCCAGCTACAGGGAAGGAAAGCAAGTAGACTTTGGCGAATACTTTGAAGAAAACGGGGAGCCCTCCACCAGCGGAAGTTTCAAGGACCCTCGGGATGGCATGAGTTATGAATGGGTAAAAATCGGAGAACAAACTTGGATTGCACAAAATATGGTTTTTGCAACTGCCAACGGTTCACTCTGTTTGCAGTGCAACAACTGGGGGCGACTCTACAATTTTGAAAGTGCTAAGAAAGCCTGTATGGACGGTTTTCACATACCAAGCAAAGAAGAATTTCAGCAACTGCTAAAATTTGTGGGAGAGAAGCCTGGTGTAAAATTAAAGGCCGGCTTTGGGTGGGACCCTCTCAAGGGTACAAACAACTACGGCAACGGCAAGGATGAATTCGGCTTTGGAGCAAAAGCGGGCGGAGCCCACTTGGCCCAAAGTGACGTACCGCTCAAGGAACGAAAATACGAAGGAGCCGGCCAAAAAGCCCTGTTTTGGACCACCGAAGGGGAAGTCTTTGTTCTGTACTACGACAAAGACATAGCCAAGTTCGAAAAACTCAATCCCGAATTTGGAGCCAGCATTCGCTGCTTAAAAGACTAATTAGTGGTTAATTAGCTGTTATCGGTAATCGAAGTCTTCCTGGAGCAATTTTGGAATTGTCATTCTGGAGGAGCACCGCGACCGATTACGCCCCAAGGCGAGAGTCTCGGACAAGCTTGCTTGTCCATGACCGAGCCGCTGGCGGAACTGTCCGAAGGACAGCTTA
>JABUUT010000001.1:80174-93130 GCA_021443045.1 Fibrobacteraceae bacterium
CACAGAATATCCATATGAGTATGCAAATACCGATAACTGGCCACTGATAACTGACAACCTATCAGGTTCGGCGCAAGCGCCTAGAGGTATGAGCCCTGAGCTCACTCCTCAAAGCGACATTGTCGCGACCTCACCACTGATAACTGATAACCAACCACAAACTTAGGTTGTGTACTCTGCATTAATCTTCACGTAATCGTAACTCAAGTCACAAGTAAAGGCGCTGGCGCTGGCAAAACCTATGTTCAACACCAGTGTTACTTTGTATTCACGCTGACGAACTACAGCCAAAAGTTTTTCTCTATCGCAATCCACAGGGCGGCCACCAGCCAGCACCTGCACATCACCAAAGAACAAATCGGTATGTTCGGCCACCATGTTGCAACCGCTAGAACCAGCGCTACTCAAAATACGGCCCCAGTTTGGGTCTTCACCAAACATGGCACATTTAGCTAGGTTGCTGGTACCAATAAAGCGAGCCATCTTCAAAGCCTCTTCATGGCTTTCAGCCTTTTCAATACAAAGTTCAATCAGCTTTGTAGCACCTTCCCCATCGCGAACTATATCCTTAGCCAATTCCTTCATCACTATCATCAAGGCTGCACGAAATTCGCCCTGCTCCGAAAGAGACATATCGTCGTAGCTTACGCCACTCATGCCGTTGGCCAACAAGAAGCAAGTATCGTTGGTGCTGGTGTCACCGTCCACTGTGATGGCGTTAAAGGAATCAGCAATGTTGGCACGGAATTCCGCAAAGAAATCAATTGGAAGTTCCACGTCGGTGGTAATAAAGGCCAGCATGGTCGCCATATTGGGGTGGATCATTCCACTACCCTTACAGGCGCCACCAATAGTCACAGTTCCCTTAGATGTGGTTATTTCCACAGCCAAAGATTTTAAAGCCAGGTCTGTTGTAAGAATAGCTCGACCAAATTCTTCAGAAGCTTCGGCGTGAAGCTTTTCCACCAACTTTGGAATGCCAGCTTCAATTTTTTCCATTGGCATCAGGTGGCCAATTACGCCAGTACTGCAAACAAGCACACTTTTGGGGGTTAGGTTCAAGGCACTTTCTGTAAGTATGGCCATGCGTTCGGCATCGGCATACCCCTGTTCGCCAGTGCAAGCATTGGCATTGCCGCTGTTTACAATAACTGCAGATGCTCTATGAGCATGTTCCAAAACAGCTTTGTCATAAAGTACTGGTGCAGCCTTTACCTTATTCGTAGTAAATACCGAAAAGCAGCGGGCCGCTTTTTCACTTTTTAGCAAAGCCATGTCTGCATTTCCACTAGCCTTAATACCAGCGCAAATGCCAGAAGCGGTAAAACCCTTAGGGGAACATACGCCGCCTTTTTCCAATACTGAGTACATAACAACTCCTGTTTAAATTTTACCCCCTAAATATATTTTTTTACAGGGCCAAAAAACTATAGTTTAAAGCAAAAAACAAGCAAATCTTCATTTAAAATCATAAACATAGTACTCCAGCAACAAAAAAAAAGCTAACTTAGGAGCATGGCTAAAACACCTTGTACTAAAGAAACATACGACAAACTTGTCGAACGATATAACTTTCTCAAGAGAGTAGAGCGTCCCCGTGTTGTGGACGAAATGGAAGAAGCCCGTAAGCAGGGCGACCTTAGCGAAAATGCAGAATACCATGCCGCCAAGGAGTATCTAGGCCACATAGACCTGGAGCTTCCTAAGCTGGAAGACCAAATTGCCAATGCAATTATCGTGGAATTCGACACCAACTCAGAAACGATCCGTTTTGGTGCTACGGTTACTGTAAAGAACCTCAAGACCAAGAAGGACGTTGTCTACCAGCTGGTATCTCCAGAAGGCGTAGATGCCTTAAACGGTAAAATCAGTTTCAAGAGCCCTATTGGTGCAGCCCTAATGGGTAAAAAGCGTGGTGATGTGGTAGAAGTTTCTACCCCCAAGGGTGTTAACAAATTTGAAATCATAGATTACAAATAAAGTAATATGATAGTAACCCTTATTGGCGCAGACCAATTTTCCAAGGACAAACGAGTAGAAAAATTTCTCACCGAAGCCCTTGGAAATCAGGTAAACGACCCCATGGCAAAGCAGATTCTGCATGCCACCGATACCAACATCGACTCTATTGCCGATGTGGTTATAACTTCATGTGAATCCGTTTCCATGTTCTCGCCAGAGCAGGTCATTGTGGTACGCAACGCCGAGGCGCTAAAAGCTGATGACACCAAAGCATTAGCCAAGTGGCTTAGTAGTGGCGTAGACCCCAAGATTCTTTTTGACTTTGAGTCTCTTGCAGCCTCCAATGAACTTTATAAAGTGTTCAAAAAAGTTGCAACCATTGAAAAATTTGATGAGCCCAAGTCTTATAAAATGGCAGAATGGATAGCCCAGATGGTTCCCAGCCAGTTTGGAAAACCCATTGAGCCCAACGCTTGTGCCTACTTGGCCGAAGCCATAGGGACCGACACCAAATTGGTGTGCGAAGAGGTAGAGAAGATTCTTCTCTATAAACCCGACTGCGCCAAAATTACCCTTGATTTGGTAAAAATCATGGTGGTTCCCCAGCGCGACATTATTGCTTACGAAATTCAAGACCCCTTTGGAATGCAAGATGTTAAGGCATATACCCGCAAATTAAACGAAATGCTGAATAGCGGTGTTAACGTGGTTACCATTGTAAGTACCTTGTACAACTATGCCCTAGATCTTCTAAAGCTACAATCCCTCATGGCTCAGGGAATGAGTTCTAAAGATGCCGCAGCCAAAATGGGAAAAAATGAATTTCTATTTTGCATCAAAGGGAAAGCCCCAGAATGTGCCCGTCGGTGGCGAAAGCCAATTCTATGCCGGGTGCTTCGTCGATTGGCTGATTTGGACTACGAAATAAAAAGTGGCAAATGCTCCACTCGCATTGCCCAAGAATTGGCGTTGGCCACACTGGTTGTTCGATAACGTTATTTTTCAATAGCGGGACTACTCTAAAAGCACCTTTCATAAAAAACACACTTCATTGAAGTGTGCTTTTTTTATTAGAAACTTTAAGTCAACTCTAAAAATTACCACGAACCATTGGCATCTGCAGCAGGTTCTTCAACAGCAGGAGCCTGATCAGGTGCAGATTCCTCTGGTACAGGTTCTTCGGCAACTGGAGACTGTTCTTCAGCAACAGGCTCAGCCGCAGGAACGGGCTTGGCAACTGGAGCAGATTTTGCAGAAACTTCGTCAGAAGGTTCAGATACTTCGATGTTACCCATGTAGTTGCGAATAATACGTGGCGTTACAAAAATAACCAAGTCTTTCTTAATCACAGACTTTCTGGAATACTTGAACAGGTTGCCAAGTATTGGAATATCCTTCAAGAAAGGAATACCACTTTCAGATTCCTGAGTTTCGTTACGGGTAAGGCCACCGATAACCACCGTTTCACCATCAGCCACAACAACCTTTGTCTTGGCTTCCTGGGTGCTAATCACAATTTCACCCTTGGAGTCATAGTCGTAGGAGTTGTTCTCTGGATGCAAGTCCAAAAGAATTCGGTTGTCACCAGAAACATGTGGAGTTACAGTAAGCTTAATACCGGTTTCCACCAATTGTGTAGAAGATTCGCCAGAATCGTCAATCACGCGAATGGAAACCTTGTCACCCATAAATACAAGAGCTTCAGTGTTATCCAAAGTAGAAACCTGAGGAGAGGCAAGCACTTCTGTAGAAGCATCTCCCATCAAATTGGAAATAGCCAACTGAACATTTCCATCAAGAACGCTAGCCGTAATTGCGGTAGAAGCACCTTCCACAGCAGGAGTTACGCCACCATGAGGGAAAGACTGAATGGCAGCACTTGTTCTAGAACCACCAGCAACTCCAGGGCTACCCGCAGTGGCCGCACCGGGTACAAGACCTGCTGTACCCATTGAGGCCGTCCAGTCTACACCCAGTTCACGAGCAAGTTCGCTGTTCACAACAACCAGTTTTGCCGTTATCATAATTTGGAGTGTTTCCACATCCAATTCTGTCAAAGCATTGTTCATCTGCTCAATCTTGGCATCTGTATCGTAAACAATAATGGAGTTGCTACGTTCCACAACGGTAATGCGGCCACGATTAGACTTCATGCTTTCAAGCACCTTCACCAATTCATCAGCCTTGGCATGGTGAACCTGGAAATTGCGACGAACCAAAGGAGAGTTTTCTTCTTCCTGTTTTAATTCATCTGCAATTTTCTTCTGCTTAGCCTGGTAAGTGCTTTGGCGCTGAATGGTAATATACTTGTCTTGAATTACCCATGTAAGGTCATTCAGTTCGCAAATAATGTCCAACGTTTCCTGCCAAGTTTTCTTGGTCACCTTAAGGCTCATCTTACCTTTTACATCTGGAGCCAAAAGAATGTCGACACCAGCAGTGGAAGACAACGAGCGGAAAACAGCTTCGTAGTCGGTGTCCACAAAGGTAAAGTCATAGAGTTTCTTGTTGGGGGCAACGGAGCCTTCTGCAGGAGCGCCGAAGGCCGAAACCATGCCGGCAACTAAAAGAAGGATGGATACGAGTTTAACTATTTTTTTCACTTTTGACCCCCAAATTTATCGGGAAGNCCCATGGAGTAGCGACGGCTCACGCCAAATTCTTGAATAAGGAAGAGCACGTCAGTTTGTGTAATTTTAAGCACCTTGCCATTCAAAATCTTATCACCTTCCTTAAGTGTGTAAGAAACGGCAGGGTTTTTAGATTCGGCCAAAATAGCCATAGGCACTTCAGATTCCCAAATAATGCCCACCAATTCAACCTGGTCTATGTTAATACCTTCTTCAACAAGGCCCTTGATTTCCACAAAGGGATCTCTGCGACCAAAGGAACTGTAAACCACCCGATCTTCATAGAGATCTTCCAACTGGCTTCCAGGCTTATTCTGCGAGTCAGTCAGTTCACCACGTTCCTTGTCTACCTGTTTCAAGCGTTCTGTTTGAATGGAGGAAAGTTCGTCAATATAGCCCACAGAACGCTTGTTTACAAAGCCTACACGGTTGCCATACTGCACCTTGCGATACAAGCCTGTCAAATCCAAATTTGAAAGACGATCACCGAATACCAAACGCTGGAGCACCTGAGAATTTTCATTTGGAGCTGCGTAAAGTTCAATTTCATCGGCAACCACAATCAATTCACGAACTACAGGGCGAAGGTGGAAAGTCTGTGCTCCAGAAACAAGCTTTTTACTTCCCTTTTCCCAATTTTGTACAAAGTTTGCAAAATTAGGAGAATCGTCGGCACTGCCCTTCATCCAATCCCGAACAAAAATGCCGTTAGGCCGTGCTGACCAGTACAGGAATCCATCACGTTTAATGGCGTTTTCCGATGTTTGGAGGATTAAGGCACCTTCTTGCACCACTACAGCAGGCTTTGCACCTGGGTTCAACTGAATTTTAAGGCCGTTGGACCCCCAGGTTACAGATTTTACCATGGAACCAGAGCCTATTTTAAAAATAGGAGATTTCGGAGGGCCAGCCAGGGCAACTGTAATAACAGAAGCTTTGTCCACTTCAGAAACATTGGCTATGGAAATCTTTTCGCCGGCAACTAAGCGGAACTGCTCCATACCAGACCCAATGAGAACGGTCATTTCGTTCACATTGGGAAGCAGGGCAGAAACAGCGCCACCTTCTTTAGAAGCCTTGTCCAACATTTTCTGAGCTTCAGCCATGCGCTTTTCTTCTTCCAAGGCAGCCTTTTCCGCTGCTTTCTTTTCTTCAGCTAAGCGTTTCTTTTCTTCCTTGGCCGCCTTTTCTGCAGCTTTCTTTTCTTCGGCCAAACGTTTCTTTTCTTCCTTGGCGTTCTTTGCAGCCGCCTTTTCCGCCGCCTTCTTTTCTTCAGCTAAGCGCTTCTTTTCTTCCTTGGCAGCCTTTTCTGCTGCTTTCTTTTCTTCGGCAAGGCGTTTCTTTTCGGCCAATGCGTTAGCTTTCTTTTCTTCAGCCAAACGTTTCTTTTCTTCCAAGGCAGCCTTTTCTGCAGCTTTCTTGTCTAAGGCAGCCTGCTTGTCGGCAGCCTTTTTGCGGTCGGCATAAAGTTTCGAAAGCGTCCAAGCCTTGCCCGATTTACCCTTAAGCTTCAAGAGAAAATTAGACTTTTCCAGGGCAATCTCATTCTTGTCGGAAGAAAGATTTTTACCAACAGTCATTTCCAACTTAAGGAAATTCATTCCACGATACTGTTCCTTGAACACTTTCATGGAGCGAACCCAGTCAGAATTTTCATCAACAGCAAAAGCTCCTTCACCAAGGGCAAAGTCTGTTTCAGAAAAACCAACGGTCAGTTTTTTACCTGCGGCATCGTACTTCTGGAAAAAGGTAGGAAGCTCCTTTGCAGAGGCAAACTTAAACACCATCTGGCATTTCTTTGCATCGCAAACAAATTCAACATCCTTAATCTGGGAGGCATTAACCACCGCAGCAAACATTACGGAAAGAAGGAATACACGTTTCATCATTTTGCAACCTTCTTTGATGTATAAGTGGTAAGATTAAAAGACACAGACACCGTTATAGGAGTCCAGCCATGAGTTTCGGCCTTCTGCAATTCCTGGGCAATACCAGAATAGCGGTTAAGCCTTAAGTTGGTTATTGCAGTCGGGTAATTGAAGTTGGCAATTTCAGCAAACAGGTAACCCAACATGTGGTACCCAGAATTCACAGAAATGGAATAGCGGTTTTCTATGTAATGTTCCTTGGTTGCCTGCCCTTCTGGGTTAAACTTCTGAATCTGCACACCGGAGCTGCGAAGCACAGAGTAAAGGTCTTGCAACCGCAGAGGAACCTTTTCTTCTTCAGGGAACATTTCCTTTAGCTTTTCAAAGTCTTTTTCTGCAGCCACCAGCTGGAGTTCCAATTCCTGTAGGCGGTGTTTTTTGGCATTGATTTTATCCAATTCAGCCTGGGCCGATTCAATTTCGCCAGTCAAGCGTTTGCATTCCAAATCAAAGGGTTCCCACATGTAGGTGTAGGCATAATAGCCCGCCGCCATTATGAGAACAATGATTAGAATCATGTATATGTTCTTTTTATCTTTCCAATCAATATTGTTCATTTTATCCCTCCGAGTCCAGATCCCTTTTCAGGATAACTTTGATTGTAAAGTTGTAGGCTTCTTCCCCATCAATCTTTGTGGTAGAGATGGTCACCAGAGAAACACTCTGAACGCTAACCTGCTTTTCCAATTTAACCATATAGTCAGCCACTTCAGAAAAGTCAAATGTCATACCCTTGATTTCTAAATCAAGTTCCCCATTCTGCACTAGGCTCAAGAGCCACATATTTGGAGGCAACACGGAAGAAACGTTTTCAAAGAGAACAACCCAGCGTTTTTTGCTAACCTGAATAGACTTGAGAGCGTTAATCTTGGTATTGATAATACCCTGCTTTGTTTCCAGGTCGCTAATCTTGGTCAGAAGAGGGCGTTCTCTTTCCACTTCTTCCTTAATGCGGGTCAGCTCGGAATTCATTTCGTTTTGGGTATCGTTAATGTGATTGTTGAACATCCACAGGGCTACGGCCGCAACAATAAAGCAAATTGTTGGCCAAATAGTGCGTCTGTCTGTAGCCCATGAAAAATCCTTCTTAGCCTTGCGGTACTCCGCTGGCAAAAGGTTGATGGATATGCAAACATCCTTTTTAATTTCTTTTTTCGCCGCCATACTAGAACTTCCTCATTGCAAGGCCCAAAGCTGGGGCGTAAATGTTAGACAAAGCAATGGACAAGCCACCTTCGCCAAACACTCGTGAATCACATGCCACATACTGGAATGGATTAATGGTGTCGGTTTCAATGCCTGTACTTTCTGCAATATAATCCTTAAGGCCTGGAATAGCAGCGCCACCACCGCCAATGAGGATTTTGTTAAGTTGTTTGGAATCTTCTGCCGTAGAGAAGTAGCGAATACCAAATTCTATTTGGCCCATCAAATCTTCGTAAGCAAGCTTGAGGGCCGCTTCAACTTCAACTTCGGAGAACCCATCCACTACCCCAAGATCGCCCTTTTCAAAGATTTCCCGACACTTGTCGGCATCAATGCGAAGGTGCGTACCCAGTTTGGCAATAACCAAGTCCAAAGAGCCTCCGGTCATAGCACGCATGGAGTGGAACTGGCCATCCTGGATAAAGGCGATGCTCATCTTCTTGTCACCTACATTCAAAATGGCAACCGGTTCATTTTTGTCTTCTTCCGTTGCCGTAGCCATGTAGGCATTGACCAAACCAAAAATATCAACATCCATGGCCGACAGTTTAATGCCTTTTACCTTAAAGAACTGAGCCCAGGAATCCAGCAAAGCGTTCTTTGCGGCAACCACGTTTACCTTAACATCTTCATTGTCCCTAGAAGCAATTTCGTAGTCAATCACGTTGTCTTGGTCATCAAAGGGAGGACGAGACTGGGCAGTCTGAAGAATAATGGCATCTTCATTGCCGCCCTTAGGAATCTTTACGGACAATCTATCTACCAGAACACCACCTGCACCAGCGCCACAATTAACGCAGGCAACTATGTCGCAGCTATCATCAATGGGGTGGCGAAGTAAAAGCTTTGTAAGGGCTTCGCTAAGAAGAGTATAACTGTCTTTTTCCTTAGGTGCTTCGCTTCCATCCAAGGGCATGTCACCATTATCTGAAGGTGCCCCCTGAATTTCGCCATTTACAATAGCGCCTTCAGGAACTCGCTCTAGATCGGCATCCACTACAACCTTGTCACCGCGATGGTTGTGATAAACCTTCACGTACTTGATGCTGTAGTGACCCACATCTAAACCGATAGTTTCGCGTTCACCACGAATTTTTGCAATCAAACCTAATGCCAAAATAAACTCCGATCGGAAACAGTACTACCTAAATTCTACCTTTATATAAGCCAAATGTCAAGCGAAAAATTCACCTAACTCATTGAAAATTAACATCTTAGGTCATTTTGCCCCATTTTTTCTTCTTATTGGCCTCAAAAATGTACTGGAGCACCCTTTCTTGGGTCCAACCGAAGGTTCCCACAAAGGATGCGGTTAAGGTAAAATAGTCAGGATATTTAGGATTTTTATGACCTAAACAGCGCAAAATCTCAATTTCAACGTTTTCTTCCCCAAAGCTGGGAAGGGTAAAACGAATGCTGATTTTTGTACCCCCATCCACCTCCACAGGAAGGCCAATGGAAATACCTCCTGCCGAAAGGTCGTATAGAAGCCCCTTTTGAACGGTGCCGTCGGAAAAGGAGGCTTCCACCGGAAAATCCACCACTTCACGAACCCAACGGCGAAGCTGCTTTTTTTCCAATTTTGACGAATGTTCCAGCACCAGTTCCTTGTTGGTGTAAGAACGAACCTGCAACTCAGCAGAATAGACCGCATCATCAGGACGGGTCCACCGAACGTGAATTTGCTTTCCTAAAAATTGAGAGTGGGGTCCACAGGAGCCGTCGTAAGAAATGCACCATTCCTTTTCATCCCTACGGGTGATTTCGGAATGTTTCATTGTTTTACCACCACCTAAAAAGAAATCTATGCGGTTTCCAATATTCCACTGCCGTGTGGAACTAATGATGGTTAGTGGATTAGAGGCTGTAAAATTCATCTTTTCACGAAGAACCTCCACAGCATGAAGGGTTTCATCGCGAACCGTAAAAACATTACGAAAATCGTAGAAGTTCGTTACAGCGGCTTCAAAAAGGCTAGATGAATTGATAACGGCATCCTTGTTCTCGTAGTGGGAGGCGCGAACCAACTTTTCCAGGGTTCGTGTTTCTTTGGGAGTAAACTGAAAAGACTGAATCTTTTCATCAAACTCAGCAGAGCCAAACATTTCCTCGTTTTCACGACGATAGTTAATGCGATGCACTTCTAGCAGAACCACTAGAACAAGAAGCATAATGGCTATAGAGCCCAGCCAAAGAAGCTGCCCTGGTTCAATCATAGGCTAGACCTCAGTCCAAAGACCGCCCAGGTAGGTTCCCATAATTTTTGATGGAACTTCTTTTCCCAAAAGTGGAGAATTTCGAACCTGACCGGCAAACATGGATGGAGCAACCTTGGTGGGTGCATCGGGATTCAGCATAACCAAATTGGCCGAGGCACCCACCTTAAGTTCTGCAGGGGAAACTCCAGCAAGTTTAGCCGGGGCCGAAGAAAGGAGTTCTACGGCGCGAGCGTCGCCAAGGCGATCTCTCAGCGGTTTCCAGATAGCCCCGAGGGCAATTTCCAAGGAAACCGCCCCCGGCACAGCATCTTCAAAGTTCACTTCCTTGTCTTGGCGAAGTACAGGCTCATGGTTTACACTAATTGCATTTACCACGCCGCCTTCCAAGCCCTTCCACAAGGCTTCCCTATCGGCGGCGGCCCGGAACGGCATAACCACATTGCAGTGGGAATCCAAGTCGAACAAGCAACTGTCATCAATGAGAAGGTGGTATAAATCCACATCGCAAGTAACGTCCACCCCATCTTCCCGAGCCCGTTCAATAAGTTTCAAGGTTTCACCGCAACTAATTTGTTTAAAATGAACTGGAACTTTTAAGAACCGAGCCATTTCCAAAATCGTAAAGGCAGCTGTAGTTTCTGCAATGCGAGGAATTCCCTTCATGCCCAAGGTGTCCGCCGCAGCCCCTTCATGTACCAAACCATGATGACGCAATGACGAATCCAGAGGCAAGAAGAAAAAGCGTTTGCCGGTCATAGCACCGTATTCCATGGCCAGTCGAAGAAACCGGTTCCGAGAACAGTTTTTGTTTCCATCACCAAAGCCAACCACGCCACCTTCAGAGAGTTCAACCATTTCGGCCAGTTCCTCGCATTCAAAGCCATTGCTAAAGGCTCCTAAAAATGCAAGGTTCAAGGAAGATTTTGAACAAAGTTGCTTAATGGCACTCAACTTGGAGGCATCGTCAATGGGGTTTGCAGAGCTTTCGTAAAGACCTCCATAAAATCCACCACGTCGCATGGCCTCAAGACCTTCATCAAAGGTGTAAATGTCATCACGCAAAGGTTCCTTAAAATCGAGCCCCAAACCAAACAGAGCTGGGAGCACCAAGGCCCCGTTACCGTCTATCACTTTTGCTCTGGAATCCACATAATTTTCAGTCCACACCCCTTCCACCAAGTTCATAGTAGTTGGTTCAGCAAACTTGCCGTTTAAAAAGGGGCGCACATTTTTTAGAATCACATTAGCCATTGGCACGACCTCCAGCCAAAAGGTAAAGAACCGCCATGCGAACCGCCACACCATTGGTAACCTGTTCCAAAATAACAGAGTGTTCGCCATCGGCAATTTCACTGTCTAATTCAACACCACGGTTAATAGGGCCCGGATGCATAATCAACACTTTATCCTTGGCCTTCTCTAAAATCTCGTGGGTTATACCAAAAGTATTGCGGTATTCGCGCATGCTGGGAAGCAGAGAATCGTCCATACGTTCTTTCTGAAGGCGTAAAGCAATAATCGCATCAGCATTCTGCACCGCCTTATTCAAATCAGGTTCCCAGGTTACATTACCCACCTCAGGATTTACCAAAAGTTCTCTATTGCGAGGAACCAAGGTGCTAGGACCGCAGAGTGTTACATGAGCGCCCATGGTGGTCATGCCCCAGAGGTTGCTGCGGGCCACGCGGCTATGGCGGATATCGCCAACGATGGTAATGTTCTTGCCTTCCAGTGTACCCAGTTTTTGTTCAATGGTCAGCATGTCTAGCAGGGCCTGTGTGGGGTGTTCGTGGGCACCATCGCCAGCATTAACGATAATAGCGTTGCTATTGTCGGCCAAAAATTTTGGAACACCAGTTCCCTTGTGGCGCACCACAACAATATCAATTTTCATGGCTTCAATATTGCGAAGGGTGTCTACCAAAGTTTCACCCTTCTTAACGCTAGAATTGGAAGATGTAAAATTGACTGTGTCAGCAGAGAGCCGCTTTTCTGCCAGTTCAAAGCTGGTGCGAGTGCGAGTGCTGTTTTCAAAGAATAAATTCACCACAGTCATGCCACGGAGAGAAGGCACCTTCTTTACCGGTCTCTCCAAAATTTCACGAAACTGCTTTGCATTGTCCAAAATCATGCGAATGTCATGCTTAGACACACCACGCAAACCAAATAGATGTTTTGTTTCCAAGGAGCTCAAGGTTGATCCTCCACTTCTACTAAATAAACTGAATTTTCGTTGTCGATAGGTTCTATCATCACGCGAACTTCCTGATTCTGTGCGGTTTCTACAGAGAGCCCTGCACAGTCTGGCTGGATGGGCAACTCCCGATGGCCACGGTCTACCAGCACACAAAGACGGATGTAAGACGGGCGACCTAGATCAAGAACAGCCTGCATGGCAGCTCGAACTGAACGCCCCGTATAGAGCACGTCGTCCACAAGAATCACAACTTTGCCTTCTACAGAAGCAGGCATTTCAGTAATTCGCATTTCTGTGGAACCAACTTTTTTACGATAGTGAAAATCATCGCGGTAGAACGAAGCATCTATACTTCCGCAAGGAACGTTCTTTCCAAATTTGTCAGAAAGACGGGTGCACAATTTTTTTGCTAAGGGAATACCGCGACTGGCCATGCCCAGAACAACCAGATCATTTGCCGATGGATGGATTTTGGCAATTTTCGCCGCCATTTCATCGAGAGCCCATTCCATGGCTTGAGCAGAAAGCAGCTCTCTTATTCTTTTACAATTATCTTTTTCCAAAAGGTCTCCTTTGCTAGGTCCTTCTGAAAATAAGAATGTAGATTATTTTAAAGACATTCACTGCTCAAAAATGTTGTTTTCTACTACATTTTGCCCAAGGTTGATGTAAAAGTGATTATATTATATTGAGTATCAATAAGTTACAACAAATATGGAGATAAAATGTTTAACCAATTAGACAAACCACAAGCTGGCGAAACCATCGCCATCATGACCACAAACCACGGTGTAATGAAACTGCGTCTTTTCCC
>JABUUT010000001.1:93976-96644 GCA_021443045.1 Fibrobacteraceae bacterium
CAGGCACCAGCCTGGTTTTTTCTGTTCTATATACTGGAGATGAGAACTCCTGGGGGCACAGGAGTTCGCTCCTTTCATAGACTCTTTCATAGACTCTTTTATAACCATTTTCATTCTAAAGAGGCCACCTAACCAACAAACACCTTTCAAAAACTTACTTTTTTACTACATTTGTAGTCACTATGGCTTGGATAATAACACTACTCCTCTTTATCGGCATTTCTTTTGCCCAAGACGATGTCATCATCGACACCACATTCACAGCAGAATCCTTGGAAAATCAAGCATCTGACCTCAACGCGGGCGCCGGCGACCAAGAAGTCTACTCCCCCTTCAGCCAAACAGCCTACCTCACCTCCTCCTTTGGTGAAAATCGTGGCACACGCTACCACATGGGCATTGACTACTCCACCAACATGGAAGAAGGTTGGCCCGTATTCGCCCCCGAAGACGGACGTGTTAAAGAAATTAAAGTTTCACCATACGGATACGGAAAAGTTATGTACTACCAAGGCAAGAGTGGTAAAACTTGGGTGTTCGCCCACCAGGCCAGCTTTGGCAAACTAGACGAGATTATCTCCCAAAAGCAGTACGCCAGTCAAAGAAATGACGTTAGCGTCCAGCCAGGAACCACCTACAAAAAAGGCGACACCCTCACCTTCGCAGGAAGCACCGGAATAGGTAACCCCCACCTTCATCTAGAAATCCGCTTAGATGGAGACAGAAATATATCCCCTTGTGGAAACGGCGTTCTCTGCCCCGACACCATAGCCCCGCAAATTCTTGAAGTAGCCGTTTGGCAGGGCAACGAAATAGCCTTTACCAACCGAAACGCTTTTGAAAACGGCTGCGTCGTTACCCCTGTTAAAAATGAGTTCAATCTTTCCATGGCCGTAAAAATTGTAGACTACGCCCGGGAACCAAAAGACAACCCCATGTCAATCCGTCGCATTGAACTTTTCCGCTACGGCGAAAAAATCTACAGCAAAATCCAAGACACCCTTCGCCAATCCACCGCTTTAAAAATCCGAGATGAACTGCTTTGGGCAGAAGAAGCTGACACCGCAGGAGACTGGCACTACATCGATGCCAAAATCGGCCCCCTCTCCACCTACATTCTTGAAGTGGAAGACTATGCAGGACACGTGACACAGAGGAATTTCACCTTCCACCCCAAGTGCAAGAACAACAAGCCAATCACCCACGTTAAAAAACAAACATCCCCTCTGTACACAATCCTCTCAAAGGCAATGGTCGATTTGTTCCGCTGCAACTCCGGCTATAAGTTCTCCGCACTCAATGAAAAGAACGAAACCATAGTGGAAGACATGTGCGCCACATTCCCCAAGCAAGCAATGCTGGTTTCAAAAGTTCTGCAAACCAAACCCGACATTCGCTTTATCAAATACAATGCCAGCGCCGAGATTACAGGCACAGGCAAAGCTGAAGACAACATTATTGCAGTTTATCCCAAAAAGCAGTACCAAGGCACCCTCAACTGGAACCTAACCTTGGGGGATGCCTCCATCACCCAAAGAATCTCAGGCATCCCAGTCGCCAAAGATACAAGCATAGGAGCAATAGCCGTAATACGCACCCATACAGACAGCCTAGACTACTTTGAATTCCATCCTAAGGGTATGCAATTTAAAGGCAAATGGGATGTTTGCATCGACAAGAAAACAGCCAATGCCCCACTTTACTGGCTTGGCGAAACAACACGAGACTGGTTCTACTTTAGTAAGCAAACAGCCGGAGCCAAACGCTGTGCCAGCGCCAACGAGCTAAGAGATATTGCCTGGGTAGACGACAAGGAAGCTCCAACCTTAGGGTTTGCCTACTGGACAACCACCATGATTGGCGGAGTTCATCAGCCCGCCCTCAAAATACCTGTGCTGTACCAGTACGCCGGCATTGCCGATGGCAATTCCATAACGGCCCGCGATAACAAGGGCAAATGGATTGCCGTGGAATACGATTCAGAACCAAGAGAACTGATTCTGGCAGGCGAGCGCCTACCCGAAGCTGGTCAAACCATAAAGATTACAATTGTAGACGAAGCTAAAAATAAAATCACCCACGAAGTGACCATCCCCGAATTGTAACGGAAAGATAACATTCGTTGTATTTTCTTCAATAAAAAACAACATGTATTCAAGGAGAAGCGAAAGCTTCCCTTTTTTTTATAATATATTCAGATAGGTGTATTTTTTTAAGGAGCGATTATGTTAAAAAAATTCGGTTTAACAGCCATTTCCCTCGCCGTTGCTGGTTTAATGGCCTGCAGCGACGACAGCAGCAGTAGCACAGCACCAAGCGACAGCGAAACACCTGTCACAGAAACCCCTGCTGAAACAGATTCCACCAAAACTCAACAACCCGGCGACAGCACAGAAACCCAGACCCCGGCACAGGGTACCGAAACCCAAACTCCAGATCAGGGCTCTGAAACACAGACTCCAGCCCAAGGTACTGAAAACCAAACACCAACACAAGGCACAGAATCGCAGACACCTGCCCAAGGCACAGAAACCCAAAATCCAGGCATCACAATCCCAGGCCTTGGCGACTCAACCATCACAATCCCAGGCATGGGTGATTCCACATTTGACTGGAGCACTCTCTTCGGAGACTCCACCATCACAATCCCTGGCATGGGCGGAGATTC
>JABUUT010000001.1:96772-98329 GCA_021443045.1 Fibrobacteraceae bacterium
TCCACCATCACAATCCCTGGCATGGGCGGAGATTCCACATTCGACTGGAGCACTCTCTTTGGAGGCGAAGGAGGCACAACCTTCCCCGGCTTCGGCAGTGGTGAAGGCGAAACAATGCCAGGCTTTGGAGAAGGTGACGTAATCACAACTCCAGCCGAAATGTAAAAAGCCTCTTCATATGTTAAAGGACAGTAAGACAAACAAGTCTTGCTGTTTTTTTTGGAAAAAAATCAATTTAATTCACCATAGCCGACAATTTTTCTAAGGCTAATAGCTGTGCGTAGTAAATCACGAATGGGGTTTTCTAACCGTGGAAAATCTGTGGGGTGCAGAGCGATGCGGGGAATGCCTAGGGGCATTTTGAGAACAAAGTTTGCAAAAGCAAAGGCCATTTTTTCGGAGCATTTGGGAATGCCTGCAAAACTTGCCACAAAAGAAACCACGCGGCGATTGCGAACTGTTGTCAGTGTGGCACGACCCTCGTAAAGCATCTTTTGCGCATGCACCTGTTGCGGCAAAAATTTGTTGCTGTACCAAGTCGGCGGCACAAAGGCGGCCGGGTGAAAAAACTCGGCTCCATCTGTATCATTGTGGAATAGCTCGTTCCATGCCAAAGCGGCCTGCTGCAAAAGCCTGCCGGATTCAAATTTGCTTAACCCAGCAAATTCGGCTTCACGGTTCGTGATGTTCATAGCCACAAGCCCTGCGTAACTTCGGCCTTGGCTAAACTCCGCCTTGTGCTTATACCCGTGAAGGGCCAATTCAAAACCTTCGTCATGAAGTTTGGCAAGTGCTTGCCTAAAACCAGCTACAGCATTGTTGTCGGCACCCTCGGTACAAGGAATAACAAGGATGCTGAAAGGCTTACCCACGAGTTCCTTGATCTCGTCAAGAATCGGCAACATGGCCTGATAATTCCAAACGCTAAAGTCGTGAAAGCTCAAAAGGAACCGTTTTCGCATAACTGTAATATATATAAAAAAATCGACCGTGACAACGGACTGGTTGTTGGTGAATGATTGCCGGAGGGCTGTACTATTAGGATAATTTGGCTAAATGGAAGAGTTGGCAGTGCCTTAAGCGCGAAAATGCGTAAAATGAAGTGTTGGAGCGAATAAATCGGAGGATTGCTTGGCTAAAAATCCCAAAAGCTAAGTGTGGGGCGGATAAAATAGTGTCGGAAAGGTTGATTTACACGCCCCGTTGGAGATTTTGAGGCTGTTTTGGAAGTTGAATAGGTGTCGTGGGGCGTGTAAGGAGGGTGAAAAAGAGCATTTTATCCGTATTTTGGCATGGATAATTCGTGGAATAGCCCTGATTTTTGACGCATGGGGCGGATAAAAGTGGAAAGAATGGATGTTTTATCCGTATTTTGCAAAGAACATTGCTTTTTTTGGGGTGAGCTTGACCTCATCAAATGCTGGCTATGAATTGCCAACCAAGAACAACCGATAACTGATAACCAACCACAACCTACCACCTACTAATTACTATATGCCGCTCGATGAGCGCATATAGCGCGGCTCGGTAATGTCTGCTCGAACAGCCCGCCCACGG
>JABUUT010000001.1:99856-104094 GCA_021443045.1 Fibrobacteraceae bacterium
GAATTTTACACCCCCCACGACGTGGTGGAACTGATAGCAAGTTTTATCCAGCCCTTCGACGGCACCATTTACGACCCCTGCTGCGGCTCGGGTGGAATGTTCGTGCAGAGTGCCGCCCTCATCGAGGCCAAGAAAGGCGACATCAGCCGCATCAACGTGTACGGCCAGGAAAAGGAAAGCGCCACCTGGCGCCTTGCCAAAATGAACCTTGCCCTGCGGGGTATCAGCCACAACCTGGGCGAAGAAAACGAGAACACCTTCCGGCGTGATTTGCACAAGGGCATCTCTTTCGATTACATCATGGCGAACCCTCCCTTCAATTTAAAGAACTGGTTCGACAGCGACACCATGAACACAAACGACAGCCGCTGGGTGGATTATGCGCTGCCCCCCGACAGCAACGCCAACTACGCATGGATTCTCCATATACTGAGCCACCTGAAGCCAAGGAAGGGCGTGGCGGGGTTCCTCCTTGCAAACGGCGCCCTGGGCGATGACGACGGAACCGCACCAGTCATACGAAAGAAACTTCTGGAAAATGACAAGGTGGAAGCCATCGTGGTGTTGCCCCGTGAACTGTTCATCACCACCGACATCAGCGTGACCCTGTGGATTTTGAACAGCAACAAGAAGGGCGGCAAGTACCAGGGGCGCACCCTCCGTGACCGCACGGGCCAGGTGCTCTTTATGGATCTTAGAAGCTGGACCGGCGATGAATGGAACAACGCCGTAAAGAACATGCAGAAAAAGAAGTTCGCCCTGACCCCGGAGCAGATTTCCAAAGCCGCCGCCATCTACCACATCTGGCAGGAAAACGGCACCGACGGCACGAATTACCAAGAGCCGGAACTTTACAAGAGCGTAAACATCGACACCATTCGCGAAAACAACTTTTCCCTGGTGCCCAGCCGCTACATCGAATTTGTGGACCGTGACTCCGCTATCGATTACGACGCCACCCTAAAAACCGCCAGCCGCGAAGTGAGCGAACTTTTGAAAGCCCACGAAAAAAACACCGCAAAGATCAGGGCCGCCTTCAAGGAACTGGGGTACGGAGGGTAGCGTGAAAAGCAGGATTGAAAAAAGCATGAATGCCGAAGCCATGAGTCGGCGCGATGTACCATGACCAACTCCATAACTGTGAATGGGATGGGTTGTACGTTTTTTTGCCAAAGAGTTTTACTGGCACTCGAAAATAATCTATATTCAAAGCATTGAGATAATCCGCTACGAAACGTCTTTTTTGTAGTTCGTAGCGGGTTATGCGAGGGTTTTATGACAATTCTTGGTCGAAAAAAAGAAATTAGCGAACTAAAACAGCTGTATTCCAGCGACAAGGCCGAATTTGTCGCCGTTTATGGTCGCCGTCGCGTAGGCAAGACATTCCTTATAGACGAGGCTCTAAAAGGATCGATTACATTCCGCCACGCCGGACTCAGCCCGGTAGACGAAACAGGAGCATCAAACAACTCCAAGCAACAGCTTCAGCATTTCTACCAGTCGCTCCAGTTGCAGGGTATGAAAAAAAAACGTAATCCCAAGAACTGGCTTGAAGCATTCTTTATGCTGGAGCAATTCCTCCAACAAAGGGATGACGGCAAAAGACAGGTCGTCTTTTTAGACGAACTCCCTTGGATGGACACGCCCAAAAGCGGCTTCATAACCGCTTTGGAAAGTTTCTGGAACACTTGGGCCTGCCATAGACAAAACCTGATGCTTATTGTTTGCGGTAGCGCAAATTCATGGATGCTAGACAATCTTGTCAACAACCATGGTGGTTTATATGGCAGAACCACCTACGAAATCAAGTTGATGCCCTTCGCGCTATCCGAATGTGAGGCTTTCTATAAAAGTCGGGGCATTCAGATGTCAAGATACGATATAGCCCAGGCCAACATGATTCTTGGCGGCATTCCCTACTACATGACCTACTTGGCAAAAGGTAAAAGCCTCGCCCAAAATATCGATGCGTTGTTTTTTGATACCAATGCAAAACTGAAAAACGAGTATTCTCGTCTATTCGCATCTGTCTTCACAAGACCAGAAGACATGGTACGTATTGTCCGGTTTCTGTCGTCTCGTCGTAACGGTTTTACACGCGACGACATTGCTCAAAATACACAGCTGCCCAACAATGGAGACTTATCCAAGCAGCTCAACGCCCTTGTTGCTAGCGACTTCATCGAAAAATATGTCCCCTTCGGCGAAAGCAAGCGAAAAGTCCACTATAAGCTAATCGATCCATTCTGCCTGTTTTACCTTCGGTTCGTAGAAGGCCAAAAGAGCATAGAACCGCAATTTTGGATGAACAATGTTGATTCCGCCAAAATAAATGCCTGGCGAGGCTACGCCTTTGAAGATTTGTGCTTTAGGCACATAAGTCAAATAAAACACGCATTGCAAATCGCAGGGGTCACGACGACACAATCCTCATGGTCGCTACAGGGCGATGGCAAACAGACTGGAACACAAATAGACCTTATCATCTCTCGTAAGGACAACGTAGTAAACCTGTGCGAAATGAAGTTCTACAGCGAAGATTTTACCATATCTGGCGACTACCACAAGACCCTTGTTCACAGAACCAACCTCTTGCAGCGACAAGTCTCTCGCAAGACCGCAATCCACAGCACTCTCGTAACAACATACGGACTCACTTACAATGCCTATTCTAGCGATTTCATGAACACAATCACGCTCGATGATTTGTTCGATGGCTGACACGTCGGCTAAAGGAATCCTCAAAAGAAAATATAAATACTATAGTGGTCGGATTTTTCCTGTCGGAAAAGCGACAATTTCATTTGTAAAAAAACATTGAAGGGAAATTATTGTTCAGATGAATTTTTCAAATCTACACACCAGTATGATTTATTTCGGGCCTCTATTTTCGAATCGAATTTTCGTTTATCTTTCGCCAGAACGGTTTTAAGCAACCAACCAGCAGCTTTCGCAGCCTCTTTAATCGCAGTTTTTGCACATATTTTCTTCCGTTCCTCATAAAGTCTTATCAATGGAGTTCCTTCCCAATAAAAATTTTCGCCTCCCATCAAAGATTGGAGAGAAAAACGTTCATTCTTTCTATTTTTGCACCAATAGTAAACCGCTCCTTGCAAAAAATTTTTTATATCGTTCTTTTCCTTTTCATTCACGATTTTAACGTCGCGCAGTTTTTCTTTGGGATTTATAAACACTATTTCTCCTCGTTATCATGTTATGCTATTCATTTTTCAAACTAGGACATTCTTTTTCTGATAAACTCATAACCGAAATAAAATACACTGGGTCCATTGCGTCTAAAGAAACTTTTTGACCGTCACTAAGCAATGCTTGCATCATTAAAGTATTTACGGTCTCTTGCATAACATTGTGGTTTACATAGTATTTGGCAGCTTCCTTATCTATGGAGAAAGTACGATTCCAGATTCCTCCCATACCAGACAAATCATAAATACCAAATATGCTGGCAATTTCACTCATCATAGATGTCATAGTTTTTTCAGACAATTTACAAGCTTGGCCTTTGCACCCAACAGTGATTTCAAAGGGGAACAAACCCTCCTCTCCATCTCTCGTATCAACAACAAACTTTGTTGTTCCTTTCAATTTAGTTTTTCCATCTACCGTTATCTCTGTAGTATTCCAGTCTGCAATCAATATTTCAAAAACTTCATCATCTTCAGTAATCCTTTTTGTAGAGAACTTTACGGAACAACCATCTGCTTTCTCGGAATAGTATTGAGGGCAACCCTTTTTTATGACAACTTCTTCTGTTTCTTTATCGGTTTTGTTGGCAGGCCAAAAACAAGCACCGTCTTTTGCAAGTTGAACAGGTGTTTTGCCCAAACTAAGGGCAACCAGTGCAAAAAAAATTAGAATTGTTTTTTTCATATATTACCTCTTTTATGAAGAAATGTAAACAAAAAAAAACAAAGTCAAGTGCTTTTTTGTAAAATGTTCATTTTGGAGTGCTTTTGAGCATTGATTCGGAGAATTTAAAGGATTGATGCCACTTTTGCCGCATCGTCTCAAAATGAAAATAAAAAAAACTCCTACAAAATGCTGCTGGATCTGAAGTGGATCCATCACCCAGAAGGACTCAGGATGAACATATTGACATCTCTTTCGTCTATTTCACCACCACGTTCACCAGCTTGCCAGGAACCGCAATCACCTTCGCCACGGTCTTGGATGCATCGCCCACGGGCCAGGCCACGTTGGTGAGGCTTCCTTCGTGG
>JABUUT010000001.1:104971-109620 GCA_021443045.1 Fibrobacteraceae bacterium
TGTGGAACGGGTGGGGGCAGACAAGAACGGCTGTTGGGTGGTATTGGAAAATCCGACTGCAAACCCGACTGCAAATCCGACTGTAAATTCGCTGGGGGAGCGGATTCTTGAAATTCTTCGCGAGAATCCCAGTGCAACGTATGCGGAATTGGCCGAAATTACGGGGAAAAACAGGGATACGATGGCCAGCCACTTGAAGAAACTCCAGGAAAATGGCCTTGTGGAACGGGTAGGGGCCGACAAGAACGGACATTGGAAAGTGCTGGAGGGCAAATGAGGGCCGCAAGGGTCCACAAAAGCGGGGGTAACCGGATTTAAAAGAAAAATCACCCTGAAATCGACTTTAACCCCAATAAATGCTGGGAAATTTTATATTTTTAGGGAAACTCTTTAGTTAAAATTTTGGTGCTAGGGGAGTGTGGAGGATATTTTATGAGATTAGTATGCCTAGGCATTCTTTTGTCGTTTGTACTGTCGTTTGCACAAGTTAGTGTCGAAGTAAAGGATGAACAAACGTATAATCCGAATATGCTCGGTCTGCGAGTTCGTGTCATTAATAATTCCGGTCAGAGTTATGACAACGTGACCATTAATATTTTGTTTAAAAAGAACAATACGTCAGAGATTTATGCATTGGATACCTATTATACGGAAGGCTGGAACTGTATGATTGCTGATCAGTCCGGCGAATATATTGCCGTAAAAATGGTCATTCCTCAGCTTGGAACGGGAACGTTTCCTAATGAGAGTGGTATAAGCGTTGGAATTCATCGTACCGACTGGCAACCGTTGCCGAAGTCGAGCGAGAACGGATATCCGTCTGGAATTGCGTTCACGACGGCGCTCAATTATAGCGTTTATCAGGAAGATATGCTGATAGGTGGTACCTCTTATACAGACCCGAGTTCGGTTGTCCCGAGTCTGCGTTTTGTGGGCGTGCAGCCTGAGGACTTTATTGAGGGTAAGATTCCCGCGTGGATTGAAATAGAAAACTATGGGATGACACCTGCTGAGTTGAGTAAAGTTTCGTTAGAATGGGCAACGAATACGGGAGTTCGTTCGAAAGTCATGTCGAGCTCCGTGCTGCGACCCGGCAAACGCCTGCGTATCTGCACGATACTGTTGACTTGCCCTGATGATGATGTCATCGCGGCAGAGCCCGCGCTTCCGATGGGTGCTACAGGTGAAGTTCTCCTTCGTTACAATGGTGGCACCATGGACTACCTTTCTTGGGGTCTCAACGAAGGAATTTTGGCTGCGGATGCACGCGAGGCGAATATCCAATATACAAGGATTCGGTATGATTATGGCCTTTCTAGATCCTATGATGAAAACTGGAATTATATAACTACTGGAAACGGAGTGTTTTACAAGCTAATTGAAGGAACATGGTTTAGTTATTCATCGAGCTATGATATCAATACGACTGAACGCCCTGCGCCGATTTCCTACATTGACAACGAAATGCTATGTCTGGAGGGTGCGGACCAAAGCCGTACTATTCGTTTTGCTTGGCATCCTGTGGAGGGGGCTATAGGTTACAATTTGACGGTGAGACGGAAGAACGGCTCGATTCTTTTTGACCAATTTACGCCGTTGACTTTCCATGATATGGTTTTAGGCGCTGGGGAATATGAGTGGAGTGTCCGCATTGTCTTTTGGAGTGATAGGTATGCCGTGAGCAATCCGTGGATTGATCATTATTCAATTTGGAAAACAAAAGAAATACAAACTTGCGGTGATATCAGTCAAGAAAAATATCTGAATGAAGTTCCCCATTATGGTGTGCACAAAGATACGAGAATGCTTGTTCCCAACTGGGGTGAATTGGCCGAATTCCCCGAGATATCGTGGGATCATCCTGATGTATTTGTATATAACGCGAATTTGGATTCTTACGAAAGGGGGAATGAAAGGGATTATGCAAATCCTTGGGGTGGAAATACTCTTTTCCTTGAAGTTGATTGGCGTTGCTGGGCTGTGGCTATTCAGATCCTCAATCATTATTATCATGGTAATTTGACACAGGATGAAATCAAATTCTATGGAAAAACAGTGGGATTTAAAAACGAGGTTACTGCCTATGGAATATATTCAAGGAATGAACGCGATAAGGTGATATCTCCATTTGCGCTTGGAAATATGGGTGGTGCTTATGATGTAGAGGTAAAGGTTGCTTTGAAATGGGCCTTAAATTTAACAGAAAAATCTCAGTTGGAAAATGAACTTGGAAATTTTGCTCCTTTTGACCAAGATTTTGTTATGGAGCATATTGACGCCAAGCGTCCAATACTGTACTTGCAAAACGGTCACTTTATGATTGTTGATGGTTATAGGTTCTCAGGAAATCGCTTTCAAGTGCATCGTGTAAATCTATATAACGGAGGAGAAGTGGGATGGACATATAATGAATCCCCAAATATCTCTGTTAATTGTTATTTTGTTCCTAAAAATGTTACGAGCGTACAAATGAGTGATTATCGTGTTCATATAGATTCTGATGGAGATGGAATTGTTGATTTTGATGAGGAAGTAAGGTTCCATACTGATTCTCATAATAAAGATTCTGATGGGGATGGCATCGAGGACAAAGTGGAGATATTTTCGTATACTATCAAGGAACCATTTGAAAAACCGGTGGATGTGAATATAATGGGCTATGATTTAACACGTTTATCGCGATTGGGAGATTATGATTTTTATTCTAACCCAGCAGGAACTCTTTTCCGCACTGAAGTTTATGCAGATATCGACGGTGATGGAAAAAGGGCCGAAATGGATGTGGATTCAGACCATCTGAACAATGACGGTCTCCCTGACGGCGAAGAAGACTTGAACCACAATGGCTATGTCGATAAAGGAGAAACTGATCCGTACAACTTCTCCGATGACGACGCGGCGGTTGCAGATCCGAGAGAAATCGTGGCATGGGACGCTCCTAGCTTAGTTGCCATATTCGCCTTTGAAAATATCAATGTCGCTGACAACGTCACCTGCTATTCCGGAATGCACGGGTATTGTCAGATTGCTTCAGAATCTCCGTTGCCATATTATGCCGTGTCGTTGGGGACAAACTCTACGTTCGGTGGCGTGTTCTCGAAGGGTGGAGTCCAGTTGCGTAACAATGCCCATGTTGTTGGAGATGTGTCCATCTATTCCTTGCCGGCAAATTCGATTTCTCCGGAATTGGGTGCGGGTTCGTCCATAACCGGAACAGCTAATATGCACACCGTGGGCGAATGGCCATTTGTCGTTTCTGACAATGCTTATCATTCTTTGGAAAACAAGGATAGTTGGATTGACAAGACCGTAAATCCTGGGGAGACTTTCGTTGTGGACGGTGATGCGGCCTTCCGGCATTTGATTGTACGCTCAGGAGGAACTCTCAAAATTGGCACCGGAAAGATTAAGGCCGGGAGCATAATCATGGAAGGAAGGTTGGAATTTGTAAATCCAGGTCGCGAAACGGTACTCATTGTCGATGGTTTTGTGAACTGGAAAGCACAAATTGTCAATTCGGACTTGCAAACGGTCGCGAAAGGATTTAAATTAATACAGTACGCTCCCGGCTACATCCACATCGAAGGTGATTGGGCAGGAACGATTCATGCCCGGTGGAGCGAATTGACGCTCGGCCAGGTGAATAACACGGTGTATGGTTCGTTTGTAGCAAAAAAAGTTTATCTGGGAAATGGATTGACCATCCACCGGGTGCATTTCAGTCCAATCCCGTTGACGGACATGGTTTAACAAAGGAGTGGTGGTATGAAACTGTTATTCTCTTGCATCATATTCCTCGCTGCTTTGGCGTGGTCAAACATCTTCACCCTTTCGGGGAGTATCTTCTTTGAAAAGGGATACCTGAACATAGATACAACAAAAATATGCGATGTTGACACATCCTATATAAACTGTTCGCTGGAAAAGGGTCTTGCATATTATTCGACCCTCGATACAAATTTTGCGGTCTTTTCACAACCTCGTTTTGGTCAGATTTATGTCGCTATTCCAAGTTATGACATTGCAAATCCTGCCGCATATTCGCATACGATAACGCAGGTGATTCGCTACGAGTTCATGAAGTGGCAGGAGTGGGGCTTCTTTGACTTGACGAGAGATAGCGCCCAGCACCTGATAGACCGAATTCTGCCGGAATCGGAAAATATGAATAACAGAAACATTAGCCATAAAAAAGTTTGCGATACAGATCCCTCGCAGTGTCTAGGGTGGGGCGCATACGGAGGTGGTAGCGGTATTTCGGATGAAGAGGCAAGTCGTCTTCCGCAAAAAAAGTACCAGATTGACATGTCCGAAGGTCTGGCGGATACGACTGAAAATCCTCTCGGGATCCAGCAGAATTTTACTCCACTCCCGCAAATAGTGCCCCCAGGAACCAGCTACAAGGCTTTTGACATGAACGGAATTTATCTGTACCGCGGTGCTTGGGACGGTAACTTTACTGTGCATACGAACCCGGTCATTCTCAAGTTCAATAACGGAAGAACTGCCGTTTTCCGCTAGTTTGCCGATGCGCTCCCCCATCACGGCGGTGGCCTACCCCGAATTTAAAGAAAAACGCCCTGGAGCCATATCAACCCCCGATAAATGCTGGAAAATTTGTATTTTTAGAGGCAACCTTGCGGGAAAAA
>JABUUT010000001.1:111283-118163 GCA_021443045.1 Fibrobacteraceae bacterium
CTCTCCAAAAGCTGCCAGGCATTCATCGTGGACTGCAAAAACAAATACCCCCTGAAACCCCTGGGGGACTACATCGAGGAATGCGACGAACGTAACACTCAAGGCAAATACACCCTCGACGATGTCCGCGGAATAAGTAATCTGAAAGAACTGATTGAAACTAAAGCCGATATGAACGGAGTTTCCTTGACACCATATAAATTGCTGAAACCCAAAGAATTTTCCTATGTTTCAGTCACATCAAGAAATGGCGATAAAATCTCATTGGCAATGAACAACACGAAAAGCACTTTTATCGTTTCTTCATCATATTTGAATTTTAGAGTCAGCAAGGATTCTGAATTACTTCCCGAGTATTTATTCTCCCTGCTGAATCGTGATTCGTTCAATGGGTTCGCACGCTTCAATTCCTGGGGCAGCGCCCGCGAAACCTTCGACTGGTCCGAAATGTGCCGTGTCCAAATCCCCGTGCCGTCCCTGTCCATCCAGCAGAAAATCGTGGACCTCTACACCTGCTACGAGGAATGCAAGCGCATCGCCCAAACCGCCCGCACCCAGATCAAAACCCTGTGCCCCGCCCTGGTCCAAAAAGCCGCACATTCAAATTGAGCATAGATTTATAGAAGGTGTAATATGAGTGCCATCGATATAATGAAAATTTTTGTTCTTCCTGTTATCTATGAAAACAATGATCCCACCTATAAGTATACCTTTACGGGAAGCGGTATTCGTGTTGTACATAATAATCAACATTTTTTTGTAGTTACAAAGCATCAAGTAAGAAATGAAAACAAATATAGTCCAAATCAGTTGTGCGTGCCATCAGCAGATTGGTCTTGTTTCATTCCTCTTTCTTCTGAAAATTTTGTCGCAGGTATGGATGAAGCAGAAGATATAGCAGTTTACAAGATTGAACAATCTCTATCGTGTAATGCAGGTATAAAATCAGATTTTTTTGAATTAAACTCTTTATCTTCTGATAACAAGTTATTTATGTATGGTTATCCATCTAAGGAGTTTCTTCCTGAGTATGAAAAAAATCATTACAACATCAAAATAGTTGAAAAATCCGCTCATTACAGTTGTGAGGTAAATGATTTTAAATCAAGAATTTATGTTGATTTGGATGAAAATTATGATTTTGATGGTTTTAGTGGCGGAGCTGTAATGCTGATTGAACCAAATCAAATAAAATTTGTAGGGATGATAACAAATGCAAACTCCGAGGGATTAGTTGAATTTTATCGAGCAGATAAAATAAAAATGATTCTTGAGGCTTTGGTGAAAGGACGTGGTTTTCTTTAAAGAGATGCGATAAAGCTGTTTAAGGTTGTTAAATGAAAAATATCATTAAATCATATTGTGAAAATGAGCTTTCTAATGGTTTATTTTTGATGGACTTGCCGACTGGGTTTGGCAAGACGCATAATGTTATTCAGTATATTTACGAAGCCTCTCTAAATCCGGATAACAAGGATAAAAAGTATTTCTTCATCACCAACCTTAAAAAGAATCTTCCAGAAAAACAACTTAGAGACCTTTTTGAAAAGAATGGAAAGAAAAAGGAATTCGAAGAAAAGTTCCTATACTTAAATTCAAACGCAGATATCGCCATTGATGGATTTACAAAAAATCCTAGTATTTATGATAGAGTTCCCAAGGATATTGCTGCTTGGGAAGAAACAAAGTTTTTCTTTCAAGATCTAAAAGACATTGTCAAACAGCGTAGATTGCGCCAAAATGGAGAAATCGATTTTTCTTCCAGCCTTGAATGCACTTTTGCCACAAAAATAGAACGAGAATTCCGCCACAAAGTTGAAATGCAACTAAAAAGTGAATTTCATAAAACGGAAGATCGAAAAACAGCGGTAAAAAAAGATGAAAGATGGAATTGGCTTGGGGATTTGTACGAATCTACAAAAACAAGTGAAAAGCAAATCATCATCCTAAGTGCAAAAAAATTTGTTACAAAAAATGACACCCTTGTTGAAACGCCATATCTTTTCTATGCCAATAAAATTATGGATGGTTCCGTCGTATTTATCGATGAATTTGATGCAACGAAAAGCGATTTTCTAGACAATATTATTGATGACGGCATTCGTGAACAGATTGATTTTATTGACCTGTTTTTGAACATCCATTCTTTTTTGCAATCCAAGAAATTTCAAAAAGAATTGTGGAGAAAGTCTAACTGGTATCAGGGAAAGAAATATGGCAATAAATCGGTAGATTCCATTGTTGAAGGTTTTAAGGACGCGTCTGATGAAATTTTTGAAAAATACAACCTTTCATACGACATTAGAACCCATCGCGATCAGGATTTGTCAAAAAATTTTCTTTTCCAGGATAATCAGTACCACGCCATAACAAATGACAACAAACTTATCTCAGTCTCCTTAAATGAAAATGAATTTCGCAACGAAATTCGCATAACAGATGAAAAAATAAATGATTCCTCCGTGAGCATCCAAATGATGCTATCTAAAGTTAGAGGTTTCATTAATTTTTTCCAGATTGGCGTGAAAAGACTTGCCAGCAATATGTTCTATTATAGAGCCGAGAATCACATCGATGACGGTGATTTTTCTTATGAAGCGGCAGTCAGTTCCGTTTTGAAGCAATTCCGCTTGAAAGACCTCCATATAAAATTCCTGAAAAACCAGATATTGCAGGATATCCGAAAAAAAGGTGATTCGGGATTTGCTAAAGACTTTGATTTAAGTTTTTTTGCCAAAGGCCTTCGCTATTATGCTTTTGTAAATGACATAATGAACGATTTAGAGTCGGTTATTATGATGTTTGCGTTTAATAATACACCTGAAAAAATTCTGTTAAATACCTGTGAACGCGCTAAGGTTATCGGTATTTCTGCAACGGCGACAATTCCAACAGTGATAGGCAATTTCAACCTAGATTACATGAAGGAACAATTGGGTGCAAACTTTCGGGAAATGTCCCAGGACGATCGAAATCGGCTTAAAGACCAGTTTTATTCCGAACAGGATGGATATAAAGATGTTTCTATTCATGCTGAACTTCTAGGAAGCGAAGCCCGTGATAATTGCGATGAAAAAACTTGGTTGAATATATATGATGATGAGGAATTAGCGAAGGAGGCGTATTGTAAAGTATGTGACGCAGTTCCTCAAAATGATACCGGTTTTCATAAGGAACGATATTATCGTATTGTTCTTGCTTACAAGAAGTTTATAGAAAATGATGACATTCAATCTTTTTTGTGTATCTTAACAACTCATCCCAAAAACAATCAAGGCTCGCTTCATCGAAATGTATTACTAGAATTATTTAGCAACCTAGACCCAAAAGCAGAAGAAAAAGTAAAATGGCTCACCACCGAAGATTTTGATGAAAATAAGAGAAAAATTTCTGATGAACTAGGAAAAGGTGAAAAAAGATTTGTCGTATCCGCTTACGCAACCCTTGGTGCTGGGCAAAACTTGCAATATAACATTCCTGCCAGATTGATGCAAAATTTGGTGACTGTTAATGGTAGCAGAAAGGGTATTGAAAAAGATTACGACGCGATTTACTTGGATAATCCAACAAATTTACTTGTGAACATCAATGTGGACAAGCTGACACAGAAAGATTTTGTCAAATTCCTGTTCCAAATTGAATATTTGCAGCAGCATGGTGAAATTTCATCTGATTTGGCTATGCAGCATATTCGTAAAGGTTTTGATGCTTTTGCAAATCAAAAACAATCTTTTAGAAAAGCCGGAAAAATATCTAACCGTGAAAGCATAAAACTTTTTGCAACAAGAAGTATTATTCAGGCTATTGGTAGAATTTGCCGAACAAATCGAAAATCGAAGAACATTTACATTTTTGCAGATTCAAGAATTGCAGAGAACATTGATCATAGGGTTACAGACAATTTAATCTTAAATCATGAGTTTAAAACGCTTTTAAATATCATCGAAAAGAAAGAAACACCAGATATAGTCTATGCATCCCTTGAATTGCAAGCATCGAATAAATCTGTAGATGTGAATAGTTTTATTTCAGCTGTTATGAGTAAAAATGAAGGGTCATGGACTGAAATCAATGTTGAACGTTGGAAAGAACTTCGAGATTTTGCGCTTAAACACCCGACCATTTCCAAGGAAGAATTAAATCAAAGCGGCAAAAACTCGTTCTATGCAGAACTACCTTCAAAATCAAACATATTGTATTTTTCGCAAGACTATGATTTCAAAAAAGTGACTGTATCTTTTGAACCAGGGCCTGATTACCCGATGGTTGAATCGGCGGCAAAATGCAAATTAGATAAGTTCATGAGTCATCCTGGAATACGCCAGCATTTTATTGAAAATGGATACAAGACTGATTTTGAACCGAATGATTACATTATGGTGCCTACATTCTGGAATAACATCTATAAGGGTGCTTTGGGAGAAAGCGTAGGTTGGTTCATTTTTTCTAAATGGTTTGATGTTAAATTAGAAGAAATTACAGATCTAGAAGCTTTTGAATTATTTGATTTTAAGGTTCCGGGAAAACCATATTACGTCGATTTCAAACATTGGAGTATGGGCTCTGATGTTGAAAGAGAAAAAATGATTGATAAAATTGCTGCAAAAGCACGCAAGTGTGACTGCACAAAAGTCCTTGTTGTAAACATTATGGCAGATTCTATTTTTGAATGCAAAGTGTATAATGCCAGTGTTGAAATTTTAGCCGTTCCTGCATTGCTTTACGATGATGGAAAAATGAAGGCAAATCGAAAAGCGGAAGATTCCATAAGAAGGTTCCTGGTGTAAATATGACTCCATTTAAAACAAATCAATTAAAATACTCTCTGGACAGAAATGCGCTTGCAGAGATTTATGATATTTTCCAGGTGTCAACCGACGAAAAAAAAATTAAGTACGGATCAAATTGCCTTGATCTTCCTTTAATGGAAAAAAAAGTGGTTTCTGTTCGCTTTGAATCAGGAAATTCTTTTTTTGTTTTAATGGAAAAAAGCAAGGAAAATCGTTCATTACTGCTTAATTGTATAAAGCAGGCTGATGACGCTTCAAAGTTATACTTGCCACAAATTTCATTTTCTGATGTAGATGACAGAACGATTTTACAATTGTTGCTTAATTCCCTTGGAAACGCTAAAAATCCAATCCTTAGAATAAATAATCTTACAGGCCATCTTTATTGTTACAACGCAGATTGGTTAACCAAAGGCAAGGATGATTCCATTGAGCAAGTTTCATGCTTGGAAATATCGATATCAAAAGAAATGCGACTAACCTTTCCTGTACATACATTCACTTCCATTAAACTAAAGGATGAAATTTATTTTTCAAAAAAAAAGCCTTTTGAATCATATCCAAGGTTTGTATTTTCAAAATTTCATACCCTAGCAAGAAAAACGAAAGAGTCAAAAGGCGAAGAATATATTCAAAGACAGAAAAAATTTCATAAATCAGACATTGAATTTTTGAATTTAAAGGATGCTTCAAAGTTTGAAGCCTCAAAAATGGGTGTTGTTGCGGATATTATTTTAAGATTCAATGAAAAATTCAACGGACTTGCTCATTTAGATTTTGAAAATATTTCAAAGTATAAAACATTAGACCATGCTGTGGCACAAACAAAAGAAGAAGAAATTGTGAAACGTGCATTTTTGTCAAATAAAAAGTTGCGCATCATAGATTTTGTCAAAGACAGCAAATCAAAAAAATTGTGTGAGGGTATAATTCCGATATTAGAGACACTTTCTGGAATTAAACCAGTTGTGGGTGTTAACAAAATCAAAGACGGTCTAAATATCGTTCTAATTCACAAAAAAGACTGGTATAAAAATGAAGTTGACCCTCATTCAGAATATAAGGATGTATCCACACAACATATTACTGTAGATGGAGTGTTTAAAAGTAAAAAGGCCAATATTCGTTCTGTTATAAATGAACTTATAATTAAGGATGATATAAAAAATCACAAGTTTTCTCTCTATAACTGGTCGAAATTAGAGTATGGCGAAAAAATTTCTTTTGCGATGCGAGTTTATGACGCAGATGAAAAAGAACATATCGTTTTTATGACAGTGCTTCCAGACGGCACTTTTAAATTTGAACAAAAGGACCCTACTGACATTTTTGATTTCAACGATTACACTCGATGCATGTCTGTATTTTCTTCTTCAAAAGACACCTACGGAATTGTAATGAACGCCGCTGGGCAGATGAATACAATAAAAAATACTCAATGGTTTACAATACCGGAAATTTTCAAAATTAGAGATGAATTAAAACTCGATCAAGTTCATGCTGTCCGAAATAAAACAGCGCGTGATGAATTAATGTCAGGCATATTGGACATCAAAATGTTTGAACAGGATGGTGGAACTTACTATTTCGTTGGTACTATTGGTGATGGTATGAAAGTCAATGTCGCAAATGCCGTGAACATTCGTAAAATTGAACCAGTTGATAATGCTCCGATGTTTTTTGAACAACTTTTGCCACTAATGAATACTGTATTTGTTAACAATCAAAGACTGACGGTAGTACCTTTCCCTTTTAAGTATCTTCGAGAATGGGCGACTTTAAATAGCTTAAGCATTCTGTAAAAACGTGAGTTGAACTTTTATGGCTATAACTTCCGAAACACTCCTGTCTCATACAATCTTTGAGCTTCATGCAGAAAAAAGAATTTTGCCCCAACTTGGGGCAGATTTTGCAACAGCCTGTTGCAGAATTCAAAAAGTGCCTCAAATTCCCTGCCTCGCCACACCAGCCGTCGCAGCTTCACAATGTCAGCTAGCTAACGAGTTGAAAAAAATATATCTTTAGGAACCGCCTATGAACAACGAACCTACAACCGCCATTACCTTTTCTCCAGAAGAAAAACTTTTGGA
>JABUUT010000020.1 GCA_021443045.1 Fibrobacteraceae bacterium
GGTTATCGGTTGTCAGTCATCGGTGGCACTGTCATTGCGCTGCGGGCAACCGATAGAATCCAAACCAATAATATTATACGATAAAAAATCCTCGACCTTATAGCCGAGGATTTTTATTATAATCGTAAAAACAGATTTAATCTTTTACACAGCGAATGCCAGCCTTGGTATAACCAATATTCTTTTCATATCCTACATCATAAAAGGAATAAGATGCAACCCCAGGCTCAACTTCATCAAGGGCAAAATAGTTGTCACCAGGCTTTATGTTAAGCACCGAGTCATCCATAACAATAATGCATCGATTAGTGTCCGAAGGCAAACAGGCAGCTCCAGAATAGCCTAGCAAGTAATCCCACTCAGCAACGGTAGGCAAACGCCACCCCTCAGGGCAAGCCTCTTTTGCCTCATCCCAATAAAAATTGAACTCTTCAGCATACGCATTTACCATATTATCCAGCATCCAAGTTAAATTTCCTATCGTTCCCGTTTTTAAAACGCGACCATCTCGCTGGTCAGCCACGGTTCCATAGGTTATCTTATCCCCATCTATTTTTTCACTTGAGCGTGGGTAATAGTCCTCTATGCATCGTTTACCGGTAGGGGTGTAATACCTATCCGGCACTACAAAAGAAACTGTTGAATCAAAGAATACATAATCAGTAGTACATAACCCATCTTCATTGCTACCAGCCCCAATTAAAGCTAAACTATCCGCCCCCACTTCATGAAAACTACCATCATCATTTTGATCCGATACAGAAATACAAAAATCGATAGAGAATCGGTGAGTATGTTCTATAGCCCCAGTGGGGAGCAGCGAAAATCCGTAATCATCGGTACCATTACCTGTTGCCCAGCCTGTTGTAGACTTTAATTTATTAAGAGCCTCCTCTTGGCCCCCTACATTTTCAAATAAAATTTCCCATTCTTCAATACGGGCACTATGCCAACTTTCAGGGCATGCTTCGTCTACAGGCACATTTTCTGCAGTCCAGTTCAGGTGCCCTATTTTTACAGTCTTATAAACTTTCCCATTACTCAGGTTGGTCACAGTTCCCTTAACCACAGTGGATGGGTCTACAAAACCCAGTCTCAAAAAAACGCTGTTACTTTCAAAACTGGATGGCAAAGATTCATTAGAATCTTCTTTGTTATTTGTGGAAGAATCGTCGCTACAAGCGGCAAGCCCAATCATTAAAGCCATAGGAACGGCTATATAAATATTTTTCACAACATACCTCAACTTCTTAAAAATCCTAAAGCACAACTCTAGGGTACCGATAAATTACAAAGCACAACTAAAAAAAACAAATTTTCCGAAATTATTTTTTTAATAAGCGAAACATACCCTGTTTATTGTATTCGGGGTCATCCTTGGCAAAAGGGCTCTTCAACTCCTGGCGGAGTTCATATTTATGACCCATTTCATCATCCACCACTGTTCCCGACTTTGCCGGAATTCCATCTTCATAAAGATAATCCGCCGTAGCATTCAACACATCACGGCATAGCTCCACTTCATTGTCATCACCCTCTGGAAAAACGCTCCCCACATCCATACACAAATCAGGAAGTCCAAAGGTTTCAAGACCCAGAGTATAAACCGTATTTTTAATTTGTATAAAATTTATCCACGGGTCCATAGGCGAAGAATCGTCTTCCAAAAATTCCATAAAACTACGCTTAACCCAGGCCGAGCCACTTTGCTGCATATACACACCTAAAGCAATGGAAGTATCATTGGCAATAAGGTTTAACACCTTAGCTATGGCACCATTTACTTGCCGAACGTCTTCGGCACCAGAAACATTCCCTATAAAGAAAAGCAATGACTTGTGGTTATTCAAGCCCAACAGTTCATCAGAAGATATTTCACCATTCTGCTGAAAAAGTTCCCCCACACCCTCTGCAGCGTCTAGGCGTTTTACATTAAACTCCACGCCACAGCCTGGAACAAAAAGCTTTTCTGTGGATGCATCAATTTTAACCACATCATTAAACACCAAGGTTTCTTCCTTAGAAACGGAAAGGGGAAACGCTAGAACAAACTGTTTCATTAGAACAAATCCTTTATGGGGCACCTCTAAAAATTGCTTTGGTCAAGTGATTTGTTCAAGAACCAAGCGATAGCAGGNAGCAGGAACGAGAAGTGGCCAATACTGGAGGTATTGGGCATCTTTGAGAGACGAACTAGAGCGAAGTGTTATTGTGCAAATCATAAAAATGAATTATTAGAGGTGGCCTAAACTGCTTTATTTGAGGATGACTGGCTTAGAAATGTTGTAGGACATTCCTTTGACACGCACAATGTATTGGCCTTTGCTCATGTGACTTAGGTCGAAGGTGTGCGAGCCGGCAGCCATGTTTCCGCTATGGAGTGAGGCAATATGGTTTCCGTTCAGGTCTAGCAAATCCACTTTGGTGTGTCCTGCATGGAACACTTGGAAAACCAGTGATTTTTTGTTCACGACGATGTAAGGGTGCGTGCTTGTCATGCTGTGTGTGATGGCCGTGGGGGCATCCTTTGAATAATTTTCGTCATAGACAATCTTGATTTCGGGAATCATTTCCTCGGTATTTTCGAAGCTTCGTTTGAAGGCATCGTACTTGTCTTCGTTGAAGTTCCACAAAGTATCGCCTGCCACAAAGTCATCATAGACGATGGTGCCGGTGTAGCCCTTGGCATAGTTGGCAATGATGACACTCAATGTCTTGTTGCGGTCGGCAAGGCTGGAAATGTCGATGGAGCATGTTACCTTTTTGCCTGCAGGTACGCTACAGCTTCCGTCTGTTTCGGTCCATGTCCAACTGTCGGTAAGCTTAAAAATCAGGTAGAGGTCTGCATCGACTTTACCGTTGTTTTGGGCTGTCCAGGTAAAGGCTGTTGCCTTGGATAGGTCGAATGTTTTTTGGTATTCGATTTGTGCATTGTCGTCACCGTAGGTCACGGCCATCATGCCATTTCCGCCGCCTGCTTCAATTGTTACATCCTTGATTTTGATGGAAGCTTCTTCCTTGGCTGCAAGGGCTTTCATGGCTGTCAAAGCGGGTGCAATCGTATAGGTGTAACCGCCAAAGTTTGATTCGGTCTTGTCGCCAATGTATTGCCAGGCCAAAGCGCCTGCATAACCGCCGTCAAAGGCTTTTCGGTAGGCCTCTTCTGTTGAAATCTGCGTCTTTGCTGCCATGGAGGCAGTGTAGGTGTCCCCACTCCAGCCGCTGGCAGGAAATTCTCCGATGATCATCGGCTTGCTGTCGTACTTGTAGGTGGCTGCCATTTCGGCTGCGGTATTGACAAATGGAGAGACGGCATCATTTTGGTAGTAGGGGTAGTAATGCGTCTGGAAAAAGTCAAGTGTTCCGTTGGCTTCGCCACCTGCTGCAATGAGGTTCGCATCGTTCCACCATTCCTGATATTTGATGTTCACGCTGCCGGTAGAAACCAACAAATCGGGATTTGTGGTGTGGATGGCCGCGGCTACCTTGTTTGTGAACTTCTGTAATACACTTTTGTCTAGTTTGTTTGTGGTCCAACCTTCGCTCGTCATTCCTTCGGGTTCGTTGAATACCTCCCAGGTCATGAGTGCGTTGTGGTTGTCAATCGCCTTGACTACGGGAATCAGGACATTGTCGATGAAGGCCTTGGTGCCGGCATCTTCAAATAGCAAGGTGTTTGCCTGAATGTCTAGCTTCTCGTTATAGAGTCCCCATTGGTTGGGTTCCATCAGGTTGTGGCTGAACAGGCACATGCTGACCATGACACCATATTCCTCGGCGATGTCCAATGCCTTTTTCATGTTGGCTATGGTGTTTTCCTTGGGGCCTGTAACCAGGTGTGTGGATTCGTCAATGGTTGGACTTTGGCTCATGTTGTTGAATAGCCACCATCGAATGGCGTTGCCGCCGGCAGCGCGTGTGCCCTCAACGGCTTTGCGCCATGCATTTTCGTCGAGGGGACTTGCGCCCACATCGGAGTTGTAATCGGACCATGCCAGATTGGTGCCGCTAAAGAAAATTTTCTTTCCGTTGTAGGTGAGGTCGGTGCCGCTGACTTTGAGCCCAGGCGCGGCAAAAACTAAACTACTAATACCAGCCAAAAAACTGGCCATTGCAATCTTCTTGAAAGATTTCATTTTGATTCCTTGTCCAAAACACCCCACGCACCATGCTTGGGATATACATGTTAAATATATATCGCTTGCTGCTAAAAGTCAACATAAATGCTGCCATTTACCGAAAAAGCTAAATTTGCCACATGTTGCTGCTCATCATTGATATTTTGGGAACGTTCGCCTTTGCTATTTCTGGAGCTGAAAAGGCCGTCCGTTACAGGTTGGATTGGCTTGGCCTGATAGTCCTTGCCACAGTGACGGGAGTGGGAGGCGGTGTCCTGCGTGACGTGATGTTGGGATCTACACCTCCAGTGGCGTTGACCAATCCCATCTACATTCCCATCTGCATTTTCGGTGCGTTTATTTATTTGAAACTTCGCCTTCGTTTTAGAGCTATCCGAAATTTGATTCTGGTTGTTGATGCGCTGGGACTTGGCTTTTTTACGGCAGTGGGGGCTGCAAAGGCCAATGCCCTTGCTGCGGGTCCTTATTCAATTATTTTGTTTGCTGCGATTACCGCAGCGGGTGGGGGCATGTTCAGGGATATGCTTGTCAGTGAAATTCCGCAGGTACTAAAAAGTGATTTTTACGCAACGGCTGCTTTGATTGGTGGTACTTTGTTTTTGGCTCTCGATTATTTTGATTTGGGCGATACTTCCAAAATCTTAATTACGACTGCATTTACCTTTGTATTACGACTTTATGCCATGCGTAACAAACTAGAACTTCCCAAGACGGGAAAACGTATATAGAGGGTGCCTAAATAAATTTTGCAGGCTCATGCATTCCTTTAGACTAAAAAACGCCGCGGAAAGACCGCGACGTTTTGTGTTTACACCAAATTGATGAGGATTACTTGATGATAACTGCTTTTGTTGCTGCAACGCCCATGCCCTTGACGCGCACGATATATTGGCCTTTGCTTAATTCATCCATACTAAAGGCGTGCATGCCGGAGGAGAGCGTACCCTTGTAGAGGGTGGCAACGCGCTTGCCGTTCATTCCGAACACTTCAACACTTACGTTTCCGCTCCTAGCTACCGAGAGCATCATGCTGTTGCCGTGCATGTTGATTTTGCTTGCCTGGGCAATCGTCTTGGCTTGGATTGCCTGTCCGTCCGCCGGGGTACCGTCAGCATTGTAGAGAGCGATGCTGGAGACGTGTGCCTTACTCTGGGTGGCTGTGGTGAACAGTTGGGCCTTGGTGTCGAAAGCGCTGATAATTTTGCCGTTATCGGCCACAAGATCGTTGAAAAGTACCGTTCCCGAAAAGCCCACTGCGGCAGCCATCAAGGTAACAGAGAAGATGTTGTCCAAATCGGTGGGATGTTCCACGCCGTCTTCGTCTTCGTAGGTCGTGATGTCAAATTCACAGGTGGATGTGGCACCATCGTTAATCCAGCAAGAAGTTGTGGGGGACATTTCCCAAGTCCAACCTTCATCTTTCATGCCATTCCTTACAAAGGCGAGACCCACCCAGAGGCCACCATCTTCACCGCCGGAACCGTTGTTGGTTATCGTGACGGCGAGAGTCTTTGCTCCAGTCAGGTCTGGAACCTTGGTGTATTCGATGTTGGCTCCGCTATCGTTCAAAGCCTTGTAGGTGACGCCCATGAGCAGGTCAACCGTTTCTTGGTTGGCCTTGGAGGTGTCGGCACCGAAGGAGGCGTTTTCTGTAGAAGTGGGGCAAGCCTTGGTGCCAGCGCTGGCTTCGCTGTAGTTGTCCCAACCGGGCATATTTTCAAGGGTGATGATGCGCGGATCGCTCATGTTGCTCTGCCAAACGTCATTGGAAGTCTGGCTTACGAAACCGCCGTTCCAAGAAGGAGATTCGTACCAAGGCATCCACCAACTCCAAACGGCCTGGTCTTCGTGCATCTTGGCCACATCGGGAATAGGGCCGTTTTCAGAGAGTGCTATAATTTTATTGGTTCCGCCCTTGTTGGTGAAATCGACGAAGGCCGAAGCATTGCTCTGGTTGTCATTCGCCTTGTTGTAGATATCTACGGAGAGAACGTCATAGTAGTTTTCGCCGGGGGTCCATGAAATCTTGGATGCGTCCTGCGGGTTGAAATCCCAAATCAGGTTGTTCACGCCATTCCTAAAGACCATCCGTTCGTAAACAAGCTGGTAGAGGGCTGCAAACTGCTTGCCAGTGTGCGTGCTCCACCAGAACCAGTTTCCACCCGATTCGTGGAGGGGGCGGAAAATGGCGGCGACCCCTTCTTCTTGCAGTGCAAGGATGTGCTTTGATACCTTGTCGATGTCACCCACCAAAGTCTTGTATGTGGTGGAGAGAGTGTCCCAATTGGTGGTGCCCTTCACAAAGGCCTGGGTAAAATCAAAGTCGGTGTAATTGTCGTTTGCGCCCTTGACATAAAAGGCAGTTTCTTCGCCAGGGCTCCAGTGCCAGGTGATGGCCGGAATGCCGCCTTTTTTCCAAATGGACTTGGCGATATCCATAGCCTTGTCGTTGTACTCGACGAACCAGGAACCATCGGAATTTCCGCCGGTAGCGTTCATCAAGTCCACGCCCACCAATGCGGGGTATTTGCCGCTTGCTTTGTAAACAGCCTGAACGTCTTCATGCTGGGTGGCATCACCGATGGTGTAGGCATCCATATTGCCGGTCATCACGCCGGAGATGGTTTTCTTTTGGAAATTGTTGGTGAGGAAGTTGTAGAGCTTGATGGCCGATGGTGTGGCCTTGGCCGTCACCGGAGCGCTGCAGAGTGTAAATGATTTTGCCTGGAAAGGTTCGATGGAAATGTAGTCCACGTCAATCCAGCCCCAGCTCTTGGTGATTGCGATGGTGTTTGGTCCTTCCTTCAGTTTGAGGACGGTTTCGACATCGGCAAATGCGCCCTTTTCTGTTTCTTCGAAAGTGACCGCTGCGGAGTTGCCATTGGCTTCGAGATTGTTGATTTTGGAGGTTCCGTAGTTGTTCATATAGTGAACGGTGACGGCGTAATTGCCGGCAGCTTCCACATTTACTGCGAACGTGAGGTTTCCCTCATTCATTTTTACATATTTGCCACCAGAGGCTGTAGTTGCGGAGGCTTCGACAGCGCCTTCGGCCAAAGTGGCATCTTCTGCTTCGTATTGCGCGGCAAAAGATGCCGTCGCGGCAAGACCGAAAGATAATGCCGTCTTGAGTAAATTTTTTTTGTAATCCATAACATCTCCGATATATTTTTTGCAGAAAATATATTTTATGAAAGCGTGAGAGGGCTTTTTTTTGGGGTGGCTCATGGAAAAGCGTTGAGAAGTGTTCTACAAAGAATCATTCCGATGAATATAAAATTCTCTGTATTTTGTAAAAAAAGATATTATTGAAGTGTGTTTGGGAGAAATTATGAAAATCTTGTTTTTTAATCTGCTAGAAAAAATAGGTGTTGCTTCTATTGCGGCTATTTCAAGCCTGTATGCTATCATTCCCAACCCAAATCTTTCAATTGGGAACAACTTATATATAGAAGGTGATACAACACATAACTGGAAACCTGGTGTTTATACCGACGGCATTCTCGATTTCAACCAGGTTTCGTCGATGACGGATGTCGCCCTGAATGTGGGAACCGGGCCAACGAAGATCCTGGTCACTTGGGATACTCGCGGTGATGAGGCCTGGATAGGGGACGAATATGTCAAGGCTGCTTCTTGTACGCACGTTGTTTCAAAAGATGCAAGTTTGCAGAATTTCAAAATCATGACTTCCGCGAATTCGACAAATGGAATGGATGGGGACTGGGAAATTGCTTTGGAAACTGGTGAAAGTGGAGCGATGTCGAGGGGCGTTGTTGTTGACTTTGCTGGAAAATCATGGGTCCGGTTAGTGCCCACGGAACCTGTAAAAAATTTAGAGGAAATCGGTGTTTACGATATGAGCGCAGGTGGCAACGACACGTGGTTCTTTATGGGAACAAGTATTAGTCAGATGGGATTGAAGCAGTTTACTGTGGATTCCAATTTCTCGCAGTTGGTTCATGCGCGTTTTGGCGATTACTATCCGGCGATGATTCGTGGAGGCATCGGGTGTGTCACCAGTCAGGGAGTCGTTGACGGATTGAAATATTACGCAGAGTATGCGGGCAATGTAAAATTCTGGGCCATCGAAATGGGAACAAATGATGCATGGGGCGGCAGTGACGACAATGTCGATGTGTTCAAGCGCAATTTGCAGACAATCATCGATACGGCCAAGGCTCTCGGCATCACACCAATCATCGCTCGCGTGATGGCGACGAATCCCGAAATGGCTGGATGGCAGGTGAATCAAGCTTTCCTCGATGCTGTTGACGAGTTGTCTCAAAAAAACGGATTGCCGCTGGGGCCCGATTTCTTTGACTATTTTTTGAAACATCCCGAAGAACTTGGTAGCGATGGTGTTCATCCGGCAAACCCCAAGGGGGGTGAATCGATGCATCGATTGTGGGCCGAGGCAGTCTCGGAATTATATAAGGCAGGTTATGGCGACGAAGATAAGACGGAATACGTTGTTCCCCACGTCAAGCATTACGAAGTTCCGCAAATACAAGTGAATAATCGTGAAATTGATGTCCTGTCAAAAGACAATTTCTCTGTAACTATACTGGGGCTCATGGGACAAGTTGTTGAAAGTTTTTCGTCATCCATGGTGGGTAAGCAAGCGCACTTTACGACAAAGGCCCCTGCGGGCAGCTACGTATTGGTCGTCCGTAGCCGTGCAAAGGCAGTCAGCATTCGCATCAATTTACGCTAGATTTGGGTAATGGTTGCACCGAATTGAAATTGGCGCGTCTCGCCTGGTGCGATTACAATCAGTCCGCGATGGTGGTTCAGCGCATCGGGTTCCGAGGTCATTGGCTCTATGGCAATGCTCTCTCTTGTGGGGGGTGTGTAGATTTGGATGGCATTGTATTGCTCTTTGCCGGTGTATTGCCAAATGTCAAGGCAGTGTGTTCTTGACTTGAGCGATACATGAGCCTTATGTTGTTTGCAATCGCTTTCGTTCAGGCAGAAACAGTCGTTGATAAATTCATCACCAAGTTTTCGTCCTTCGATAAAACGCGAATCTTCTTTGAAATTGCCCGTGGGTAGGTCCGCATTGTCTAACAGGGCGAGATTGCTTTTGGGAAGCAGCAAGGTCAGTTCGTCTATTTTTTCTCCCATCATGTAGTAAGGGTGCCAGCCTTCGGAATAGGGGAGTGGAGAATCTCCAATGTTTTTAACAATTGATTCGACCATGTAGGATTCACCCGTAAATGTAACCTTGTTGATGGCTTTGTAGGGGAAGGGGAAGCCGTTGAATGCACCGTTCCATTCGCAACTGAAGGTGGCGATGGCTTTTTCAGAATCGCTCTCGAAATTTTCGAATTGCCATTCCTTGTTGGTCAAAAATCCATGGAGTGCATGGGGTGCCCAACTTACATTGTTGATGAGCTGATAGGTTTTGCTGTTCCAGGTGAATTGGGCGTAGGCCGTGCGTCCTGGAAATGGAGAAAGTCTGCACCCTGCGTTGGTGTCGGGCGCGATTTTGTAGATGTCGTCACCGTCACGGTAGCCAAACAAAAGATCAAGCATGTTGCCTTGTTTGTGAGGAATGCGCCAAGCGTTGAGGCCCGCTCCAAATCCGCTTAAAATTTCAAATTCCGCGCCATCGTCTCGCACGATTGCGAAACAGGGGATTGTTCCCAAATGTCTAGAGATGATTTTGAATGAACTCATAGGCGAAAAATAGAAATTTATGGTTACTTTAGTCTTTTCAAAATTTCTATTTTATGGGGCATGAACCAAACTATCGTAGCTCCGATGACTCCTTCAGGCGTTAGCGCTGTCGCCGCTATTCGAGTGAGCGGAACAAAGGTGCGCCATGTCGTGCACGCCTTGTTTGGTGAGTTTGCCGAAAAAAGTTTGCAGTCGCACAAAGCTAAATTGGCTACGGCAAAGGATCCCGGAACGGGAGAAACGATCGATAGTCTGCTATATCTATTCTTTGAGGGTCCCAACTCCTATACTGGCGAAGATGTCTTGGAATTGTATCCGCATGGGAATCCCTTGATTGTTAAGGAACTTTTGACGGTCATTCGAAGAATTGATGGGGTTCGCCTGGCACATCCAGGTGAATTTACTCGTCGTTCATTTTTGAATGGAAAAATGGATTTGGTGCAGGCGGAGTCTGTTGCCGAAGTGATTCATAGTGCAAATCGTGCCGAACTCAAAAATGCGCATCGCCTGCTGAAAGGTGTCCTATCGCGCCAAATTGAAGAACTGACAAAAAATGTCCTGGATATTTCGGCCCGTTTGGAACTGGATGTGGATTTTGCCGAAGAAGAAGCAGATCCCGACTACGGCTCGTGGCAAAATAAAATTTTGGTCATTAGAGAACATATTCAAAAAATGATTCGTTCGTTCAAGAATCATTCGCAAAACGCAAGCCTCCCGCTGGTCGTGATTTATGGTGCACCCAATGCGGGCAAGTCAAGTCTGGTGAACGCTCTCCTTGGTGAAGACCGTATTCTTGTAAGTGAAATCGCCGGCACTACTCGGGACTTTGTTGAAGTTCGCTTGCTGCTCGATAATGGTGAAATCCGTTTGATTGACACTGCGGGAATTTCGGAAAATCCGCAAAATGAACTAGATGCCTTGGGTATGCAAAAGTCCAAAGAAATTCTTGAAGAAGCCAGTCTCAGAATTTACGTGCTTGATTCTTCAAAGGAAATTTCTGCGGAAGAATGTGAAAAAATAAAGGATGCCCTTGACCGTGATGCGATAGTTCTGCTTAGCAAATCAGATATTGCGGTGGCAAACGAACTTGAACTGCATCGCAATATGATTGCTGTTTCTGCAAAAACAAATGAGGGTATAGACAAATTAACGTCTGCTCTAAATAAAAGGTTGTTTGCCGAAATCAATGATTCTGAAGATTTGTGGATTACGAGTGAACGTGAAAAAGATGCTCTTGAAGAAGCCCTTCAAGGTGTCGATAGGGCGCTGTCGCAATTGCGGAAAAATCCGCAGGTCGAGCTGATTGCCTTTGAAATGCAGGTCGTTCGGCGTGCGCTCCAAACTATAACGGGTGAAATTTCATCCGAAGATGTTTTACAATCAATCTTTGCGGGGTTCTGCATTGGGAAATGAATTACTGAGTGTCGTCGGTGTTCTGATAGGCGTGTTTGCTTTTGGAACTTACATGGTACCTCTCAAAAAGTATCATGATTTTTCCTCGTGGTCGTTCCTTGTAGCCATGTCAATTGGCGCCGCCCTCTGTTCGGTAGGAATCGCGGTTGTCAAGGATTGTGTCACCCTCAATGTCGTGGGGCTTGCCTGCGGTGCGTTATGGGTCGTTGGCGGAGCGCTGTGTTTCTGGGCTGTACAGGCCGAACGCGATTTAGCCGGTACCGGACTTAGGTCGATGTGTGTTAGCATCCTGCTTTCCTTTATCAGTGGAGTGACCATCTTTAGGGAGCCGTCGTTACTCTATTTCTCAATCCCTGCCATCGCCTGCATGCTGGGTGGCATTTTGTTGCAGGCGCCCAAAGGCCAGCACGTTCTTAGGAACTGGCGTTCATTGAGTTCGGGGGCCATTTTTGGCACGTACCTGATTCCGATGAAATTGAGTGGCATTCGTGATGACGATTTCTTGCTGCCATTTGCTGTTGGCATCTGTATAACAAGCATTGTTCTTGTCTTGATTCTGAATCTCAAGCGAAAGAAAACGTTGGAGTTCAAGACCGTTCCAGTGCTTTTTTCGCTTGGGGCGGGCGTGCTTTGGATGTTTGGAACTTTGGCCATTTTTTGGGCCGTTGCCGAAGATGGCCTGTTCGGTTATGCAATCGGATACCCCTTGCTTCAACTGAATTTGGTTGTCAACCAGATGTGGGGCATACTCGCTTTTGGTGAATATGCAACTCGTCATGAACGCGTCAAATTGGCACTCTCGACGGTTGTCATACTGCTTGGAGCCGTACTTCTAACCATTTCTAAAGGCTAAAAAACGCTCCTAATCCGCTATCAAACAAGACGCTTCCGCTAAAAATTTCTATCTTTGCGCGCGAACAATGAACCGCCGGTTACCGGCGAATGAGGTTGAAATGTACTACGAAAGCATTAAGGTTTTAGACTGCACCATCCGCGATGGCGGCCTGGTCAATAAGCACGACTTCTCTTTGGAGTTCGTCCGTCGCCTCTATACGCTTCTCTCTGCCGCTGGTGTGGACTATATGGAAATGGGTTACAAGAACTCGCCCGAACTTTTTGACCCTAAGGAATACGGTCCTTGGAAGTTCTGCGAAGATGACCTGCTCTGGAAGGTGAAGGACGGCATCGAAAGCAAGATAAAGATGGCCGTGATGGCCGATGTGGGCCGCGTGAACATGGATGCCGTGAAGCCGGCCTCCGAAAGCCCCTACCAGATGTTCCGCGTGGCTTCTTACGTGAAGAACATCGACAAGGGTATCGAAATGGTGAACGCCTTCCACGACATGGGATACGAAACCACTTTGAACATTATGGCTGTAAGTCGCGACCGCGGCCCGGAACTGGACGAAGCATTGCACCAGGTCAACGAAGAATGCAAGGCCAACGTGCTCTACTTGGTGGATTCCTTTGGCGCATTCTATCAGGAAGACATTGACAAGGAAATCAAGCGTTACATGGGTATTGTGAAGAATAAGCAGTTTGGTTTCCATGGCCACAACAACCAGCAGTTGGCCTTTAGCAACACCATTCAAGCTATTATCAACCGTGTGGACTTCTTGGACGGTTCTGTTTCTGGCATGGGCCGCGGTGCGGGCAACTGCACCACCGAACTTTTGCTCAGCTTCCTCAAGAACCCCAAGTACGACTTGCGTCCAGTTCTTGATGCCATTCAGGAATTGTTCCTGCCTCTGCAGAGCAAATACGAATGGGGCTACATTATTCCTCAGATGATTACGGGCATGCTGAACCGTCACCCACAAGACGCCATTGCTGTTCGCAAGACCGAAGACAAGGACGAATACCGCAAGTTCTACAACCACATGATGAACGACTAGCGATTGGTGGTTGGTAAACGGTTATCCGTTATCGGTAGTTGTTGCTAAGGCCCTGAGTCATTCTATCGGCACTTCGTGCCGATAGAATCCATGGTCGCTTTCGGTAAACGTTGGCTGGAGGCATGTCCATAAAGGGCTTTTATACCAGCCTCCCTCTTATCCTCCATTACATATTTCCTGATATAGATGTTTGCTATAGCCCAGTTGGTGTTATGGAAGAATTTGTTATTCGTTCGGTGAGTTTGGTGTATCGCCGTGAGGTGCGGTTGTTGCGCACTGCCTGGTGGAATGCTCCGGGGGCCGAGAGTATCCATACATGACCCTTGGCTCGTGTTACGGCGGTGTATATTAAATTTCTTTGGAGCATGTTGTAGTGGCTGCTGTCTAAAATCACGATAACGGCGGGGTATTCACTGCCTTGGCTCTTGTGAATGGTGGAGGCGTATGCCAGGGTTACCTGGTCCATTTCATCAAATTCATATTCCACATTTCGCAAATCGTAGGCTATGGTCACCTTTTGCTTTGCCTTGTCTATGCGGGACACGAATCCGATGTCTCCATTAAAAATGACTTTATCGTAGTTGTTCTTCAACTGCATTACGCGATCGCCTACACTAAAGTTCATTCCCAAAATTTTTTGGCGGGGCACATCGGGGTTTAGCAGGTCTTGCAAAAATCCGTTAAGTTCGTGAATGCCCATGGGGCCCTTGCGCATGGGAGTAAGGATTTGCAAGTCCTGCCGCAAATCCAGCGTTTGCAAGTCCATTTTTTTGTTGATGCCTCCAAGGAGCAGGTCTTTTACTAATTCTTTGCCTTCTTCTGGAGTTTCGTAGGGAATAAAGTGAAAGTTGGGGCCTTCGATGGGGGTGGGTAAAAGTCCTGCGTTAATGCGGGCGGCCTTGCTGGCAATGTCGTTGTCGCCGGCCTGCCTAAAAATATGTTCCAGCTTGATGGAGGGAATTTCTTCCACACGCAGCAGGTCGTTCAACACATTGCCAGGACCAACGCTGGGCAGCTGGTCCTTGTCGCCTACCAGAACGATGCGGGCTCGGTCTGGTACGGCGTCTAGCAAAGCCGCCGAGAGCCACACATCTACCATGCTAAACTCATCTACAATTAGCAAGTCGCACAAAAGTCGGGAGTCTGCATTTTTACCAAATTTTTTTGTAACGGGGTCTACTTCCAGTAGTCGGTGTATTGTTCGGGCTTCCACTCCGCTTAACGTTCCCATCCGTTTTGCGGCACGCCCGGTGGGTGCTGTTAGCATCACCACTTCGTCCAGTTTTTGGGCCAGGTGGAGAATCCCTTTTAGAATGGTTGTTTTTCCTGTTCCCGGCCCACCTGTTATAATTGAAATTTTGTGGCACAAGGCCATGGCAATGGCCTTTCTTTGAATGGGGTCAAAAGCAAAGTTTTGTCTCCGTTCAAAATCAACCAGTTCCCTGTCAAAGTTCTCCATTATGGGCAATTTGGTGTACATGCGAAATCGGATGTTCTCTGCAATGTTTTCTTCGGCCCTGTAGATAAAGGGGTAATAGCAGTCGTCCCCCTCGGTTAAAATTCTTTTTTGACTACAAAGGTTGTCAAAGCCATTGAGAATTCCGTTAATGGCATCATCATCGTTGGTGCCAAAGCGTAGGTTGCGAAAGGTGTTGTTTAAAAGTTCTCGCCTGGGTAGGTACACGTGTCCTTCGCCCATGGAGGCTTCCTGCAAGGTGTACAAGAGAGCGGCTTCTATGCGAAGGGGAGAATCTTTGGCGATACCAACCTTTAAGGCTATTTCGTCGGCCTTGACAAACCCGATGCTGTATATTTCTTCGCACAACATGTAGGGGTTTTCGCGAATTTTTTCAATGGTGGATTCTCCGTAGCCCATCCACAATTTTTTTGCTGCTGTTCCCGTTATCCCGTGGCTGTACAGGAATAGCATGGTGGCTCTGCCCCGTCTGTTTTCTTGCCACCGAGCCATGAATAGCTCCACTTTTTTAGGGCCAAATCCTTTTATTTTTTTGGCAATAGACAATTCGCTTATGCGACTGCGAAATTCATCGGGGTGGTTGTCTAAAATTTCGGACAATGACTCTCCAAAAATTTCGACTAAGTTTTCGGCTGTTTTCTGACCAATGCCTGGAAAATTTCCGTTGGCCAAATAGTCTACCATGTTGTTGGTTGGGTTTTCTTTTAGCTCAAAAGAAATACAAGAAAACTGCTGGCCAAATTTTGGATGCCTTGTCCAGTTTCCTTCCAAAATCAAGTTGTCACCCACATTCAGTTCCGGAAAAATGCCGGTAACAACGGTTGCCTTCTGATTTTCATTTTCTGTAACCCTCAGAACGGAAAAACCATTTTGGGGGTTGTAGAAGGTGACTTTTTTTACTGTAACTTCCAATTTCATCGCTGCACAAAATAGCAATGTTTTGTTAGGTGCCAAACCTTAGCTTAAAATAATACTTTATTTTTACTCTATTCCCAGAGTCATTTTGTTCATTTTGTATATTTAGACAGAATCATAACTAACCATGACGGTATCATTGTGGAAATAAATAAGGATATAGCGGATTTAGAGGCTGCAGAGGTTCGCAGGAATAAAAGAAAAAAATATGTGCTGTGCTATCACAACCTTACTGTAAAGAACTGCAAGCGGGCGTCTGCCCAAATTCGCAGGCTGGCTGAAGCGGTTGGTGGTCCTATCTCTATTGCCGTAGTGCCCTCTATTGGCGGCGTTCCTGAATCCGAGGCTGAATTTTTCCGTGATGAAGTGGAAAAGTTTATTGCCGAGGGTTATGAGATTCTTATTCATGGTGCTCGTCACCGTGCCGACCTTTTTGTAAAGCGTGATCCCTTGGGCAAGATTGCACTCACGCTTTCGCACAATAGTGCTGAATTTGCGGGGCTCAGTAAGAAACTTTCTCAAGCTCTTTTAGATCGCAGTCTGGCCTTGTGGAATTCCCATGGTTTGGGCAAGGCTTCTGGCTTTGTTCCTCCCACCTGGATTGCCAACAAGTTCTTAAAGCGTCAAGCCTTGGAACAGTTTGAAAATTACGAGGATTTGTTCAACATTTATAGAAAAAGGGAAAAGGGTGTAAAAACCATTGGTTCTCCTTTGTTTACTTTCTCTATTCTGCCTTTGTTTTTAATGGGGCTTTATATGGCCATTGCCTGCATTGCATTTGCTCTGCCCTTTGGAACTCCTCGCCTAGTTATTCACACCAAAGATTACCGAGTTATAGGTGAAAAACGCCTTTTGGGAATGGTTCGTTTTGCAGCGGCCATGCGCGAAAGGGTTATGTATCGAGATTTGTAGATCATTGAACTTTAAAACCATGAGATTGACGGATGATTTTAAATAAGTTCCTGACTCGCTCTGAATATGAATCTTACGAAGATTTGTATCAGAATTTCAAGCTTTCTATTCCGGAAAACTTCAATTTTGCCTACGACGTGGTGGATGAATACGCCAAGAATGAACCTAAGCGGGAAGCCTTGGTTTGGTGTGACGACAACGATGAAAGTCATATTTTTACTTTTAAGGATTTGTCTCTTGCGTCCCAGCGTACGGCCAACTTTTTAGCCAATTGCGGCATCAGGAAAGGCGACCGCGTAATGCTTATTTTGCGTCGCCGCTACGAATTCTGGTTTTTCCTTTTGGCCTTGCATCGCATTGGGGCTATTGCCATTCCTGCAACCAATATGCTTTCTGCCCACGACTTGGAATATCGTTTTAATGCAGCCGAAGTAAAAATGGTTGTAACCTACGATGATCCAGCCCTTCAAAAAGAAGTGGAAACGGCCCAGAAAAAGTCTGTATCCCTAGAAATGATGGTTACGGTGGGGCATGCTCGCCAAGACTGGATAAACTTTTACGACGACTACGAAATTTGTTCCCCTGTGTTTGAAAGACGCACTGGCCCAGAAGGATCCTCTAACGATGACACCATGGTCATCTATTTTACCAGCGGTACATCGAGCAACCCTAAGATGGTGGCCCACACTTTTACTTACCCACTAGGTCACATTGTTACGGCCAAGTATTGGCAGAATGTGGTGGATGGAGGCCGTCATCTTACGGTGGCTGAAACGGGTTGGGCCAAAGCTTTATGGGGTAAAATTTATGGCCAGTGGATTGCGGGCTCAGCCGTATTCACTTACGATATGAACGTATTTATTCCCGGAAAACTCCTGGAAAAGATGGCCGAGTACAAGGTGACCACATTCTGTGCTCCACCTACAGCTTATCGTTACTTGTTGCAGCATGGTTTGGAAAAATACGACTTGTCTAGCCTAGTGTATTGCACCACTGCTGGAGAGGCCTTGAATGTGGATATATACAACAAGTTCCTGGAAAAAACGGGGCTTAGCCTTCGCGAGGGGTACGGACAAACGGAATTGACTTTAACTACAGGCAACTTCCCTTGGATGGAGCCTCGCCCAGGTTCCATGGGCAAACCGTCTCCCGGATACAAAATGGATATTGTAAATGGTGAGGGGGAATCGTGTAAGCCAGAAGAAGTTGGTGAAATCATTATCAAGATAGATGACGGCAAGCCTTTTGGTATGTTTGGCGGATACTACCGCGATGATGAACGCACGAAACGGGTGTTTGAAGGCGGCGTGTACCACACTGGCGATACTGCTTGGCGTGACGAGAACGGATACTTCTGGTTTGTAGGCCGCACTGATGATTTAATCAAGAGTTCTGGCTACCGTATTAGCCCCTTTGAAGTGGAAGAAGTGTTGCACCAGCATCCTGCTGTGCTGGAAGTGGCGGTGACTGGAGTGGAAGACAGTTCCCGAGGCCAGGCTGTTAAGGCGACGATTGTGCTGCAGAAGGGCTATGAGGCTTCCAAGGAACTTGCCAAGGAGATTCAGCTTTACACAAAGAAGGTGGCAGCTTCTTACAAGAGTCCTCGCATTATCGACTTTGTGTCGGAACTGCCCAAGACCATTAG
>JABUUT010000021.1 GCA_021443045.1 Fibrobacteraceae bacterium
TTCTCGATCCAGTCATCCACCGTTATGGCGGGAGCCTTGTATCGCTCCACATGACGGATAGGCACCAACCTGAGGTGAAAAAATTGCACCTCAACGGCCTATTTACTTCACTTTTCCCTTCACAATCCAGCCAAAATTACTTGCTCTTCATATATCGGCTCAGCAGAAATGCGGTGAAATAGGGAAAAGTGTAAAATTTCCCGTTGAAGCCGATGTTCTTGTTGCAGAATTTGATTCCGTAACGAATATCGGTGTATTGCATTTCATCAATTAATTTGTTCAAAGATTGTGTAGCACCATCTTGTGCCTTGACTTCAACAGGAATAAGTGAGTCTGAATCGCGAATCAAAAAATCCATTTCCACCGTTGCTTTTTCATTTTTGTAAAAGTAGAGTCCGTATCCCTGCTTTACCAAGGTTTCCGCTACGACGTTCTCGTAGAGGGCTCCCTTGTAAGTGTTGAAATTTTGGTTGTTACGCAGGTCCTCTTGAACTTGGGTGTCCAGGTTGCCTACAAGAATACCTGTGTCGCCGAAGTAGATGCGGAAATTGTCAGGATTGTAGTTCCCTTTGAGTGGTAGTTCTGGATTTTCCAGGCAATAGCAAATGTTTATGATGCCTGCGTTTTCCAGCCATTCCTTGGTGCCTGTGTATTCGCGGCTGCGTGCTCCACGAGCAATTTTTGAAATCTGGAATTTCTTGTTTTCGTTGCCGAGGAATACTGGAATTTTTCTGTACACGTTGAGAATTTTGCCCTGGTCAAGGCCCCCAGCATATTTTGTAATGTCTTCTTCGTAATCCAAGTTGATTTGCTGTTGCATTTGCAGAGTTCCGCCAAAGTGGCCCTGCTCCACAAAAGTTCGAACAATGGCCGGCATACCGCCAATAACCATGAAATCCCTAAAATGGGCAGAGTACTCTTCCATTTCTCCGCGAGAAAACGGCCTTAGCTCAAGCATGTGTTGCATCAGGTCTTCCGTGTGTTTTGTGGAGTATCCTTTCGCCCAAAGAAACTCCTCAAAATCCATGGAGTGCATGGTGTAATCTATTTTATTTCCCACGCTGTTGGACTCAATCTCTTTGTAGCTGAAGCCCATCATGGAACCAGAACAAATTACATCGAAGCGACCATCTTCCCGAAAAAACTTGAGGGATGTGGCCACATTGGGGCACTCCTGCATTTCGTCAAAGAAAAACAGTGTCACGCCAGGAATAAATTCTAGACGTGGGTTTCGGATGGATATGGCCTTGATGATGGAGTCCACTTCAAAAGATTCATCAAAAATGGATTTGTACTGCTTTTGCTCAACAAAGTTTATTTCGATGAAATTCTTGTAGTTTGCCTTAGAAAAATGACGGATGCACTCGGTTTTACCAATCTGTCGGGCTCCCTTAACAATGAGAGGCATTCTGTGGGGCGACTTTTTCCATTTTTCAAGGAAATCTTCCATTTTTCGCCTTAAATACATAAAAACCTCCTTTTAAAAGGAAAATCACAAAATTCCTTATAAATATAAATCTTTAGTCACAAAATTCCAAATATAATATGAGCCTATTCCACAAAATTCTAAACCGTATGTACTTTTTCTGCTCAAAGGTACCCTTTAGGTCGGAAAAACGGGCTTATGAAGGAATTTAGCCGTCAGGAAAATCTTTCAGGATGTTCTGCCATTTCATCCAGCTGAATTCTGTGTAGCACCACATGGCCCTGGGCTAGACTTTCTTGCACATCAACAAGGCGTTGGTTTAAGGAACCACGAAATTCCAAATCCAAGGACCGCTGTGCCATAATAAAGGGACCATCCACCAATAAATCGGTAAAAGACAGAAGTTCCAAAAATTCCGGTTTTTCGGGAACCAGTTCCATCATGTGTTCATAAGTGTAGCCTGTATAAACCACTAGGTTCATTCCCCGTTCCTTAATTTCTCGAGCCAATGGCACCAGTTCTTTTGCCTGGCACATGGGGTCTCCACCAGAGAAAGTTACGCCATCAAGCATGGGGTTTTCTGATATCATGTCGAGAATTTCCGTTAAGGAAATAAAGTGGCCCCCATCAAAACTGTGAGTTTGGGGATTTTGGCAACCAGGGCAATTGTGGTGACACCCCTGTGTAAATATGGCAAATCGAATGCCGGGGCCATCAACAAAAGATTCGGCCACTATTCCGGCAATGCGGAGTTTTGTTTTTTCCAATTCCATTTTTTCAAAAAAATTAAGTTGTACAAAAAAAGGGCACCTCTAAAAATTTCTTTGGTTAGAGGAACCCAAAAGAACTGTAAAGTTCCTGGGAACCTTACAGTCATAGAAAACCGGGCATCACTGGTTTTTTAGATGAGGAGTATTAGTCTCCGCAGCTTTCGCAGCTATGCTTTACACGGTCATTCACTTCAGCACGCTTGCCGTTATTGAAACGGTCGATTGTACCAACCAAATAACCGGTAATGCGACGGATGCGTTCAAAGCCAGCGCCTTCACCATAAGTTTTCATTTCTTTTTCGGACATTTTTTTATCTCCTTATATTGATTAACGTAAACCGCGGAATGCAGGCATTCCTGGGTATTTTTTTCTTAGTTCACTAATTTTTTCTGCAGAAATCGAGTGGCCTTCGCTGCGACCACAACGGGGGCAGCAATCGCCAATAACGCCAACGAAGCCACAAATAGGATCGCGGTCTACAGGGTGGTTGATGGAGCCGTAACCGACCCCAGATTTTGCCATTGCCTGAACAATTTTTTCAAATGCGTCCAGGTTCTTGCTTGGGTCACCATCTAATTCCACATAGCTAATGTGGCCAGCATTGGTAAGAGCATGGTAGGGGGCTTCCAAGGAAATTTTCTTGAAAGCGTTGATTTTGTAGTATACAGGAACATGGAAAGAGTTGGTATAGTAATCCTTGTCGGTAACACCGGGGATTTCGCCAAATCTCTTTTTGTCCATGCGAACAAAGCGGCCAGACAAGCCTTCGGCGGGGGTTGCCAAAAGGGAGAAATTGAGCCCAAGACGCTTGGATTCGCTATCGCAGAATTCACGCATGTGCTTGATGATTTCAAGGCCCAGCTTTTGAGACTCTTCGGATTCGCCATGGTGCTTGCCAGTGAGGCAAATCAACGTTTCTGCAAGACCGATAAAGCCGATGGAAAGAGTTCCATGCTTGATGACTTCGCGCACTTCATCTTCCCAGCCCAGTTTTTCGGAGTCTATCCACACACCCTGCCCCATGAGGAAGGGGTAGTTCTTAACGCGGCGGCGGGCCTGCACTTCGTAACGTTCCATTAGCTGGTCGCTTACCAGTTGCATCATGCGGTCCAGTTCCTTGAAGAACAAATCCTTGGACTTCATCTTGATGGCGATGCGTGGAAGGTTGATGGAAGTAAAGCTCAAGTTTCCACGACCGAAGGTGATTTCGCGGGAAGGGTCATAGACGTTACCAATAACGCGAGTACGGCAACCCATGTAGGCAATTTCAGTTTCTGGACGACCTGGTTTGTAGTATTGCAAGTTGTAGGGAGCATCGAGGAAGCTGAAATTTGGGAACAAGCGCTTGGCGCTTACACGGCAAGCAAGCTTGAACAAGTCGTAGTTGGGGTCGCCTTCCTTAAGGTTAATGCCATCTTTGACACGGAAAATTTGGATAGGGAAAATTGCGGTTTCGCCACCACCCAAACCTTCTTCTGTGGTGAGGAGAAGGTTGCGCATAACCATACGGGCTTCGGGTTCAGTACATGTGCCATAGTTGATGCTGGAGAACGGGGTTTGGGCACCAGCGCGGCTGTGCATGCTGTTCAAGTTATGCACAAACGCTTCCATAGCCTGGAAAGAAGCCTTGTCGGTTTCTTCGTAGGCTTGCTTTTCGGCAAACTTTTGAGCCTTGGCAACAGAATCGGCACTGTAGGTTTTAGCCAGTTCCTTGGCTTCGGCTTCCACAAACTTTGCATTGGGAACCAAAGTGGCAGTAAGCCCCAACTGTGCCATTTCTTCATGAAGCTTCTTAATAACAGGGCGAATAGCTTCTTCGTCTAGGCCTTCCAAAATGATAAAAGCCTTGATTAAGTTATCGGTATATCGTTTGCGGTAGGTAATGCGAACGCCATCGGCCATAGCATAGTCGAAGTTTGGAATGGACTGGCCACCATGCTGGTCATTCTGGTTACTTTGTATGGCAATGGCAGCCAAAGCAGCGTAACTGCGAATGTCTTTAGGGGCGCGAAGGTGACCATGGCCTGTGTTAAAGCCGTTTTTGAAAAGCTTCTGCAAGTCGGTCTGGCAGCATGTCATGGTAAGGGAGTAAAAGTCCAAATCGTGAATGTGGATATCACCCTCGGCATGAGCACGGCTGTGTTCCGGCTTGAGCATCATCATGGTGTAAAAATGCTTGGCACTTTCGGAACCATACTTGAGCATGGTACCCATAGCTGTGTCACCATCGATATTGGCATTTTCACGCTTAATATCGGATTCCTTGGCGGAACTGTAGGTGATGTCTTTGAGGGTATGCATCAAGCGGGTGTTCACTTCACGAATGCGGGTCCGTTCGGCACGGTACAGAATGTAGCTTTTGGCTGTTTCTGCGTATCCGCCATCAGTGAGAGCCTTTTCTACGGCATCCTGAATTTCTTCAATGTCTGGTTTGCTTTTGCCGGCGGCTTCCAGGTTTCCTACGGCATTTGCAGCGACTTCAAGGGCGGTGCTGCTGAGAACGTCATCATTTCCCAACAAACTAAGTTGAGACTGTCCAGCCTTGATTTTTTCGTTTAATTCCCCCGAAGCGCGAAATGCCTTAGATACGGCATCGGCAATCTTTTCAATGTTAAACGGCATTTCGCGGCCGTCGCGTTTCTTTACGGTGACTATCATCAACCATTCCTTCTATCTAAGCCAACCGCTGGCAAGTTTTTTATTCAGGTCCGACCAGCGGTAGTGGTCCAAATTACTATATCTTGTGTTCGAGGTGGAGGTACACCCACAAGATGTTGATATATAAGATAATAAAAGAAATGAAAAAAAGTATTGTATTTTTTTAATTTTTTTTTAATTTGTGGCCATGATCAAATCAATTCTAGCTCTAATTTCCCATCCTGATATCGCTAACTCCGTATTCAGCAAATACTTACAAAAAACATCCAAAAAAGTTTCATTTTTTTACCCCCACCCCCTTGACAACGAAATTCTGTGGGTTGGTGGTAAACCAAGTTTTGATTTTGAAAAAGAAAAAGCGCTGCTACAAAATGCCGCAGCCCTAGTTTGGCAATTTCCAATTTACTGGTACAACTGCCCTCCGTCACTCCGTTTGTGGCAGGATCAAATTCTAAGCCCCATCGTGTACGGCCCCCACAATTTTTTAAAGGGTAAAAAAGTTCAAGTGGTATTTACGGCTGGTGCCCGAGAATCGGAATATTCAGCCCAAGGGCTCAACCGCTACACAGTGGAAGAAATGCTTCGCCCCTTTGAGATGACGGCAAACGCCAGTGGACTCCTTTGGCAAAAGCCCCTTGGATTTTTTGAATGTGGTGGCCAACCCAGTGAAGATAAATTAACAGCAATGGGCGACCAGTACCTGGCAGCCCTGGAAAAACTAATGGAATAGCACTGCTGGGTATCTCTACTTTAGTTCAATGCTAAGGCGAACGGTGGCCGAAATTTCTACGGAATCCGCGATGGACGATTCATCGATGCCCCCAGCCACACCATCCATGGAATTAGCCATTAAAACTTTATAGCGGTGGCCCATGCCACCCATGTTGGTAACCCCCTCGCCTTCACCGCCAATGTACAACACCTGACCCAGTTTGCGACCAGCGCCAGCAGCATAATGGGAGGCCTTATCCATACCCGATTTTACAGCTTCCTCAATGATAAGGCCTTGGAGGGAATCGGTGTTTTTAAGCGTTGACTGGGTTGGATAAATTTCTACATCCGGCTCTGAAGATAAAATTTGGGTAAGCATAGCTGCATCCCTGCGGGAATCGATTTTTATGTCAAAACGCTGGGCGGCTCTGTATCCCTTTAAAGTGCGTTTGCCAGAATACCAATTCCATTCCTTGGTAAGGCTCACGCTGTTTTGTTCCACATTGGATTCGTCAATTTCCAAACTTTTAGCCACTTCAAATATTTTGGCACGGCGTTCTTCCAGTTTTTTGTATACCTTGTCTTTATCCCCATCGTGGAGTTCCAGGGATAGCCCCACAATAAACTGGTTGGCCTCAAATTTTTTTGAATTGTATGCCGATAATTCTATTTTGGCAGTGGCCATGGAATCGGCTGTTACATAGGTGTTGTTTTCACAGGCCGAAAGGCCCAGGACTGCGGCTAACGCAACTCCAGCAACAATAAATTTTTTCATAGGGACCTTCTTTTTTAGAGGCTCTTTTTAGGGCACCTTTAGTAATCTATTTAATTATGGTGGTAAAAACCAGCCCTATTTAACATGGACGTTACAAAAGTAATGAAAACGGCCACGGCCATGGTTGTGGTCATGCTAATAAAAGGCATCCAAGGCCAACTGAATACGCCCCCCAATAGGGCGGGAACTCCGAAAACAGGTATTCCCTGTACCAGAACCAAGCTACCCATACCACACAGCACCGCCACCACCACAACCCATGGGCGAACCTCTTTTACAAAGAACGCCAGAAGAAACATGCCTAAAAGGGGGCCGGTAAAGAGGCCGGTAAAGAAAAGGGCATTTTTTAGAAGGCTCCCCTGCTGGGTGGCGGCAAACAGGGCTCCAAAAACGCCTAGAATTCCCCAGAAAGCGGTCCAGAGTTTGGCTCTTTTTAAGCCTCCCATACCTTTTTTTTCGTCCCAACACAAAATATCACGTTCTGTGGTATTGCTCAAGGAGTTTATGGCACCAGAAAGGCTGCTCATGGCGGCAGCACAAATGGCCGCCACAATAAGGCCGGTAACGCCTATGGGGAGACCATTTACAATAAAGTAAGGAAAAACATCGTTTTGCCCCAAGCCCTGCGGAAGGGCGGCTACTTTTGCCGACTGGTAATACACATAGAGGGCAGCCCCAACCCAATAGAAAAGAATAGACACCACTACTCCCAAAACCATTGAAAGCACACTGGAGCGGTTGGCCGCCTTAACATCTTTACAACTAAGGTAACGCTGCACAAATTGCTGGTCGCAACCGCGAATGGCAATTTCCAAAATAGCATAGGCAAAGCCTGCAGACACCAGCGTGCGGGCATTCGATATGTCAAGGGAGGCATCCCACCATTTTGTTTTTCCAGCCTCCCCCGCCAGGCGGGCCATTTCTCCCAGCCCCCCAACAGAATGGGCAATTAAAAAAAGAACCAAGGCTCCACCACCAAAGAACACAATAAATTGCATTACATCGGTCCATATTACAGCCTTGATGCCCCCAAACCAGGTGTAAAATATGGCTACTGCCGCCGAAACAATAATGGCGTACCGCAAATCCACATGGAGTATTTGGGCAAGCACCAAAGATGGGGCATAAAGTAAAATGCCTGTGCGAAGCAACAAGTGGAGGCAATAAAAAACGGCTGCTAAACGACGTACACTCTTGTTGTAACGAAGTTCAAAAAGTTCATAGGCACTGTTGATGCCCGCACTGCGAAACCTGGGAATAAAAACAAAACCTACCACAAAAATGCTGAGAAAAGCCCCGATTTGAAACATGAGAAAAGTCATGTTGTCGCCATACACATCTGCAGGAGCTCCCAAAAATGTGGTGGCACTGACGGAAGTGGCAATAAGGCTAATGCCCACGGCCACCCAAGGCATGGAACCTCCGCCCAGCATATATTCTTTTAGGTCCTTGTTTCCCCGCGAAACCCAGAGCCCGATAAACAGAGAAAACAAAAGGTATGCAAAAAGAACTATCCAATCTAGTGCCGTAAACATGCCTAGACTTCCTCAGTATACTGAATCACCTGGTTTCGGCCACCTTCCTTGGCTTTGTACAAAGCCTGGTCTGCATTGTTGACCGCTTTTTTCATGTCTGCAAACTCAGGAGTAACCAAGAAGGCACCAATACTTACTGTAACGCGAAGAGGCTGAGCTCTTTTTACATCAAACTCCAGTTTACCCACCGCTTTACGAATGCGTTCTGCAGTTTCAATCATGCCTTCTTTGCTGGAATCCACCAAGCCCACCACAAATTCCTCACCACCGTAGCGGGCCACCACATCCAGTTCCTTGCGAACTTCCCCGCTTATAGCTCCGGCAATGCCCTTGATAACCAAGTCTCCCACAGGATGGCCGTATGTGTCGTTCACATTTTTAAAGTGGTCAATGTCCATCATCAGCACTCCAATATTTGTTTTTCGACGGTCGGCACGAATTTTTTCGGTGCGGAGGCTTTCGTGGAGGGTGCGGTGGTTGATGAGCCCAGTAAGGCCATCCCGCATGGCTAAATCCTTACCCTGCTCAAATTTGCGTGCTCGATCCAGGGCAAAGCCGGCAACGCCTGCAAAGGCCTTAAGCAATTCTTTTTCATGTTCCTGATAGCGGTCGGCAAAGCGGCTTTCCAAGCAGATGGCTATTTCTGCTGTTTCGGCATTGGACTCTGTAGGCACCGGCATTACAATGAGTTGGCGAAGTTCCATGTTTCGCTTTTCCTGGTCGTTGATGCGCGGAATGTACTCATTGAAATTGGAATTGAAATTTCGCTCCACAGGACGGTTGTGCAAAAGAGCCAGAACAAAAATTCCCTTGTCAGAAAGAGAGAATTCTTTATTCAAGAACTGTTGGGCATCCATGCCTTCGCAGTACACCACATGGCCCACATTTCCATTGGCCTGATCCATGGCCATGATAACAAGGCGGTCAAAGGGAATGTTCTCTTTTACATATTCAAACATCTGTCGGTAGATGTCTTTTACGGTCATGGTTTGGAAGAAATTTTTTTGATAGCGGTATAAAACGCTGAATTGCTGTTGCTCTATAAAATTTTTGGCAGAGAGGTAGCTCTTGTGGCTAAAGGAGAACAGCGTATTGGCCATAAAAGACATAGCCTTGATGGTATTTTCATTAAAGGCATTGGGATAAACAGAATCTATGAGAATGGCTCCCATCTTATTTCTTTGGGCATCATACATGGGAACCGCCGCCACAGACTTGATCATGGGATTTTCTAAGTAGTAAAGCAGATTTTTTCCACTAGTGATGTCGCCTTCGAGAATGCGGTCGACGCCAGAACGCATAAGCTGGCCCACCAGGCCCGAATTTTCATTAAGACGCACATCGGTGGCAATTTGCCCTGCATTTTCGTTGTAGAAATTGCGAATGGCCCATTCTGTTGATGAAATGGGTGCAAAAATTAAAAGGGAATGAACGTTGGGAACAATGCCCTTAAGGCAGCGAAGCATATCGCTGAACCCTTTGTTTACATCGGCATCGGCACGGGCCCATACCTGGTTTACCTTTAAGGTTGACTTGGGCTCGTTGTATTCGGTGGCATCCTTGAATGTGGCGCGAAGATCTGGAGAAACGGCAGGAGAAAGACCCGTGGCCCGAGCAACACGAGTGACAACCGGAATGGAGCCAGTCTTGTTGCCAGCCAATCGAGGACGATTCATAAAAGCCAAGGCTGCTGCAACAACAGCAAAAGGAATGAGGAACAACCACATTCCTCCTTTAAAGGAAAGCCCCACTAAAACGCCAGCTACTGCAAACAATATATCCGACATATATCACCACCTACAAACGGAAGGAACGATAGAGCATTGTCACAGACAAGCCAGAATATATAAAGTGACTTATCCAGGCCGCCAAAAACGGTGACAAGGCCCCATTTTCTCCCATTTTTAATCCAATACGTTCTATAATATAATAACTAAAAACCAAAAGCAAGCCGATGCCAAATTTTTGCGACAGCCCTCCAGACCGTTTATAGCGGTGGCAAAGAGCGGCCCCTATCAACAAGACAATCAAATTCATCCAATGGGCGGAACGTTTGAATTCCAAAGCCGTTTCCATAACCCTCGTGTCTTCACCAGAGCGTTTCAGCACATCAATGCGCTGTTTTACCATTTTGGAATCCATTTCGTCGGGAACCTGCCGTTCGTTAATCAAGTCTTCAGGCCGGGTAGAAACGGTGCCCACAATTTTTTCACGCATGATCGGCGTAACAGTGACGGTTCCATCCTTCTGGAAGACACGGTGGAAGCCCCGCTCCGCCATCCAAAAGGAAGCTCCATTGTCTTCTTCGGTCCATCGAATGATACGGGCGTCGTATCGTTCCACCAAGCGGCCATTTTCACGAATAAGCAACACCACATCACGGCCCACCTTGTTTTGGCCCGAATAATATTTAAAAAACCAGCTGGCCTTTTCACTATCGATAAAGGTAAAGTTCTGCTTTTCCTTAACACGAGGGTTCTTCTTTTTCTGAGCATTGGTCTCCATGATTTCGAGACGGCGATGGTTGGCATCGGGAAGCCACAGTTCGCTCATTTCATAGGAGCCTACAGAAACCAGAACTCCAAATACAAAAATAGGCATTAAAGTTTTAAGAGGGCTCTGCCCGGAACTCTGCATGGCACTCATTTCCAAATGGCGTGCCATGTTACCCACAGAGGCAATAACCGCAATAAAAAGGGCCACCGGTGAAATAAGGTAAAGCATGTAGGGCAAATAACTAAAGTAGTAATCCCCAACATCTTTCATGTCGCGAGCCAACCATGTTTTAATGTTTCCAACAAAGTCAATAACGGCAAAAACCAATATGGCACCAATGGTGACAATCAGGAACATCTTCAAAAAATTCCACATCAAATATCTGGAAAATTTCATCCGAACCTCTTTGTCAGGGAGCCTAGTTTTCGACCTATAAAACGGACAGCTCTAAAGAATTTGGAGTCTCCCGAGAACCGATCCCGAATCATGGCTATGGTAATAAAAATGCCAAATGTACCAATGATAATGTTAGAAGCCCACATGGCCAGTTCTGGAGAAATAGCCAGGCGATCGGCCAAATTTTCGCCACCAATAAGGCAAATCCAATAAATGACAAAAAATGCCAAACTATAGATAATTCCTGTTCCAATGCCGCCTTTGCGTGCCATGATTCCCAAGGGAGCTCCAATGAGCACAAAAACAAAACAGGCAAAGGCGGTACTAAACTTTTTATGAATTTCCACCAAATACTGGGCTTCTCGTTTCAGCTCTCCGTCCATTCGGTTTTTTAAGCGTTCCGTTGTACGCTGTGTAGACAGTTCCTGGGTGCGCAAACGTTGAAGGGACCGCCGCCACAGGACAGAATCCACTTTGGGGCTTTCCTCTTGAATTTCTTTAGGCACCACCGTATCCCCCGCCATCACCTGAATTAACGAAGCCAAAGAAGACAACCTCTTTTCGAAAGCTTCTGTGGAGATGGTGTCGTACTTGGCACGGGCATCTTCAACCACATCCATCATCATTTCAACCGGCATTTCTCGGTCACTGCGGTAGCTGCGGCTGCGACGCTCCAACCGGTCATCCACATTCTGCAAAGCCAGGTCTTGGGAGAAAAAACGAATACGGAAATAGCTGGACGGGTCGTCCGGATCTACCAGGTGGGTTTCTCCACTGCGTAAACGGAGCATCAAGGTCGCCCCATTATCCACATAGTCCATGGAGGCGCTGTCGGAATAGACTATGCGGGGAGCCCCCTTTCGTTCCATTTCAAAGATCTGAACTCCATACAAGGTGCCAGAAGCAGGGTCGATGCGATTGACCCAAAGCTGCACATCTGGAAATTGGGTAATTAATCGGCCGGCATCAATAAACACATGAGGTTTTTTACGGGAAACCGCATTCATCAGTTCTACCGAACGATGGTTGGCCTCCGGCAATATCCAGTTGTTGAAAAGCACCATGAGCACAGACAACAGGAGCATAACCAACAACACCGGACGCATTAGAGAAAAGGGAGAAACACCAGCGGCCTTGACTGCGGTAATTTCCTGGTCTCCAGACAAACGTCCAAAAGCCATTAGGCAGGAAACAAGCACTGCCATCGGTACCGACAAAGACAACATCCAAGCAAGGTTCAGGGCAAAGATTTCAAGAACCGTTGAAGCAGGCAACCCTTTAGACAGCACATTGTCTAAAATCTTTACTAGAAAGTCCACCACAAACAAAAAGGTTATGCCAAAAAGAGCCGCCAAAAAGGGGGCAATAAGCTCTTTCAACACATAGCGGACTAAAATCATTTTTCTTGCGGGCTCGTTTTTTCTACTTTACATACGAAAAGTAGAATTAAACAAAGAAAAAAAATGAAATCTTTTAAAAAGCATACCCTGTTCTATCCTCTTTTTTGGGCAACCCTGCTTCTGGTAGGTTGCGCATCGGACCAATCTGGAAAGCAAAGCCACACTGAATTTTGCCTAGCCAAACTAGATGGTGCCGAGGAACTGTACAAAAACGGCAAATATGGCCGCGCTCAGGAAAAACTGGAAGAAATCCTCTCGTTGTGCGCTGGCACTGGTGCTATGGAAAAAGCCCAGTTTATGTTGGCCGAAAGCTACTTTAACTTGGAACTGTGGATAGAAGCCCGAGGCGAATATGGCAGCTTTATTTTAAACTTCCCTGGTTCTCCCTTTATAGAAACCGCCGAATTTCGCAAGGCCATTTCTTCTTTTAACATGGAGTACAAGTCTTCTCGCGATGATGCCAACACCACTGTAGCCATGAAAGACTTTGAACGCTACCGCTCCAACTATCCAGAATCTCCTTTGTTGGATTCTGTAAACTACTACTATGGCTTGTTGGTGGAGCGCATGGCCGAAAAGGAATTTCAAACAGCACGACTGTACTACCGCATGGACAAGCCCCAGGCATCTGTAATTTATCTGAAAGAATTTTTGGACGTGTACAAGCAGTCGAAGCGCCGCAAGGAAGCATTCCTCATCATTATAAAGTCTTACACGGAATTGGACCAGTTTGACATGGCTAGAAACTATGTGGAAATGGCAAAGGCCGAAATAGATGCCGATGACAAGGACACTCCAAAAGAAATTGCAAAGGTTGAAGAGAAGATAGCCTCCGCTGAAAAAGACTTTGAAAAGCGTATTAAGAAAGATGCCGAAAAGAAGCGCATACAAAAAGAAGAAAGTGAGCTAACCAAGTAGTTCCAGGTAAAAAATGAAGTCTTGGATTTTCATATTCACCCTATTTACTTTTGTGGCAACATCATTTGCCGCAGAGACAAAGGCTGAACATGACTATGCCTGGATTTCATTGTTTTTACAGCCATCGATCTCTTTTATTTCTTTTGAGCATCAGGACTATTTTCAGAAAGCCATTGACACCATTTACTACGATCTTAGGGTTTTAGCCCAAACCAAGGAAGAATCCTTAAGTGTTGCCAAACAAGATTTTCAAAAGGTTAACTTTTGCTTTCCCATTACAGGTGGCTTGCAGTTTCAGTTTCTGCAAGACCAATTTATAAGCGTGGGAGCCACCTTTATATACGATAAAGAAGCGGTGGTGCTTACAGACCGCAAAAACAAGACCCACAACTACGACTACACCCTGCAAGGGTTTCCCCTATTTTTGGAGTACCGGTTTGCCATTCCAAGCAACCTGATTACCTTAAGTGGCGAAAGCCTGTTTAGTATTTCTTTGCGCTGGTTCTGGCTTTTGCCTGGGTCTGAAATCTATTCTTCGTGGGGCATGCTGGAAGCCAAGCGCTCTCTGCTTGGAAACGGTTTTGGTTTAAGCGTTGGATACCTTATAGCCAGCTGGAAAAGGCTGAACATTTTTGGCGAGCTCAGTTACAACAGGATTATTGCCGAATCTAGGGATTATTGGAGTAAAATTGTACCTGCAGGCCCTGATGAGAAAGCCAAATGGGATTTAGGCGGAATTTCTTTACAAGTTCGTATAGGTTTTGGCATTTGGAACAAGCCTAAGCCTATAGAAAACACTGAGGAAGACGAGGAGTAGTCATGAGCATATTCCCAGGAGAAAAGCTGGGTTATGCGGAAACCCATTTTAAATTCAAGTTGCCTTGGTCTTTATTGTATCGGCCATGGCCCGAAGTTATATTTGACGCACCCTTTCAATTTGTGCCTGGCGTAGAGCCCTTTATTTATCTGGTTGTTAGAGACGCCCATCAGTTTCCTACCCACATTGAAGATGTTGAAGTAGCTGTAAAAGTTTTACAGGGGCAGAGTACAAACAAATTAACAAATATATATCAATTAAACATTCCCATGAATGTTACTGCCAGTAAGCCTTTTGCTTTTTACACCATTCCTCTAAAAAAATTGGATCCTGGAAAATATTTTATAGAAGCAAAAGCCAAACTTCGCAAAAAAAATGGTGCAAAGAAAGTAATTACCCGGTGGAATTTACCGGGTTTAAAAAAGGAATACTTACAAATTAACATTTTGCAGGAAACGCCTCCCTTGGCTCCTGGCTTTGTTGTGGGAGAAATGCATTGCCACACCCACTATTCCGCCGACCACGTGGAATTTGGTGCAACACCCCAAGTTTTGCAACAAACCGCAAAAGCCATTGGCCTTGATTTTGTAAATTGCACAGACCACGCCTACGATTTTTTCTACAGCGAAGAAGACTATACAAAAAAAAATTCTGTTCCCCGTTTTAGCCAGTTTCAAAAGGAAATTGAAAAATTAAACAACGGAAATAGCCCTTTGATGCTCTCGGGAGAAGAAGTTTCAGTTGGAAACCACATGGGTGAAAACGTTCACATGACCGCATTCTCCCCCACTGATTATTTGTCGGGGTTGGGAGACTGTGGGCGCAACTGGTTAAACAACAAGCCCACTTTTAGGATTGAACAAGTGTTGGCCCAAACAGAGGCACCCTGCTTTGCGGCCCACCCCAAAGAGCCCATGGGATTTTTGGAGCGGTTTGTTTTTCGCAGAGGTTACTGGAGCCACCAGGATTTGCATATTAAAGAAAAAAATCCCATTCGGGGCATACAGTTTTGGAACGGCGTGCGGGATGAAGGTTTTTTTGAAGGAAAAAAATTTTGGATTGAGGAACTGGGTAAAGAGAACTATATACTCCCCATTGGTGGAAACGACGCCCATGGAGACTTGAACGACACCACGAAAGTGGCGTTCCCACTCTTTACATTGAAACATAACCGCCATCATATTTTTGGACAAGTTCGTACAGGAATTTTTGTTGGAGAGGAAGTGGGTAAAAGTATTCCCCTTTCAAAAGAAATTCTACAAAATGCCTTTGCTTCCAAAAACGGAAACTGTTTTGTAACAAACGGGCCCGCCCTTTGGTGGAGCCCCTTGCAAAATAACAGAATAACCTTTCACGCCAAAAGTACAGAAGACTTAGGTATATTCCGATACATCCGCATTTACGGAAGACGCCGCCTGCCTAGTGGCAAGTTATCTTCTAAAGAGGAGCTCCACCTAGATAGTGTGGTGGCGGCGCCGAGGGAGACCTCTTTGAATGTGAACGTGGAAGACTTTGCCTACCTTCGAGCAGAATGTGAAACAGAAAAAGGACACTTTGCCTTGACTTCGGCTTGTGTGCTCAAAGGTTTCTAAAAGAATCCTCTAAAGGAGCCTTGAGGTATTTTTTTAGACTTATCACACGAACTGTACTACGTACCAAATGCTGGGCTCAAACCTCTAGGAGGCAAAGCCTCCGAACCTTTATGGTAATCCGTTGTCAGTTATCGGTTAT
>JABUUT010000022.1:0-8312 GCA_021443045.1 Fibrobacteraceae bacterium
AATGCCGCGAATACCCGAAATAGAACGCATCAGCTTAGACATAAAAACTCCAAATTTTAAAACTTTACATTACTAAAATACAAAATTGCATTATGTTCCGCAAAATATTTTTACACTTATACTCCTGCATTTTATAGGCATCTCTAAAACCTTCTTACAACCAAAATGGTAAAACTATTAATAAATTCTTGTTCCCAATGGTTTTCGTACATTACCGGCACATACGTGGCCTGAAGCACCACATTCCAAGACCACTCCTCCCCAAAGTGACCATAGGCCATTTTTATATTGGCCTCAGGCAAAAAAACGGCATCATCGCTATTGGCTTCGTTACCAGCAGCAACCCCCACCACACCCCACAAATTAAAGAACATTTGGCTCGAAAAAATCCATGTGTAACTATACCCCATGTCGGTCCATATACTGGTTATATCTCGATGTTCTTCTTCACTCATTAAAAAGTTACTGCGGTCTTGGCTGCTGTTATGCTGTAAGCGGGCTCCAACCACAACACTACCCGACGAAAGTTTTTGTTGACGGTCTAAAAAATAGGCTGCACGAGGGGTGAACTCTTTTTTTGCGGTAGCCATCCATAGCCCAGAAATATACATTTCACGTTGCCAGTAGTCCACAAAATAATCTTCGCCATTGGCACTGTAGGTAAAGCCGCTATTGCGTCGGTATTTCAGTTTTACCCACCATTCCCCAGGAAAAAAATCCAGAGCCATTTCAAAACCTGGGGATTCAGATTTTCCATCGGATATGGTAAAAGGCAGTGAATAATTCAAGTCAAAATAGAGGTCTCCATAACCAAAGCCCAAACCCACATCCACAGGTCTGTTAGACACTAAAAAAACATCACGATGATTGCTGCTCCAAAGGCTTATAAAATTATAGAGTGTTAAAAAGCGAAGACAAAACTTATTCTTAAAGTTTGAAATAAAAGGCGAATGTTCCTCGTCGTCTAAAAGTTCTCCCTCATTTGTGGCTGCAAAAGTTGTTCCGCCCAAAAGAACAATAGAAATAGAAAAACAAAAAAGGGTTCGAAATTTCACGAACCCAAATATAGTTTTTTATGCTTTCAGGTATCAGCAATCAGCAGTCAGCGCAGTCATCCTGAAGGTATCAATTATTAATGGTTAATGTTTAGAATGTCCATATAAATACTAATTACTGACAACCGATAACTGATAACCGATAACCGACAACTGCATCCGATAACCAATCACCAGCCACCATTGCTATTTCTTTTTATTTAGCTTGCCAGCAGCTTTGGCTTCATCTTTTTTTGCCTGTTCCTCTTCTGGAGTGGGCTTTGTGTCTTCTAAAAGAAGGTCGGCCCAATTGTTCCAGAATTCGCAGCGCTCCGAAGAGAGTCTCATTTTGGCAAACTTTACAGGCTCCGTTTCTACCGCCAAGTTGATTACTGATTCTTTGTATGCCTGAGGAAGCCCAACAACATGGTTCATGCGCTGTTTCAGTTCGGCGGTGGTGGCATCTAGAATGTCGGCCTCGAAACGGCGCTGAATGTATCGACGAACGATAAAGCCCAAGGTCATAAAGAAGTCGCCCTGCTGGTCTCCGGCCAGAAGCTGCTTGTTCCGCAGGTTCCTTAAGGCAAGCACCGCTTCTTCGTAAGGGGGAAGTTGGGGTGCCTCGCCTATTTTACGGAACTTTTTGTGGAGGAACCAGCCCAAGAAAATCAGGAGTCCAGCACCCAGAATAATCAACACAATGTAGAACCATTCAGGAAGCCGGCCATCGGAAAGAGGGTCTTCCACTTCCAAAATATCGGTTTCTTCACCAGTGGTGCGGTTGGCAACTTTTACAGCCACAGGGTCTGTGTTCGTTTTAACAGAATCTTTTCCCATTACGGCAACAACCTGCTGCGGTGCAATCATAAAATCGCCTCCCACAAAGGTATTTAAAGTGGCCTGCCACACAAAACGAGCCTTACCCTTGGGCACACCCTCGGTTATCTTTTCGTTTTTCATTTCTTTTACTTCAAAGCTACCCAAATTGCCAACAAAGCTGGGAAGATCAACAGTTGCCTCGGCGGGAGCCTCCACCGTAATTTGGTAGTTGAACATATCGCCGATAAAGACCTGGGCGTTATCCACCTGTGCCTTTACCTGAATGTCAAAAGCAAAAGCATGGCCACTAACAAGCAAACAAAGCGCAATTGTAAAAAGAGAAAAATTTTTCATACCACAAATAAAATACAAAAAAACAAGGTCGGGGAGTATAAAAAATGGTTAGACACTGTAAATGTAATGTATATTTACTACATGCCTAATATTTCAAAACTTATAGAAAAATTTTCTGCCTGGTACATTCCCCTAATTTGCAGAAACAAATTTAAGGCTCTAGCCTTTTACCTCCTTCTAGCCCTCCTCTGTGCTTTTCCTATTTTGGTAAAACCCGGCCTTAAACTAGATGCCGATCTTTCTCACCTGCTTCCCGAAAAAACGCCCAGCGTGCTGGCTCTGCAAGAGTCTTACACCCGCTTTGGAAGCACAGACCGCTTTACCATTGCCATCCAAAGCGAAGACCCCGACTTAGTGGCCGCCTTGCAGGATTCCATTAGCAGCTATATTCAAAAAAACTGGCAAGGCGATTTTGTTTCTACCCAAATAGACGACAACAACCAATTCTTTAAAGACAACGCCCTGTTGTACCTGCCCAGCACCCACCTGGAACGTATTCGCGACAATCTGGAAGACTTGCAGCTAGAAATTGGCCGCAAAAACGGGCCTCTTGTTGTGGACCTTCTTGGCGACATGCAAGATTCTTCCGGCACAAACAAATCGGAAAATAAGGAACGGGTATGGTTTGACGCCAACCTGCCACAGGAACTGGGGCTCCCCGACGAAGCCGTAGGTGCATTTTCAAGTTTTTTCAAGAAAAAAGCCGATAGTTCTGCCACAGAAAAGGCTGAAGATTCCGAGGAATGGCGGCCCAAGGCTCCTGTTCCAAGCCATCTGAAAACACGCCTTATTGGTTGCCCAAAACCCGACAGCACCGGAAAAATTTGGTTTAACGGCATTGTGAACGCCAAGTTGATTAAGCCTTCCACCGACTACGAATTTGTTACCCACATTCTTGCCCGCACCGATTCTTTGCTGGCCTACTACCGGGCCAAAGATTATCCTGTAAAAACACGATTTACGGTAGAAGGAACCTACGAGGGCCTAAAAGAAGTTGACGAAGTGGCCAACGACAGTGTATTCTCTTTTGCCATAAGTTTGGTGCTTATTATTTTACTTACAAGCTTCTTCTTCCGCAGTTTTAAAGGCCCCATTTTGGTAACCGCCTCCGTGCTTTATGCCTGTGTGCCTACTTTTGCCTTTACCGCCCTGTTCTATGGAAAGCTGAATCCCTTTACCGTTTTTGTGGCATCCATTATTTTGGGTATTGGCATAGACTATTCCATTCATATTCTGGGAACGGCACAAAAGTTGCTGAATAAGTTTGCCACATTGGAGGAAGTTCTGGAAGAAGCGCAAAAACGCATGATGAAGCCCTTTGTGTTGGCAAGTTTTACAACTATTGCCGCCTTCCTCACTTTGCTGGCCGCCCACTTTAAAGGCTTTTATGAATTTGGCGTAGTGGCCTCTGCCGGTGTAGCCTTTAGCATGCTCACTTCCCTGCTTGTTCTCCCCGTATTTATAAAATGCATGGGTGGTATTCCTGCCGCCCCACAAAACAGCCTGCTTCCCAAAACCTGGAACGAAGAAAAAATTTTCAAGTTCTTCAAGGTGGCGGCCATTGTTGGTTTTATACTGGGAGCCATTTCGTTATACTACGCCCCCAAGGTAGATTTTGAACACAACCTAAAGAACCTACGCCGTGCTTCCACGGTAAAAACCACCCAAAGCACTAAAATTTCTACCAAAGTAACTCAAGAAACCTACAAGGCAAAATCTTCTACCCCAGCCGCCGTAATGGGTTCCAAGGCAGAACAGCTAGACGCCCTGTACGATACCTTGATGGTGCGTCTCCATGTAGAAAAGGATTCCCTGCTTGGAAGTTTCCTCACCTTAAAAAGTTTTGTTCCTCCATTAGATTCCCAAAAGAGCAGGCTAGAAATTATTGAAGAAATTCGGGACCTTGTGGATGCCAGAGTTTTTGACAGAGCCGAAGGTGATGACTCTGTAAACATTGCTAATCTTCGAAAACTGGCCGCTGTAGAAGAAACCTTTACTGCCGAAGACATTCCAAGCTGGACATTAGACATGCTCCGGGAAAAAGATGGCTCCTACGGAAAAATTGGATTTATCTATGGAGATTTTCCAAGTTGGGATGCCCACGCCCTGCAAAACTTTCAAGACCGCTACGGCCATTGGAACTTTGACGGGGAGAACTTGAGAACCTTCTCATCGCAGTTCATTTTGTCCGACGTTATTGCCTCTGTAAAATCCGACAGCAAAAACCTAGCCCTGTTTATTATTCTGGTTATTTTTGGCACCTTGCTTGTCTCCTTCCGCAAACCCAAATTATTTGTGGCAGGCTGCATTCCCTTTGGCATGGGAGTTATTTTAACCATGGGGCTGCTAGGGCTACTTACAGATACCCTTGAGTTCGGAAAAATCAGTATCTACAATGTGATTGTTATTCCCATGACTTTGGGTATAGGCATTGATGCCACCATCCATTTGATTTCGGCATGGACATCCAACAAAAAAATGACTCTTCGTGAGCTAATGGACGGCACAGGACGTAATGTAATGGCCAGCTCCCTTACCACCGTGGCAGGCTTTGTAGGATTTCTCTTTACCACCCACAAAGGGTTAAAAGGCATTGGTGATTTAGCCTGCATTAGCATTACCGTGTTCCTTATTGCAAGCATTATCTTTAGCATATTTTTGGCAGGCAGCATGCTAAAAAAGAAATAGACCTCTAAGTTATTAGTAAGTAGTAGTCAGTTATCGGTAATCAGTTTGATGCCAGTCGAAAAACTTGTGATAGTATAACTTTCACTATTTACTAAACACTATCTACTTTCTACTGTTTTGGGGCATCATGTTGTCGTTTCGAAGAAGGGAACGCAAAACCATGCCAGCCCCCTTTGCCTTTTTTTTCCAATAACCCGACAAGGAATCATTAATTTGTTCAAAACTCTGGTTCACGCCATGGTAAATTTCTTCGGTTTTTAAACCACCAGTAAGCACATGGTCTCTAAAGCCCAAATAGTATCCATTCTCTCCAAAAAATAGAGAGGGCTGTTCAGCAGGGCGTTCATCCACTAGCAAGTCGTATCCCCAAAAATGATTGGGCTCCCGAACACCGGCCAAGTCCATTATGGTGGGGCCAATATCTAACTGGGAAGCCACATCTTCACGAACCGTAAGCCCATTAAACAAGTTGGTGTCGGCAGAGAAAATTCCCATAAACACTTGCGACGACGACACCCCAATAGGCTGTGGTATTTTACGATCCACAGAATCCACAGGAGTGTCATGGTCACCCAGAATAAGAACCACAGTACGTTTAAAATCAGAACGCTTAGAAAGGCTATCTAAAAAGCGGCCCAACTGTTGGTCCGTATACCTTAAGGCGTTACGATAACGAACCATGGGGTCTTCTGGTTTTTCGGCAAAAGCCTCCGGGTAGTTGAAAAATGGAATGTGGGTAGCGATGGTGTTAAAAAGTAAAAGCCAGGGTCTATTGGTAGGCATTTCCTTTAACTGTTGAATATCTAGGTTTATTCCCAAACTGTCTACCGTTCCTGGAATTTCTGAATCAGGAGTCAGCTTCCAATGGCCCTCAAAAAACCTTTCGATAAATGGCAAAGTGTGGTCGAACACTGGGTTTGAAACCGTTACATAGGCTTTTTTGTAACCCTTCAAATATTCAGGAAAACCTTTAAAATGGTTGGAGGCGTAAAAGCTGGGAACATCACGATTGGGGTGTGTTGGAAACCCTAAATAAGTAGACATGGTGCCCCTAACTGTAGGGTACCCACCACTAAAGGCATTTTTAAACCAAAGAGCCCCACCGAGAGAATCTGGGTAGTACCTGCCTTGAGAAAGTTTCCACAAATTGGGTGCCAGCGTAGTGTCGCCCTCTAACATTTGGTTAATAATCCGGCCCTTAAAAGATTCCCCAAAAATAAACACAATGTTGTAGGGCTGCTTTGCCTTATACTCATGAGTAGGTGCATCAAAGTATCCAGGAAATTCCATTGAATTTGATTGCAAAGCTTTTTTGTACTCAGGCAAAAAACTGTTCAAATCTTCCACCAGTTCTGGAGTAATTTTTTGATTATCCCGAATAAATTCAAAAGTTTCAACGGCAACAATATGCAGAATAGGAGATGTAAGAGTGTGCTTGCCCAAGGTAAAACGCATATCAACCTTGGTGTTGATGATAGGTATATTTTTTTCGCCCCGGGTGCCAGTCAAAAAAAGAATCAAAGGTATAATGGATAAAACAAGGCCTACGGTAATAAAAGTTGCAGGGATTTTGTAGTTAAGTTGTACAAAAAATTTTTCTCTCCAGTTTTTTAGGGAGTATACAACAATAAAAAGTACATTCCCTCCCATGGCCACAAGCACCGCCAAAAGAAACAACAAGGTTCCCCAAAAATCGCCACCTAAAGTAGATACAGTGGTTTCATCGGTAATGTTTGAAATATGAAAATAAGTACGAACAAAGGAGTAAGACAAACGCTGGTGCGAAAAACGAAAAACTTCATAATCTGCAGCGGCCAAAAAAAGATAAAAGAGAAAGAATACAGAAAGAAGCCTAGGCTTTTTGGCAAAACCAAACAAGGCCCCCATTACCAATATGGCGCCATACATCATAAACACTTGCCAAATGGTTTTTCCCGAAAACATTTCCGCCATGGAAAGGCCTAAAGGGTCTGGCAACTTGTAGAAAAAAACAAGCATGACTGTTTGCACCAACAACGCAAAAGCTGTTAGCAACACAATGGGGTTTTTAAAAAATTCTTTAACTTTTTTACCCATCACCTTATTTCCCTAAAATAAAGTCCACTGTTTTTTGCAAGTCTGTTTTTTGCCGTTCATGAACCTGGGCATAGCGCATTTTAGCCCGAGCAGAATATTCCTGATAAATTTCCAAGTCCAAAAGTTGAATAATGCGATTTTTTATTTCGCTTACCGAGTAGGGATCAAAGTAGATGGCGGCATCACCACAGACTTCTGGAATGGAGGTGGTGCCACTTGCTGCCACAGGAACGCCGTAACTCATGCTCTGCATGGGAGGGTATCCAAAGCCTTCGTTTAAAGAAGGGAATATAAAGGCGTAGGCGTGCTGGTGGAGCATTTCCAATTCATGGTTCTCTACATAGTCCAACAAAACAAAAAATTCCTTGTGGCGAATCTTGTTTAAATAAACCTTCTTGTTTGTGGCTCCAGTAACCACAACCTTGTAAGGGAACTTTTCGCCGCATTTTTTATAGTCGTCAATCAGTTCATCCAAAGCAATAACGGCACGCAGGTTGTTCTTTTCCCAGCGGGCGCCGCTAGTAAGGAGAAAATACTTTTTGGGGCTAACGCCATCTGGCAAAGAGTCGTTGGCCTCACCACAGCAAGCAAGCCCTTCTTCCATGGGGCTATAAAAAACGGGAATTTCGGCGTGGCGAAGCTCCGGGAAAAAACCCTTGATGCTGGCGCGACTGTGTTCGCTTACGGTTATGGCCTGAGTTTGGCCTTGTGCAATGCGAGCCGCCAGCTGTTTGTATTTAGGCTTGTAGAAATATTTTTTCCAGGATTTGCGATAGCGAACCAACGATTCCAATTTTTGTCCCAGCTTTTTGGAGAATGACCATCCCAAACTGCTGTAGCATAGTTCCAAGGCCCGAACCCCATGCCACGTAAATACAAAACGAGGCACCTTAATTTGCCAACGGGCCTCCAACGAATACAGGGGTGTGTAAAAGGCATCGACTTTATTTTCATCAATAATTTGCTGAGGCGACTTTTCCCTAATATCCATGAGGGGAATATTCTTTGCCTTGCAAAGTTCAACCAGTTCCGAATTTAAATACTTGCACCCATCGTAGGCACAAAAAATTTTGCAGCCTTCATAACCATCTTTTACCAACGCCCTAAAAACAACCTCTCCATAGGAGCCTCCCCCATGGAACTTGGCACTGTGAATAGGCTGCACCGCCACCAAATTAAAAAGCAAGTTCATTTTTAGCCTCTCCGATTTCTGCGCATCTCATGCCATCCGAATTACCCAAACACCTTCCCTATGGCCCGCAGGGGTAACGTCAAAATAGGAGCCTTCTTGTAAATCCAGGCAAGGCTTTTGGCAAAGGCGTAGGAGCGAATAATGTCGGC
>JABUUT010000022.1:8767-11525 GCA_021443045.1 Fibrobacteraceae bacterium
GAAAAGCCCATCATCTTGGCGTTGTTCAGCACCTTCTTGCGGTTAATGGCCTTGCTCAAGTTGGTGTGGAAATCCAGCACGGCATAGATGCCCCCCTTCCACTCTTCGGGAATGGAAAGGTCCCCCACAATAGCAATGTCTGAATCCATGTACAAAAAGTCCCCATCCACCACGTTGCGCATCACCGTCTTTAGGTAGCGGGAGCGGAGCATGGGCGTATACTTTTCGTCAAGCTCAAGTGCAATAAACTCGTCTACAGTCTCTTTGAGAGCGGCGCGTTTGCCCACCAAAGTGGCTGCAGTCTTGTCGTCGGTCAAAAGCGTTACAAAGGCGCCCGGATTGTGCACACGCAGCGAAGCGATAGCCACCAAGGTCTGCTCGCAAAAGAAATCCTTTTCGGAACTTGTCAGAACAAAAAGATACTTGGTCATTAACAGTCACTCCCTTTACAAAGGCAAACAGGCCAATGCTAATCTAAAGGAATTATAGATTTTGCATTTTCAAAATCTTCCACAGTATCCAGCTCGCAAGAAAAATAATCGGAAGCGTCTACCACAGAGTAAGTATGGCCTTGTGGAATAAGCCTTTCAAATGCAAGTTTTTCGATGCCAAGGCTTTCACCTCCAGCAGCTAAAATTACAGCAATCATAGGGCAGCACAACGTTTAATAGTATCCACAACAAACTGAATCTGTTCCTTACGCCCTAAGGTAATGCGCAAGCAGTCTTCAAGACCCTTATCACTCATAAACTTTATCTTGTAGTCCTGTTCTTCAAGGGCCTTCTTTAGAGATTCCTTAATGCGGGTAGGGTACTTGATCAAAATAAAATTGGCCACACTCTTGTAAACCTTAAAACCAGGAAGGCTCCCCAATTCTTTCTTGAAGAGTTCACGATCCCATTCCATTTCGTCTGCCACTTTGCGATAGTAATCTTCACTTTCAATGGCCGCCATGGCCACCGTTTCTGTAAAGCGGTTGTAGCCCAAATACTTGTTGGCATAGCTGAGGAAGGCTTCGTGGCCTTTGCCCATAAAGCCAAAACCCATACGAAGCCCCGGCAATCCAAAGAACTTGGAAAGGGTGCGTGAAATAATCAAATTGGAATATTTTTCCACCAATGGGGCAATGTAAGCCGTATCGGTTGTGATGAAGGAGGCATAAGCCTCATCAATAAGAACCATGGTATCCGAAGGAATGTTTTCCATAATGCGGCCAATTTCTTCGGGAGTAAGGCAGTTGCCCGTAGGATTATTGGGAGAAGCCAAAAGCAGCATGCGAGGATGATTTTCATTGGTAAGCTTAATCACCTCATCCACATCGTAAGCAAAGGTGTCGTCCTTTTCGTACAGAGGATACATCTTGAAGGTTCCGCCACATTCCCCAGCAATACGGTTGTAGTACCACCAGGAGAATTCAGGAATCATGATGGTCTTGTTGTTCCCTTCCATCAAATAATAGTGTACGGCATTCTTGAGAATATCTTCGCCACCGTAACCCAGCAAAACCTGTTCCTCGGGAACGTTATAGATTTCGCTAAGCTTCACGGAAAAAATGCTCTTCTTCCCTTCATCATAAATGCGGGTGTAGTAGCATAGGAGTTCCGGGTCAAAGTTCTTAACGGCTTCAAGAACCTTTTCAGAAGGCTTGAAGTTAAATTCATTTCTGTCCAAATAGTGCATTTTTTACCAACAACAGAGGTTCACTTATAGGGTTAAAAATTGTCAATTGCAATATAGATTTTAAGAAAAGCAGCTGTCAACGCCACCACACATCAAGACCATGATTGTAGCGTTTTTCTTCGGGGGGAAGCTGCATATAGTCACGATAAAACTGTTTCAAATAATAATCGTAGTTTTTCACACCCAAATATTCTCTATTTTCAAAGGCGTAAGGAACCATCTCACTGATTTCTTCCCTATTCAAAATACGGTCAGTCTTGGAATCAAAAAACGGGTTGGCCACAAACTTTGCCTTAGAGGCAGGGAACCTAGATGCCATCCAATCTACAAAACGGCAGAAGCGCTTTTTCCCCACAAGAAGAGTAAATGCATAAAAGAACCGCTTGTAGAAGATTGTCCAGCCATCGTAATCCTTAGACTTAAAATCCGTACTCATGGCTAAACTAAACACCCGCAAAAAGCTCATGAAATACACATAAATTTTTGCAAGCACTCTAGATTCAGGAACCCCATCCATGGGGAATATATCCACCCATAGTCCCATATCCCCAACGTGTCGCTCCATTTTTACCTTGGTGCGGTTGTCGTGAACTTTAACAAAGGGGCAGTGAAAATCCTTGCTGGTATCGTCTACCACTCCAAGCCATTTCGGTTTTTCAACCTTTGGGTCATGCAAAATCTCAATTAGTTTATCATAATCTTCACGAAAGAGCCAAATGTCAATATCGTCATCCCAAGGAATGTAACCCTTGTGGCGAACCGCCCCAAGCATGGTTCCATAAGCCAGACTATACTTCAAGCCATTCTCCTTGCAAAGTCTGTCAATTTCATCCAGTACAGACATCTGGATTTCGCGACTTTCAGGAATATCAATTTTTCTCTGTTCCATACTCACTCTCCTAAAACAACCCATGCATACCGTAAATTACGAATGACTGTTCTTGTCGGCTTCCATCTTCTTTTTCATCACCTTCCAGTACAAACCAAGAACTGCAAGAACAACCCCATAGAAAACACATTTTTCTACCATATCCAAAACAATCACCTGGGCATTCAGCAAGATGTAGAATACAATCAA
>JABUUT010000022.1:13423-14682 GCA_021443045.1 Fibrobacteraceae bacterium
GACATGCGATAAAGGAAAACGCCCCATACAAGCATGGTTCCGGCAACAAGTATAACGATGAACTTATTCATTGCTGCCTCCGGATTTGCCAAGAATGGACATCCTTACCGATGCTGTTACAACATCACCCTTGCTGGGCTCCATGTCGACAGAAGAAATCTTGAGACAATAGATTCCGTTTTCAAGATCGGTCACAAAATCATGGAAATTGCGATAGCGGCCTGTGGCCTTGAAACTTACAGGATATTCGGCACGTTTGCCCTGCAAAATACGTTCCCCTGTGGAAAGATCCAGCAATTGCACGCTGTCGGAGGCGGCTGTTTCCAGAATGTTTTTGAGAATGCCGGATGAAGTTACACCCACATTGATCCTGGAATCAATCTGGCTGCTGATTTTCTTGTATTCGGCAATCAGTTCATCAGGAGACTTTAAATCGTCCTGCAATAAGTTTGTCTTTTGTGCTTCTGCACGAATGGCAGTAAATTGCTCTACAGACTTTACGCCCTCGGGAACAATGAATTCCACCAAAAGGTACGCAACCACAATAATGGTCAGTGCCGAAAGGAGAACATAGCGATGCTTCGAAAAGAAATGATTCATCGGTCGTCCTCCACCTGGATTTCAAACCTTACCACGGGATTGCGCTTGAAGGTTGTTTTTTCGGTGCTTCTAAGGCGAGCGTTAAAGAGGCCTGGGGTACGTTCCAGAGTTTGCAGCATGGCAGAAACATCATCTGAAGTTGAAGCCAGGCCCTGAATGACATGGGCTCGATTGTTAATGTTCCACTTGGTAATCCACAGGTCTGCAGGAATGCTTTTGGCCACATCGCTCATTGTTGTGGAATAGCGGCTGCGGTGAGCCAGGAAAACCTCGGTTTCACTGCGGTCTTTTTCCAGCTTGGCTTCGAATTCTGCAAGCTGTTTGCGCTTTTCCAGTTTTTCTGCATATTCCTGAATTTTGCCCTCGTTGGAGTGGCCATAGTACATCACTCCGCAGCGGAAAAAGGCCACCATGAGAACAGAAATCAAAAGTATCAGCAAAGAGCCCTTGAATGTGCGGCGAAACAGTGCGGACTGTTTCAGATTGCTCAATGCTTCCTGGGATGTGGCGGTGTGGTAAGCAGGCATTTTGTCGGTGCGGAACAGCCAGAAATCTTCGGCGGCTGCATTTGCCAATACCGTTCTTTCCAATTTTTGCACAGAAAGTGCCCCTACAAGGTAGTTATCTTTAACGTATGCCGTAGCCTGGGAAATTGCCTG
>JABUUT010000022.1:24259-31130 GCA_021443045.1 Fibrobacteraceae bacterium
CTGTCGATCACCCAGAAGGAACCGCCAAAGTAAAGGATGGACCGTTTATTTTTAATCAAATTGTGTAACGGCAAGCTATCAATGAATGTGGTTGCTGTATAGCCGACAACCTCATTCTGGGCATCGTTGACTATTTGTCTAGATAGCGTGGCCGTGTAGCCACCTTCCACCGTGAAGTTGTAGTCCTTGTCCATGACCTTCATGGCAACATCCACGATTGCCGTCAGCGTCGAAACCAATACTCCGGGGAACGTACCCGTAAAGTCATAGATTCTGCTCCAAAGATCCGCTATCCCAACTGTCCTGTTGTCGGGCTGGCCATCACCAAAATTGCAGGTCAGTACGTTGTGCGCATTGTACCTGTGGAAGTTGTCGTCACCGCTCCGCACACCAAAGCCCGAGTAGCCACGGTCCTGGATGATGAAGCCGTCCTTGGAACTGGCAAGCGTTATCGACTGGTTGTCCTGCTGGTCGTGGGCCTGACCGTTGGTCCACATATCGCCACCTTCCGCAATCATCGAAAGGGAGACCGTGTCCCTAGTGCCATCCTTGAGTTTTCTAACAGCAGTAATCATACCGATTCCGTCCTTGAAGCCGCTCCAGAGGTTACCCCGGTTCGGCAGTTTCTTCTTGGTAGAATTATACATATTTGTGTCGGGGTATCCAAACGCGGTGAGCACATTTACCTTGCCATCGAGCACCTTCTGAGGATAGGCCTCTGCCATGGCCAGGTACCTGGCATCCCCGGTGAGCTTCGCCCACACGCGGTAGTCCGGGTTGTAGGTCACGCCATCGTCCACTTCGACCGGGATCAGTCCGTAAGAAGCACCGCCCTTCCCCACCGGCCTCGAGAAATCGAACATATAGTCCGGTGACTTCATAAAGTCCTCATTCACCTTAAACTTTTCGCCCTGCGTCTTGGAGGTGTACGCATCCTTCATCGCGGCCAGCACGTAGGTCAGGTCATCCCAGATGTACTGGGAATACCCGGTTCCCTCGGAGTAGCCACCATTTTCACCATAGTGGTGCCCCAGCGCGCCGTTGACTTTGGCAAGATTGTCGCCGGACCCATAGTGGATGTACTCGTAGAGGGCGAGGCTTCCGTACGCCTTTATGACGATGTTGTTGTAGTCCAGAAACGGCCCTGCCAGCTCCAACCACGCCAAAACACCATCGTAAACGGACTTGTAGAACATCAGCGAGTAATTTCTGAAGTCGGTCTTGTTCAGCCACGCAAGGAGCGACACCCTGACCATGGCCTCGGAGACGTTGATGAGGTTGTTCTGGTGGTTCTCGAAAATGCCCATGTCCGATTCGAATACGTTCACCGCACAGTTTTTCACATCCTGGGCGTAGTCATACTCCATCGTGTATATGTCAATGTATTTATGGCATGCATCCGTGTACGACCCTTTCTTGACGGCCTTGTACAGTTTCTTGTATTTCTCGACCACCGTGCCGGAAATGTTCACCACGTTGTAGCATTGTTCCATCCATTCCAAAGTCGCCGCAGCCTTGTCTATGAAATTGCTTTTCACGGCAAAGTAGTCCGTAAACAGGTATGTAACGTTGTTGGCATCGGTGATTGTCACCTTACCGTCGTTCTCGGAATACGAGAACCTGGCAATGCCGGCTCCCGGAGCCTTTGAGGCAAACTCCGTGGGCATCTTGGAAAGGATTGCGTCGGCAAGGAGGATGTCGAGATTTTTCCTCGTCTGCTCCCACTTGCAAGACTCCGCCGTGCCACCACAGGCATCACTCGACTTGACATCCGCCATCTTGACCAGCCGCTGATTCCGCAGATTACTCAGAACATCAATGATGCCCGCATTATTTCCATCTTTTCCGACAAGGCTTTCGTAGTGCAGCGACCCCTGGTCAATCTCCCATTTTGGGTCGTCCGAATCCACAAATATTTTTTTCAGTTCGTCAATGTCAAGGCAGACCAGGTCTTCAAGAAAGCCTAATGTCCACGACACGCCATTGGCAATAGAACCTACACCCTTTTCAAAAATGTCAACAGCACCGTCTACAATATCTTCAGCCGTCTCTCTACAATCGTCAAATGCAGCACAAACAAGAGTCGGTATAGGTGCTACAATAACACCAGGAACCCACCAAGGAAGAAATCGACTAAAATGCCCCACCTTGAAGTACGCGTAGCCGCCCACAATGCTGTCCACCTTCTCCTCAATCCAGCGGTTTTCCTCCTCGATGAAATGGAGCACCTTCAGCGAATCCATGCCATCCTTGTATTCGAAGTCAACAGGAATGGCGAGTACCGCACTGTCACCGGGGTTCAAGGTCGCGCTGTAATCATAGACATCCCCATAGATGTCCAGCCGGCCACCCGGCATGGGGACTGTCGGCCTGAGCGAAAGTTTCTTCACCACCGGGACCTTGCCGTCCTTGAAAATGCTCCTGTCGAAGGTCAGCTTGACCGATTTCCCTCTCGACGAAGTGCTCCCGAAGGAATAGGTCACCTCGACCTTTCCATCCTCCAACGACCTTTCCGTTTTCTCGATGGGTTCCTCTTTGGGCTGTTCCGCGGCAGCCCACCATTTTATCCTCAACTTGCGATACTCCGAGAACGCCAGCTCAAAAAATGGAGCGAATCCGTTCCTGTGGCTCAGGGCAAACGTCGAAGACCAGCCCGACAGCTTTTTTCTCTTGCCGCCCGCATACACATATCCATCCAACTCGCGCCCATCTTCCGATTCCACCTGCACGTAGATGACGTTGTAGAACCAGTCCGGCAATTTCTCAATTTTGAAACGGGCGGAACTCCCACGGAACTTGTTTACCGTGTTCAGCTCACCCAGGTCGATGTAATCCCGGATTTTTTTCGCATAGAGCGTGTCAACGTATCTTTCAAACGCCGCAAGCACCGAATCGCGCCTTGAAGGTTCCCCGATTGCATTACACTTCGAGACCACGGGCCCAGCCTCCAGCCACCACTGTAGCGGAAGCTTCTGCGAGGGGCCGTGATAGACAATCGAATTGTCGCCATCATAGGGGAAGTCAATCTGCGTGTAGTAGTCGAAAAGCTCATGCTCGCAGCCGTTGACAACCAAACGCCCCTGCAACGGAAGCGACGGAATGGAATTGACACCCAGGACAACCTTGGTGTAGCCCCACCCGTAAGGCACGTCCGCAAGGACTATCTCGTCCCCATCGCTAAGGCTAATCACGGTCGGAACGTTGTACGAAACACTATGGATTCCCGCAAAGGAGAATGTGACTAAAATTGACAGAAAAGCCGCAAATAGGAGTGCGCGATGATTCATAAAAGGCTATTGAAAAAGTGCGATTGACTGGATGGGGCAATAAAGCGCTGACAGAGCATCAATAATACGACATTGTTGCGTTGTGACATTGGTCAGGGAAGAATCCTTGGCAAGCCCGGCACCGCCCTCACTCGGATTGGCGTAGATGATACCGACCGACGACCTCGTCGCGTAGGCAGTCTGCAAAATAGCTTGCAACTCCTTGTACGTAAAGTCCGAAGAATGGACATAGAAGCGGATGGGTCTATCGCCATATTTAACAGCATCCTGGTCCATAAAGAAAATTGCGCCAGAGGCATCGATGCTCATTCCGATAGAAAGGATGTTTGTCGAAACAATGCAGCTCGTATTGGCTATGCCCGCCACATTTTCGGATTTTTTTGTATTGCAGCCCGTTTGCGCAAACGTTAGTGTTGTCAAGAGAGCGACGAATGCGATTATTTTGTACATAATTTGACCTTTATGAGGAACGTTAAAAAAATCGGACAATACGTAAAAAAAAAACGATCTTGTCAACAAATTTATTGAAATAAATTTTTTACAAATTTATCCCCACGCACTATCCCTAACAAATTTATCTTTACGTACGAGTTTATAAAAAGAGGAAGTCATGAACAAGTTCAAAACCATTCTCGCCCTTTCGGCACTCGCCTTTTTGCAGGCCTGCTCCTCCGATGATTCGACCTCGGCATCGGACGGTTTCACCCTGGATTTCACCGAAATTCCTCAGTCTTGTACAGTTAATACAACCGAAAACGCAGTGTATATGACGACAGCCTATAAAAATTGGAGCAAATCCGAAATAGACACTTTCGATGGAAATTTTATTCACACAACACAAACTTTCATTGGACTGACAACAGCCGATGAAAAATTTATCTGCAATTCAATTAAAGAATTAGAAGAACTTGGAAAAATTCAAAATGTTATATGTAACGGAAACACAATCACATCCAGCACATCTTTGAAAGGTTGCAATCTTACCGTTGACCTCATAAAGACCTTTTATGAAGAAACGTGCAACAAGGCTATGTCAGGAGAACAAAGTACATCATTAGATGATTTATTTAATTCAACCTCGGCATCGGACGGTTTCACTCTGGACTTCACTGAAATCCCTCAGTCTTGTACAGTTAATACAACCGAAAACACCTTGTATCTAACGATTGCCCTAAAAAATTGGACTTGGTCCGAAACTGATGTTCTCGACGGCAATGTCACTCACATCACACAGACCTTCACCGGACTTACAAAAACAGAAGAGGAGTTTTTCTGCAACAAAGAAAAAGGAATTGAGGAGGAATTTAATGTTGTTTGCAATGGGAATGTCATAACATCTGATGTTTCAATAACGGAAAGCCAGAAAACAGAGTATGTGCAAGAAATTTATAATGTTATATGCGAGAAATTATTGAGCGGTAGCCTGACTTTAGAAGACTTCATTAATTTGATGTAACCCCCTTCCAAAAGATGGTTTCACGGGCCAACAATCCAGCTTCCCACGCCGTTATACACCACAATCCTACCTCTTTTTAGTTCCTTGCAATGCAAGGATTGAGTAAGCAGCGGCTCGGGTTGGTGGTGTCCACGCTGTTCGTTCGCCATGACAGCATTTGCATTGTCTAAGACATACTTCCCATCGATACATTTACCCGGATGCTCTTGCAGAATCCTTTTTGTTTTGGCAACGTCTACGGTTCGTTGTATGTAGGCAGCGTCTTTCTTTTCAAAGGCGATGCGGCCCTTGACTGCCTGGGTGTAGAGGTGCATGGCGAGGGTGAAGAAGATGCCCGCGACTGCCATGGTGACGACAAGTTCTATCAGAGTAAATCCATGACACTTGCGAGGACAGAAACTGGATCCTTCGCCGTCGTTGACGGCTCTGGATGACGCTTTGGGGAGTGTGCACTTGGTAAGGCTCAAAAATCTCATTTCATCCTCCTGTATTCGCATTTGTACAGGGTGCGGGTGGTGTCCGTCTTGTTGCGGATGGAGGTTGCCTTGTAGCAGGTTTCGTCACCGACTGTTTGCGCGTTTATCAGGGTTTCCCACAGCACTCCCAGGGAATCCGTGTGCACAATCATCGTGTCTTTTTGCAAATCCTCGTTCAGGTAAAGGTTCAGCTTGCTCAGATAGTTTCCGTAATCATCCACCCAAACCTTTTGCGTTACTTTGTTTGGATATAGGTAACCCATGAGCATCACGCCTGTGGTGGTGAGTATGGCGAAACTCACCAGAACTTCGACCAGTGTAGATCCCTTTTTATTCTTGTTAGAAGGCAACGGCGGCCTCCTTGCCAAACTGCACAATGTCTGGCGTTACAATATGTATGGCAGTGTCTCCCGTGATTTTTGCATTGCGCAAAAAGCCGTTCCACAATGTTTCTTCGTTGTAGAACGCAAATGACCACGCCACCAGATAGCCTTGCAGTTTGCCCTGCATGTCCATAGAACCTTTACTGATGATAGCTCCCTTCAGGTCAACGTTCCGCCCAATCTTGATAGGGGTGCTGCGCAAGGTTTCGTCCCAGTTGTCGGCCAGGTAGATGACCGTTGCGTTGCTGGCGGTGAGTTTCTGTACATCCATGTATCCGCAGTAATCGATGTCGCCAATTTTTCGTCCTTGCAACGCGAGCCAAAGTGCGCCGTTTTGTGGATTCATGAGGTTAATCTCCAGGGAATCCTGTGCCAAGAAAGCGCCGGAAACTGTAGCCTGCTGGTTCATGGAAATAGTTCGAGAAATCACATTGGCTTTTTTGAGGGAAGCCCGTTCCGTTACAAAGAGCCGGTCGGCTATAATCCTGCAACCATCGCACTTGCTGTCGCCACGGACCACCACCGTCTTGCAAGAAAGTTCAGCGGGCAATGCATCTGTGGCATCAAAGGTGCAGCGTTCCTTCTCGAATTTTTGTACAAAAACATCCCTTGTTTGTTCCGGGTAAAAACCGATGGAATCAAAATAGGCAAAATCTGCCCCGAATCGTATGGTGTCGGCGTAGGCGTTTTTGGTCGCTGGCATTTTGTAGTGTGTGCTGTACGAGACCCTTCCATTTTTTAAACCAACCCCTCCACGAATCTGTGCGTCACCCACCAAGGCGATGTCGGTATTGGGGGCCAAGAGCATAATTGCAGGCAGCGGGGGCAATGTGACCCCAGGGTGGAATTCCTTTTTAGCACCATTCTTTGTGGTATCCAAATTGAAAACAGTGATTTTTGAGAAAAGTCCATCTTGTGTATGGCCCATGTTGAACCGGATGTTACCCATGTTGGTGGTGTAGCTCAGACTGTCGGTACGCCAGGGTTCCTTATTGTTTTCCATGCGGTAAAAGGCGTAATCCAGGGCCGTTTCCATGGAAAGTTCGTTCTGGTCCTTCTGAAACCATCGAAAAGACTCCATGCGTTCCGCCTTCACCATGCCATAGATGGTCATTGCAAGGGTTCCCAATATACTCAGGAGCACCATGGTCACAACCATCGTAAAACCACATTTTATCTTGTTTGCAATCACATTCAAACTACAATTTTTTATTCGCCTTTTTCCACAACCCACTCGGTGATGGTCCGTTCCTTGGTGCTGAAGTTCAC
>JABUUT010000022.1:32557-34694 GCA_021443045.1 Fibrobacteraceae bacterium
CGCGGATGTTTTCAAAAGTCTGGATTCCAATTGGGTAGCGCTTCATAGGGTATAATATATAAAAGATGATTCCGATTGTAAGGGGGAATGTCCCTGTTTTAGGCCGTATTTCCGCACTTGGGGAAAAGAACTAAAAATACAGCCTAGGTGTCAACACATGGTAGGCAAGCACCCATCAATCCATTATGCAGCGGAGATACTGGTGGTCAGCAAATTTATTGCCTTGCGCTGATTCTACTTGTATCACAGTACCTAAATCATTAAAGGTTATGTTGTAGCCGAAGGTGCTCGAATTTTCCAATACGAGGAATTGAATATAATTTAAACCAACAGCTGGCTTTAACACATTGAAGCCGTATTTGTCGGTTCCTACATAACCAAAACTAGTCCAGTCCGTTGAGATTAGGCCATATATATCAGTATTGACGGCATCTATCAAAGTCTGCCATTCTTGTATTTGAGGCACATGCCATCCATCGGGACAAAGACCCTGATGCGGAAGCGGGTATTCTTCACTGCCAAAATAAATTCTATTCGTTCCATATTCACAGTTTATTCTGGTCGCTTCTATCCAGGAGTATATTCGACCATAGGTTTCCAAAGAATCCGGTTTCTCCCTTTCGTCAAGAAACCTGAAATCGCATCCTTCAATAGGTTCCGCTGGCAAATAGCGAAGGCTCTGTGCCATCCAAATTTGTTCGCCGATTTGCGTTGTCTGGTAAATTTCCCCATCACGTTCATCGGTGAGAAGGCCGGTCGCGGGATCATAATTTTTCGCAAAACCCTTGCTGGAACTTGATTCGATAATCTCTTCGCTGGAGCTTGAAAATTCTTGCTCGCTTGAATCGCTTTGCACCACCGAACTGCTTGATGTGTCTTTCGATTCGCTGCCGCCAGCAACAGATGATTTCGGCTCATCGTTAAATGACGAACTTGAAGCTTTGCTCTCGCCCGTATCACCCGCATCTGGATTCGTGGAGGAGTCATCGCCACAAGCGGTGAGTAGGCAAGCTACAAATAAACTACAAATGGATATTTTGTTTTTCACGGTTGTTCTCCCTTGGTTTAGAACAAATGATTAAAAAGATATAAAGGACATCCATCGCCTTGAATGACTAGATTTGTAGGCTTTCTGCGTTATATCAAATTCAAAAAAAGTTTGTTTTCCATCTTTCGCAACAACTATTTTTAGACGATTTTTTGCTTCTTGTATTTTACGATTTATAAAAATGCAAATCCTTCCCCTATTTGCAGTAAGATGCTTTATCAACGATGAATCGATTTTTTCCGAATAACCATCCCGTTCAACGAACGCTTCTACAGATACCGGCATACTAATCTTATAGACATTTATGGAATCTATGTACAGTCTAAACATACCGTAGAATTTTTCTTGGAGGGTGTCATCGACAAATTCATAGGTACTGCCAGTAATATCATAGTTTATATCACGGTATTTTTCCAAGGCGACAACATCTATCGATTTCTCTACGGTGTAGAAACAATCACTTGTGCAAATAGGGCAACAGCACCAAATAAAAATACCGCAAAGTAAAACAATCATTTTTTTCATACTGATGCCCTAAGGATTCGGAAACCAAACATCCATCATTTTCCATGGTAAAATATCTAAAAGTCCATGTGAAATCCAATTCGAGCCATAGTTATAACTTGCTGAACCAGGATCTACTTTCCCTGTTTCTTTGTTAAAAACTCCCTCCACTGAAGGTATCAAAAACCAACCATAAAGGAAACTGAATACACTTTTACGACCCATCCACATTTTATCATTCTTTTCTGAATTATGGAATTTAGAAGCAAACTTAGGGTATTCACCATAATCTAAACCTTGTGCTACAGCATATTCTTCAAATTCTTCTTTGTTCTTAAAATTAGGCTGATTATCATTTCTATTTGCGTGATCATACCAAATATCAAATGGGCCGAGTTTCCAACCTACAAACTTTTGAGCCTTCCCGGTTTCGGGGTCTATTCCATCATTCCTTAACTGGTAATAGAATTCTTCCTCAAATCCCCAGCTTGCGCCCCCGTTCTGCGCCACCTGCGCGTGCAGGCCGAAGGCTCCCACGCCCGCATAGAGGCCGCGGCCCTCGGCACCGAAGAGTCCGTGCTCGTA
>JABUUT010000022.1:35213-36431 GCA_021443045.1 Fibrobacteraceae bacterium
TCCTTGGAAGAGATAAAGGTACGGCCTTCCACGCGAGCCACGTCGCTGGGGAGAGAACGGAACAGGAAGCTGTTTGGCTTCTTGGCAAGAGGGGTTGCAAGACCGGCCTTCACACACTTCTGCATGAGGGCGTCGTATTCTTCCTTGGAACCGTCAACAACAACTACGCTGTCTGGTTCGCACATGGCGATGCATTCGTCAACCCAAGCCTTGATGCCTGGATGCTTGATGTCATTAAGAGTAAGAGACATTTTGACTCCTATTGGGATTATGTTGTTTTTTCGATAAAATTCTCGAACGAGGTTAAAATTAGAAAAATTTTATAACAAAAAGCATCCTTTTTTTTTAAAAAGCTCCCTTTTCACAAAGAAATTAAATAAATTACATTACGCGTGTATTTTTAGGGCAAAATAGCCCGTTATTGAGGTATTGTATGAGCTGGTCTTATTCTAGAGAACATCAAAAGAGCATTATGTGTATGATTATGGCCGGAGGCCAGGGAAGCCGCCTCCAACCTCTTACCCGAGACAGGGCAAAACCTGCAGTCCATTTTGGCGGAACCTACCGCATCATCGACTTCGTGTTGAACAATTTTATCAATTCGGGCATTTTCAAGATTAAGGTACTTACCCAGTTCAAGTCCGATTCACTGAACAAGCATATTTCTGCCGCATGGAACCTGAATGCAAGCCTGGACCAGTATGTAGACTTGGTTCCTGCACAAATGCGCACTGGCGACGACTGGTACCGAGGTACTGCCGACGCCATTTTCCAGAACATCAACCTAATTACCGACGAGCGCCCCGACCTGGTAGCCATCTTTGGCGGCGACCACATATATAAAATGGACATCAACCAGATGATTGATTTCCACCTGAGCCGTGCAGCCCTGCTTACCGTTGCTGCCATTCCTGTTCCCGTTGAAGAAGCTCGGGAATTCGGCATCATCGAAGTGGATGCCGATAACCGTATGATTGGTTTTGAAGAAAAGCCAAAGAATCCTAAAGAGATTCCAGGGAACCCAGGATACTGCCTAGCCAGCATGGGCAACTACCTATTCACCAGCAAATTCCTGGTTCGCGAACTATTAAAAGGGGCCAGTGTTGGAGCCACAGACTTTGGCAAACACATTATTCCAAGCCTCTACAAAGACTTCCCTGTTTACGTTTACGATTTTAGCACCAACATTGTGCGTGGCGAACAGGCAAGCACCAAAGG
>JABUUT010000022.1:37063-55438 GCA_021443045.1 Fibrobacteraceae bacterium
CGGAAAAGTTCCAAGTCAGATTTTTGGACATCGGCGAAGCTGTTGACTGGGCCTTCGGTAAAGAAGACGCACCCCATGGATCCCACCTGATTGGTAGTGGCCGGGATTCCCACAGACTTTGCTGCAGCCAAAATGCCCGAAAGCATTTCGGAAGTGTGGCGGCCTGCATTTTCGTAATATTCTGGATGGTTGCGTAGAAGATTCATGGTGGCAATGCCGGCAGCCATGGCAACAGGGTTTCCAGACAAAGTTCCAGCTTGGTAAATTCCACCCAAGGGAGCAATTTGTTCCATCACGTCGCGGCGGCCCCCGTAGGCTCCCACAGGCATGCCTCCCCCAATGATTTTTCCAAAGGTGGTAAGGTCGGGTTTAATGTCGTAAAGCCCTTGGGCACAGTTGATGCCTACACGGAATCCGGTCATCACTTCATCAACAATCAAAAGGGCTCCAAACTTTTTAGTTTGTTCTGAAAGGGTCTGTAAAAATTCCTTGAACGCAGGAACCACACCCATGTTGCCTGCCACCGGCTCCACAATAACACCAGCAATCTGCTCCCCGATTTTCTCGAATGTTTCTTTGACTTGGGATACATCGTTGTACTGTAAGGTGACAGTGTATTTTGCCAAGTCCGCAGGAACCCCCTTGCTGCTAGGTTTTCCCGTGGTCAGCATGCCAGAGCCAGCCTTGATGAGCAGGCTATCACTGTGGCCGTGGTAGCAACCTTCAAACTTTACGATGATGTCTCGGCCAGTAAAACCGCGGGCAGCACGGATGGCGCTCATGGTGGCTTCGGTGCCGGAGTTCACCATGCGAATCATTTCTACACTGGGCACCAATTCCATGACTATTTTTGCCAATTCCGATTCTAAGCCGCAGGGGGCACCAAAGCTGAGACCGTTCTTTGCAGTTTCAGCCACGGCTTCCAAAACTTGGTCGTGAGCGTGACCCAGCATCATGGGGCCCCAGCTTCCCACATAGTCAATGTAGTCGTTGCCATCTACATCGTAAATGTGGCTCCCTTTGGCGCGAGCAATAAAGGGAGGAGTGGCTTTGACGTTGCCAAAGGCACGAACGGGGCTGTTTACGCCACCGGGCATCAAGTTTTTGGCTTCTGCAAAAAGAGCTTCGCTCTTGGAATGATTCAGCATAAATTTGCCCCTAATTTTAATCCTTTACACAACGCACACTATGGCCGTCCGATTTGGTAAATTGATCTAAATTAATATTTTGATACTGATCAAAATATTGGTCAACAACATAAGTTTCAGAGGTTTCTGTAGCACTCCAAATATTAGCATGCTCATTAATACGGATAAATTCACCATTAATATTTCTAAAGCCACCCGGTAAAAGGGAAAAACCATAATCGTTGGTACCATTGGCGTTAGACACCCAATCTTCAGTAGATTTTAATTTAACTGCAGCAACTTTTATACCACCAACATAATCATAAAGTTCAACAAACTCCTCCTTAGTAGGCACATGCCATCCTTCAGGGCAAATCCCACGGTGGGGCTCCGTTATTTTACACGTAACCCCTAGTCCACAACCACCTTGGTTAAGGGAATCCATCGTTGCAGCCCATGTGTACAAACGACCATAATGACTGCAATTACTTGTATCATTGCGGTAGCACCAACTCCATACAACATCCATTCCTAAATCGTTCTTTGGATTTGGAACAAGATAATTCAGGTTCTCCGCCATCCAAACCTGGTTGCCAATTTTAACAACTTGGTAAGACCTTCCATCACGAGAATCTTCCATCACAGAATATTGAACATTTATGGAAGAACTTGATAAAAAATTAGCACTGGAATAGGATGTTGCATAGCTACTTGAACTAGAAACCTTAAAGCGACTGGAGCTAGATGCCGTACTAGACGAACTGTCATAATTTGGCAATCCTAAACTAGAAGAAACGGGCGTATCATCTCCACAAGAGGCTAGTAAAATTAAAGCCAGTGCACAACAATAAAAAAATCTAAAACGAATCATAATTAAACAATCCCCCGTTCAAGAGCTTCCTTGGCGTGGTAAGTGATAATAACATTGGCTCCTGCCCGAGCAAAAGCCGTGAGGGTTTCAAAGATAATGGCATCTTCGTTGATATAGCCCATTTTTGCAGCGGCTTTGACCATGGAATATTCACCACTCACATTGTACACGGCCAAGGGAACGTCGCTAATTTCGGCCGCCTTTGAAAGAATGTCCAAAAAGGCAAGGCCAGGCTTTACCATAACAATGTCGGCTCCTTCTTCCAAGTCCAAAGCCACTTCGTGCAAGGCTTCGCGGCTGTTACGAACGTCCATCTGGTAGCTTTTGCGGTCACCAAAGTGAGGCGCTGAATCGGCAGCATCACGGAAGGGGCCATAAAAAGCACTGGCAAATTTTGCGCTGTAACTCATGATGGGTGTGTTGGTGTAGCCAGCATTGTCTAGAGCTTCGCGAATGGCGGCCACGCGGCCGTCCATCATGTCGGAAGGGGCAACCATGTCGGCACCGGCCGCGGCATGGGAAACGGCCGTCTTTGCCAAAAGCTTAAGGGAACTGTCATTGTCCACATCTTTCCCCTTAACGATACCGCAGTGGCCATGGCTCATGTATTCGCAGAGGCAAACGTCGGTAATCACATAGAGGTTTGGAAAATTCTTTTTTAATTCCCGAACAGCCCGCTGCACAATGCCGTTTTTGTCGTAGGCAGCAGAGGCCATATCGTCTTTGTGGTCTGGAATACCAAAGAGGAGCACACTTTTGAGGCCTATGGATTCAAAACCCGAAACTTCCTTGACCAGTTCGTCAATAGAAAAGCGGAACTGCCCTGGCATGGCTCCAATTTCTTCTTTTACCCCCTCCCCTTCTACAACGAACATGGGGTAAACGAGAGCGTCTTTATTGACTGCGGTTTCCGCAATCATGTTGCGGATAATTTTGTTTGAACGTAAACGACGAGGACGAAACATAGGAGTGATTGGTGGTTGGTAGTTGGTGGTTGGTGGTTGGTAGTTGGTGGTTAGTGATTGCAGCTTCGCTACCAAATTATTCGGCTCGGCTATGCCAACACAAGTGTTGTCGCAGCTCTCGCCTTCGTAATTTGTGGTGGTTAGTGATTGGTGGACTTGTCATTCTGAACATAGTGAAGAATCCATTCGTTTTATTTTGAGCTCAAAGAGAGCGTAGCGAACGGCCTCATTCCTCAAAGCGACGAAGTAGCGACCTCTCCGCTGATAAACAGTAACTGAATACCATTTGCTCACGCCTTCGTAATTTGTGGTGGTTGGTAAATAGTTTGGCGAGTCTACTGACCCGCGATTCATAATACGAGCCAAAGGCTCGTGATACTTTGAACCGATAACTGATAACCGATAACAGATAACTATTATTCATTTTCTTGTTCAATTTTCACTAGGTCAGCGGACCATTCGGTTTGAATTTTTTTTTTCAGTTTCTTGGCGGTACTGGGACTGTGGCCTTGGGTAGAGACCGTCACCACAATATGCTCGCCAAAGTCCATGCGGGCAGGGACGATAAAATCGCCACTGCGGTAATCGCAGGCATTGTTCACAAAAATACGGCGTGATACAGCATCATTAACCACCTGGGCATTTACCGAAGGTTGATCGGTGCATATAAAAGCAAAAGAAATGCCGTTAAGGTGGCGCGCCTCGTAGGAGCCCGTCACCAGTTCCATCTGGTTGGGATTATTTGCAGCAAGGGCGGCAATATCTTCGGCAATCTGAGGAGCAACCACCTTGATTTTGGCACCTGCAGGCAGCAAAGTCTTGATTTTGCGGGAGGCTATGGAACCACCTCCCACCACAAGCACATTGCGGCCATCCATATTAAATTCCATGGCAAATAGTTTTGATTTTTCTGCTGCGGAGGGCTTCCGCTGAACAGTAGTCTGGGCTTCAGAGCATTTTACAACATGGGGTATGGCATTTTTTAAACCATCCACCACCATATTTGCAAACAAGTCCCAATCACCTAGACAAGGCAAAAGCTTTATGGATGTTTCAGGAAATTCCTGCTGCAATGATGCCACCACTTTAGGCACATCGTTTTTGGCATGCTGGCCATTCAAAAGCAAATAAGGCAAAAGGGTCACCGACTCCACGCCATCTTCTCGCAAAATGGTCCGCAAGTCATTTTCCAAATCCAAAAGGCTGGTGCTTGCTACACGGGTGCCAGGCATTTCATGATGCAGACGGTCCAAAACCTCTTCAAAGCCCTTGAAGGCCCCAGGAAGAATACAGTGATGGGCTATGATTAAAACAACGTTCATTACCCACCAATATAGAAATCCACAATTTTTTTTACCAAGGAATCCATGGTAGTTTCGTCAGAAGTTACCGTCTTAAAGCCATTTTTTTCAGCTGTAGCCTGGGTGAGGCGACCAATACAAAAAGCTAATGGTCGATTTTGAAGCGTCCACAGGCCATCCGTCGCTCCAGAAATTCCAGAAACGCCCAAAACATCCACAAAAGCAGTCACTGCACTGGAGCTAGCAAAAACCACCCCATCGGCACACTCAACCGCATGAATTTTCCAATCAGGCATTTCGGTGGCCTGCAGAGTTTCATAAACAACCATGCGCTGGGCCTCTACGCCCCCATCTTTCAAAATTTGCACAAGAGTATCATCGGCCAAGTTTCCCTGTACTGTCAAAATTTTTGAGCCTTGGCACACGCTCTGGAGCATTTTACCCAAACCTTCCCCAGTGTGGTCTTCGGGAACGTAATCGCAAAGTATTCCGTAAGATGCCAATTTTTTCTCTGTAATTTTACCTACCGAGGCAATTTTTTTACCTGCAAGAAGGCGAATATCTTTGCCTGATTCAAGGAGTTTTTCAAAGAAATGATTCACCCCATTGGCACTGGTAAAGGCTAGCACATCTGTATTTTTCAACAAAGCAAAGTCAAGTTCGCCAATCACAGCCCGGGTTTCTATCATGGGCGTTTCAATGACTTCAGCCCCCAAAGCCGAAAGCCGGGCCGAAATGCCGCTAGCCTGCTTTGCGCTTCGAGTAACCACAAGACGTTTGCCACTCAAGGGGCGTTTTTTACGCCAAGAGAGTTTTTCTCCAAATTCAACCACCTCGCCCATGATGGTAATGGCAGGAGCCGTCACATTTTCTTTTTCAATCACATTGGCTGCAGTTTCCAAAGAGGCATAAACAGTGCGTTCAAAAGGAGTTGTTCCCTTTTCTATAAAAGCCAAAGGAGTTTTGCCATTTTTCCCAAACTCAATTAATTTAGATGCAATAAAAGCCATGTTGGAGATGCCCATGTAAAAAACCAAAGTTCCTGGGCATTTGGCCAAAGTTTCAAAATCCAGACCCAGGTTTTCATCGGCATGGCCCTCAATAAAGCCTTTCTCATGGCCAGTAATAATGTGAAGGCTGGAGGCAACCCCCCGATGGGTCACCGGAATCCCAGCGTATGCAGGTACTGCAATTCCAGCAGTTACTCCAGGCACCACTTCAAAGTCAATTCCCGCAGCAGTGAGTTCCAAAGCTTCTTCGCCACCACGACCAAAAACAAAGGGGTCTCCCCCCTTCAACCGCACAACCACTCCATGGGGGTATTCCTGAGCAAACTTTACTAACAACTTATTAATTTCACTTTGCTTTACCTTGTGGTGGGTAGGCATTTTACCCACATCTACCATTTGGGCGTTCACATTACAAAAAGAAAGAACCCCAGTTGAAACCAGCCTGTCGTAAACCACCACATGGGCTTTTTCAAGAATTTCACGACCACGAAGGGTTAAAAGACCAGAATCTCCAGGACCTGCACCAATCAAGTAAACTTTACCAGCCATATTACAGTAAATCCTTTATTTTTTTGCCTAATTTAAAGCCCAATTGACGTGCCTGTTCCACAAAGTTTTCTGTAGATTGGTTAAAATTAAAGATGGATTTTTCATAAACTTTTAACAACTTATGATGAGCCTCATCAAAATAAATTCCCGAAATACACAAGCAATGGTCTTGCCCATTATGGCTCCAAGAGGCAAAACTGGCCACAGGAAATTGGCAGCCTGCGTTTAAATAACTTAAAAAAGACATTTCCGCAATGGCAATTCCATAAGTTTTCACGTCATTTACTTTATCTACAATTTCTTTAATTTCTGGTTCCACAGAAGATAAAGTTTCTATAGCTAAAATACCTTGGCCAGAAGCGGGCAAAACATCATCTACTTCAAAAAGGTCCGTAGCCCGTTCCCACAAACCCATTCGTTTTAACCCAGCCGCCGCCAAAACGATTCCATCTAGAGGAGCCATATTTTTAGCCACGTCTCCCTCTTCCATTTTTTTTAGACGGGTTTGTAAATTACCTCGAATGGGCACAAATTCCACATCAGGGCGCAGCTGCCTTAACTGCACAATGCGGCGGATGCTGCCGGTGCCTACCCTGGCACCATGGGCTAGGCCCATGAATTTTGCACTGGTGCGGCCCACAAAAGCATCCCGGGGGTCTTCTCGTTTGCACACGGCCGCCAGGCAAAATTCCGGCAGCACCTCTGAGGGCATATCCTTTAAACTATGAACCGCAATATGAGCCCGCTTTTCCAAAAGGGCCACTTCAAGTTCCTTAATAAAAACCCCTTTGCCCCCAAAATCCGCCAAAGATTTATCCAATCGGCGGTCCCCTTCCGTAGTCAAAGGAACCAACTCAAATTCAACCTGAGGATTTTTCTCTTTTAAACGTTCCACCACCAAACTAGTCTGGGCTATAGCTAAAGCGCTACTTCGAGTGGCCACCCGAATAATTCTACTCAAGGTCACCTCCCCTATGGAGCCCACCCAGTTCCACTTGGTCTAAGCATTTTAAAAACACCCAAATATCATCCATTTCATTGGCTCCACGCACCTTGTACAAAAACTGGTGGGCAACCTTTTTGGCAAAGCGCTCAAAAAGCATTTCCAACTTATCCCTTTCACCTTCAGAAAGGCTTTCAAAACTCTGGGCAATATTCAAAGATTCTTCACGAGCCATTTCCATCAACTTTTCAGCGTAAATATTAATCTGTTTAGAAGCGTCATCTAAATTACACCAACTAAAAAATTCTTCCAATCCCTGTTGTAAAATATTCTGGGCCGCTTCCATTTCTACCATGCGTTGCCGACGATTTTCATCCACCATTTTTTGCAATTGGTCCACACAAATATACTCAACCCCAAAAATTTCTCCTACGGAACTTTCTGCATTTCGCGGGCTTCCCAAATCAATAACTAAACGAGCCTTTTTAAAAGAGCCTTCCAAAGCCTTTTCAAATTCAATTTTTGTAAAAATAGGTTCCTGACAAGCACTGCAAAGAACAACTACATCACTCTTTCCAACAACACTATACCGATCTTCAAAAGGCACCGGCGTAAGAACATCTTCAAATTTTTGTGCATTAGAAAATGTGCGGCTGCTGGCAAAAATTTTTGTGGTATTTTCTTGCACATATTTTAACATTAAAGAACCCATTTCTCCAAGGCCCACAATGTACACACTTCTATTTTCCAGGTCATCAAAAGTTTTAAGAACCTGTTTCATGGCCAAAAAAGGAATAGAACAAGACAATTTGCTCAAATTGGTTTCAGTTTTTATGCGCTTGGTCGTGTGAATGGCCCCCTGAAATAGTTTATTCAAGGTGTTGCCCGTGGCGTTCAACTTGTGGGCCGTTTCGTAAGCCCTTCCAATTTGGTGGAGAATTTGATCTTCACCCATGGCCACTGAATCTAGTCCCGCACAAACATGCATCAAATGTTCTGCAACTAGGTTACCCGACTTGGTATAAAAGTATTTTGCAAATTGAGAAACATTTTGCCCCACCAATGAGCAAACATATCCTATCAACTGGTCTTCCTCTAAACTTTTATCACAAGCCACATAAGCTTCTGTTCTATTGCAGGTGGATAATATTAAAAGTTCATCAAAAGGAGAATTTTGCAAAGCCCTAGTTTTTACATCCATATCGATGTAAAATTTTTCGCGAACCGAAATGTCCGCAACCTTATGGCTCATGCCCACTAAATAGATATTTCGCATGGGCAAAATATAGTTTAATTTTTTTAGGAAACCTTTAGTCCTTAAACTTAACAACACTCAATGCCAGCAATACAAGAGCCGGAGTGTAGAACATCCAAACCAGGTTATTGGTAATAGTGGCAACGGCAAACGCCAAGGTATGGCTATCGCCAGGTATCAAGGATAAACCCACATTCACATCGCACATAAAAAAGCAAATCATGCCCCAGAAAATAAGTTTTTTATTTTGTTCTGGAAAAAAACTATTTTTCTTTATTTTTAAAGCCACAAACAACGAAGAAAACAAAGCACAGGCGTAAACAATAACGACCAGTGCCAGAAGAGGAATTTTACCCATAAAAAAGAAAGGGTCTGCCAAGAGAAATACAACAAAAATAATGACATAGGGCAACGGAAACTTGGTATCTATGGCACTAGTGCGGGTATGGCGTAAAATAAAAAGACACTGTACAATAATAAAGAAGAATATCCCTCGGGTTGTATAATTAATTTCAATTTGTCCAATATTAAAATTGTTCAAAATTTTTAAAGAGAAATCAGCAAGCCAAAGCACCAGAAAACCACTTATCATCAGTGTAAAATCCCGCAGATTTAGAAAATTCTTTTTTTGAAGCAATATAAGAACAACGGATAGGGAAGTTACCATAAATTTGGTGATATGCTGGTAATTCGAATTATCTTCTACACATTCTTTTACACCATCACAACTAAAAAACAAAAACCAATCTCTAAAAATATAGGTTACCGCCAAAATGGCAATAACGAGTATTATAAAATAGCTTAATTTTTTGCAAACCATAGAAACTCCTTTTTGTTCAGAAAAATCTATAGCTGGTCTTCTTTAGCTCTCTTAGAGAGTGTAGAACAGCCATAGGAAAACTGGACTTGTATAAATTAATAAATTTTTTATTGATAAAATTTAATTTATCCAATAAATCTTGCTCATTTTGCCCATGAAACATGGCATATAAGTTAAAATCAAAATTTTCAAATGGGCTTCGGTCGTAACAATGGCTTACAAAATCACTTTGCGCTAATATTTTACCCACTTGTTCCACCACATTTTCTGGAACCCGGAAAACCACCATGGCGTTGGCTTCAAAACCTGCTTTTTGGTGCCGCAACACCGCCCCAAAGCGACGCATGCGACCACAGGCCAAGTCTTCCTTAATGCGATTAAGTAAATCTTCTTCCCTCATTTCCAGTTTAACAGCCCAATCTTTATAGGGGGTTAGGGTAAAAGGCAAATTAGAAGACACTAAAGACACATGCTTTCGGCATTCTCCATCAAACAAAACCCCGCTGGACACAGGCAATGGAGAATTTTTCGTCATATTCAAGTTTTCACTTTTTTTAAAAACCGTATTCACCTTGAACATTTTACTGGAATTGAGCACATGAACATTTTTCAACTTGGTTTTAAACTTCAAACCTTCCACAATTTCATTAACAGCCTCGGGGCTCTGGGCAATTACCGTAAACCACACATTGTAGTAGTGGCTACGCACATAGTTATGAGTTATAGCCGGCTCCTCATCCACCACAGAAGCAAATTCCTCAAGCCCATCCTCGCTAACCACACCGGCACAAAGTCTCGAAATAAAACCCAACTTTCGGGAATCATAAACACCGCCTAAACGACGAACCACCCCACTCTCACGCAACCTACAAACCGTCTTAAAAACATCTTCTTCAAACAAGGGAACAGCCATACCTTCCCTATTCAACCTCAGGGTCAAAGCCTCATAGGGGCGGCTTTCCAAAGGAAACCCGTCCTGAATCAAATCAAGAATTCTATCCACCATAGAAGTTTCTAGAACCAATGTCAAGGCCTTTTACTGGTATACATTCCCGTGTACCATCGGCATGGATAACAACGGCAATGCCTGCAAGGTAATTAATCCAACGCTGGGTTTCGTAGTACCGCAAGTTGGCCCTTCCTTTAGAGGCATAGGCCGCCAAAGGAACCATCAGCATGTCATGCGAGCAGAGGATTACCAGGCTACAATTGCTGGTTAGTTTTACAAATTCGTCAATCAACTCTTCTGCACGAGAATCCAAATCGTAGTAGGCATCGGAATAGGCCCCAGTAAAGGCGTACTTGGAGGTAATAACCCAACTGTCACCATCGGCGGAATGATTTTTTAGTTTAGTGCTGTCTTTTACAAACCAGTCCCCCAGCAGGTACTTATACTCATCCATATCCGCATTGTTTATACCCATGCCCTGAGCTATGCCCTCTGCGGTTTCTATGGTTCTTGCGTATCCAGAGTGGCCAAAGTAAGCGTTGCCTCCACTCAGCTTTTTACCCATGGACACCGACTGTTCCTTTCCGGTGGTTGTTAAATGTCCATTCTTGCCGGTGTCATCGCCTCGTTCACCATGACGCACCACAATCACCAGTTTGTCCCCAGATTTCAGTTCCTTATATACTTTTCCCACATCCGTAAATCCATCCACTTCATCATCGGTGGCCACACGCCATGTTTTGTTTTCGTATATGTAATACTTGCCCACCGACACAAGGCCCATTTTAATTTGATAGTCATAAGCACCAGCACCAAAGCCCATGGTATCCTTTTCAATATCTGTAGCATTGCGCCACACTTGATATTCCTTGTCACAAATAAAACGAACCGTGGAATTATCCTTGTGGCTGTAGTCGTTGGCAAAAAAGGTACTCATGCTGGTCTTTACATAAGTTACCTGGCCTGCATTCATGGAGCCACAACGCCCCAACCCCAAAACATCGGGCCAAAACTTTTGGAGCACATCCTTAAAGTATTGTGTTAAAGTATAGCCCGCTCTTTCCATGCCCCGCACAATAACTCCATAGCCATTGCTGGAATCCAGAACAAACATTTTGTCGGCAATCTTGGTTTTGTTGTTCATATCGTTCCAGTTGCCATCCCCTTTAATATCTTCGGCAATGGTACTCACCAATGAAGTCATTTCAAAATCACTGTTGCCATACATCATCATTACCGAAATCGCTGTAAGGGCATCAAAGTAATTTTCTTCGGAATACTTAATGGTGTCAATGCCAAAAGAGCCCAGCACCGCCCGCAAAGCCCTGTTGTTACACATGGTCATATCGGCTCGCCCACCACCAGCGTCAGCAATATGCTGCTCCACGCGAGGAGCCGTTAAACCCGAAAGAAGATCTACATGAACTACGCCACCATCGGCAACATGAACCTTTTTCTTAAACGTCACCGGACTTTTAGTAAAGTTGCCTGTTAAGGGGCTGCGGTAAAAGCCGGTAATGGAAACTTCCAAAAAATGTGATATGCCCTCAGGATTTTCGTAGGTAAAAGATCCATCCTTTGAAGTGATACAATCACTGTAGGTATTTACCGTAGGGCGGAAAAACTGAGTGCTATCCAGTTCGGTAATAGTTATGGAAGCACCCGTAGCAAACAAGCTAGTTCCATTCAATTGAAATACGTCACGAACAATCAGGGAATCAGGAGGATTTGTTGCGCTTTGGTTTCCGCCACCCCAGCCCCCCATACCACCAAAGGGGTTTGTGCTAGTAGATGGCACCGTTTTTCCCGTATCCACAGCCACCAAATAACCATCTTTACAAGCTACCTTTTTTTCGGTTTGTAATGCAACACTAGACCACTCGCCACTATTGCAAATGTAAACGCCATCGCCTTCAACCACAGCACCCTTACCTTGAAGGGAGCTTCCACAGGCGGGGAGTTCCTCTACAGAAGAAACCACCAAGGAATCTAGTACAGACTTTACTGGGTCTTGAGACACAGGCGTTCCTGAATCCGGGGAGCCTTCAGAAGAAGTCCCAGAAGAACCTCCAGAGGAACTTCCAGAATTATCATCCGAAGAGTTTTCCGAAGATCCGCCCGAAGAGGAACCTTGCTGATTTCCGGAAGAGGCACAGGAGCCTTCGTAATAAGGGTTATCATACCAATTGGAAGAAGAAGTTCCACCCTCTTGGCATGTATCGCTGGAATTGGAACTTCCATGGGATGAACCATTTCCTCCAGAAGAACTCTCCAAGGAGTCAGGGTTCAGAATAATTACATCATCATCTTCTTCGTCAGCTTTTGTGGAACTATCGTCGCCACATCCGTTCAACGAAACAAAAAAAGAGAGCAGCATGAAAATACATGCCACCCACATACAGGATCTTTTAGTCCAAATGGGCTTCATACTTTTAAATATATATAAAGAGCAGCCAAATGTGAAATAGGCCGTTCCAAAAAAAGCTTTAGGGGCACCTCTAAGGTGTAATTTCCTCATCCGTTAGGTAGCAGGCTGGGTCCTGTTCCCAAAAATCCCCAGTTACGGCTTCGGCTCGAGTACGGAAATTTCCATTGCACAAGTTCAAAAAAGCACATTTGGGGCATCGGCCCTTTAAAATAGGCTTTCGATTTTTTAAACCCGCCATAATAGGGTGGCTTTCATCGGTCCAAATTTCACCAAACTTTCTCTCCCGAACGTTGCCCAAAGTAATATACTGGGTAAACTGGTCAGGGTGTACGTTTCCAACACTATCTATGTTGCCAAACGCCATGCCGCTGCGGTTACCACCATTGCTTTGGATCAACTGCAAAATAACCTTGGCCCGCTCCGGGTCTTCACCCTTCATACGCTGGTACAGGTATACAGCATCGGCGTGGTTGTCTACCGTAAGAATTTCCTTATTAATGCCACGACTCTTAAAGTCCAAGGTGCGGTCGATAATCAAATCCATCACCTGCCTACTTTCATCATGGGTCAAGTCATGGTCCACCATGGCACTCCCACGTCCGCTGTAAACCAAGTGATAAAAACACACACGGTCTATGTTTTCTTTTTCCAGCAAATCAAAAATACTGCTCAAATCACGATAGTTGTCTTTGGTTATGGTAAAACGAAGGCCCACTTTTTGCCCAGTGGCCACACAGTTTCGAATGCCACGAATAGCCAGTTTATAGGCCCCATCCTTACCCCGGAACTTGTCGTGGGTTTCTTCGTTTCCATCAAGGCTAATACCAACATAACCAACCCCCATATCTTTTAATTTTTTTGCCACATCGGGAGTGATGCAGGTACCGTTGGTGCTAATGGTAGGTCTAATTCCCTTGCTGGCGGCGTAGTTTGCCAGTTCAAAAAAATCAGGGCGAAGCAGAGGCTCTCCTCCACTAAACAAAATCACAGGTACATTAAATTCCGAAAGTTGGTCTATAAGAGAGAGGCCTTCTTCATGAGAAAGTTCGTTTTCATACTTAATGGCTTCGGAACGAGCATAACAATGGACACATTTCAGGTTGCAAGTTTTGGTGCAGTTCCACACCACCACCGGACCACGCCCCTCGCTTACCCCATTCTTGCTTTCGTGGGCATTTGGAGTGTAACGCAGGGAATCGCCAAAATTGGGAGTGTCCATTAAAAGTTTTGTAATGCTAATCATAAAAAACCTAAACTAATTGAGCTTCCTTTAAGTAGCGGGCCAGGGCGTCTTGCCAAGTGGGCAATGGTTTAAACCCCGCTTTTACCAACTTGCTCTTGTCTAAACGGCTATTAAAGGGTCGAGCCGCTTTGCTCAAACCATACTCAGCCGTTGTTACCGGCAAAACCTTAGAAGATATACCAGCCTGTCTAAAAATTTCGCAGGTAAAATCAAACCAGCTAATGTATCCGCCCTCATTTGTGGCATGGTAATAGCCATATTTGTCCGTTTCTATCATGTCTACCAACAAACGAGACAAATCATAGGTATATGTTGGCGTTCCAATTTGGTCGCTTACCACTCTTACCGTATCGTGGGTACGCCCCACATTGACCATGGTCTTAATAAAGTTTTTGCCGTTAAGCCCAAATACCCATGCAATTCGAACAATAAAATATTTTTCCAGATTGCTACTTACCGCCAATTCCCCTTCCAATTTTGTTTGGCCATACACATTCAAAGGTTTGTAATCCTTGCAATCAGGCACCCAAGGCTCCGTACCCTGGCCATCAAAAACATAGTCGGTGCTAATGTACACCATCTTGCAATCCAATTTTTTACACACCTTGGCTATATTCTCTGTGCCCTTGGCATTAATGGATCTCACTTTAGCCTGTTTGTCTTCATCTTCAGCCAAATCCACAGCAGTCCAGGCAGCACAATGCACCACAACATCAGGCTTTACAAAAGAAAGTATTTCATTCACAGAAACTTCATCTGTAATATCCATAGCCTTGTATTCTGCAGAGGTCACATAAGAACCATCACTAATACCACTGTATTCAGGGGCTATATCGCTACCGACCCCTGTATAACCACGCTTTGCCAATTCATTCATCACATCATGGCCCAACTGACCTGCAACACCGGTTACAAAAACTTTCATTATATACTCCTATTTCATATCCAAACTATCTTAAATCCAACCGGTCCAATTCCCTAGACAAAGAATCGGTCTGCAATTCCACATGATGCAGCTTATTCTTCAAGGTGTCTATAGACTGAATCAACTGGGTGTTTCTATGGGTTAGTTTAGAAATTTCTTCTTCTTTCTGCGGGTCACTGCAAGCAGCCAGCAAAAGAAAAACAATGAATGTAAAAAACAGATTCTTCATGATATCAAATATACAAAACTAAAAAAAATTCTAAATTGCAAACTATGAAAACACCGGAACTTCTCTTACCCGTTGGAAACAAACAAATGCTAGAAGCCGCCATCAAGAATGGCGCCGACGCCGTGTACTACGGAGTTCCACACTTTAACGCCCGAGGCCGCACCGAAGATTTTAACCTAGAAGACGTTGCCGAAATGATCCAGTATGCCCGCATTCGTGGGGTACGCTCCTTTTTGGCCATGAATATCTTGGTTTTTCAAGATGAAATGGAAAAACTCCCCCCCTTTCTGGAACAGGTTATTTCTCTAAAGCCCGATGCCTTTATAGTACAAGATATTGGACTTGCCCGACTGATTAAAGCCATAGAGCCCAACCAGGAAATTCACGCCAGCACCCAAATGACCCTTGCCAGTGCCGAAGCAGTCAATTTGGTAAAAGACCTTGGTTTCAAAAGGGCTGTACTTTCTCGCGAGCTTTCGTTAAAGCAAATTCAAAGTATCAAAAACGAAACCGATTTGGAACTGGAAGTTTTTGTTCACGGAGCCCTCTGCGTTTCTTATTCCGGCCAATGCCTTACCAGCGAAAACTTTGGCGGGCGCTCAGCCAACCGCGGGCAATGCGCACAAAGTTGCCGACTCCCCTACCGTCTTTTTGTAGATGGGAATGAAGTAAAAAATAAGGTACCCTACCTATTTAGCCCCAAAGACCTTTGTGCCCTGCCCAAACTCAACGAAATGGCTAAAATAGGAATAGAATCCTTAAAAGTGGAAGGGCGGCTAAAAAGCCCCGAATATGTAGCCGCTGTAGCCAAGGCCTACCGCAAAGTTCTCGACAATAATGCCTTGGGCGAAAGCGGCCTAGAATCTCTTACCAAAAGCGACATGGAGCCACTGGAAGTACTTTTTTCTAGAGGCCTCTACACGGGATGGCTAGAAGGGGTCAACCACCAGCAATTGGTTGAAGGAAGTTTTTCAAACCACCATGGAGAATACCTTGGCACCGTTCACCACACCAACAGGCAAGGCGTTTATGTGGAACAACGAAAACTAGAAAATAAATTTGATTACTTTGCAGAACCACTACCAGGCGACGGCATTCTCTTTGAAGAAGATAATCATAACGATGGTGAAAATAATTTGGGAGCAAGGCTTTACAAATACTCCCTTCAAGACCAAAACGGCAAACCTTTTGGCAAAAGAACAAACCACCGAACCGCAAACCTGTATAAAAACCACAATCCAATTTTTCTCTTAGAATTTAGCAGAGAGTTTAAACTTTATAATATAAAGCCGGGTATGAAGGTTTACCGCAACGACTCCCCCGCCTTAGAAAAGGAACTGCACAGAACCTTTACCGAACGGGAATTCGATAAGAAAATCCCTGTAAAAATGGAACTTTATGGAAAAATTGGCGAACCACTCCAATTAAAAATTAGCGACCCATGGGGAAACTCCGCCTATAGCACCTCTGAATTTATTCTAAAAGAATGCAATAAGGACCCATACAAAAACCCTAACAAAGACGCCTATAAGGAGCTTTTCGCACTCAGCTCAACTCCATACAAATTAATTCTTCTAAACAATAAAACTCCACTTAACGCCTTCATTCCCGACAAAATTTTACGTAGCCTACGCCAAGAAGCCACAGAAGCCCTTAACACCAAACGCACTCAATGGAAAAATTTAAAACCCAATGCTGAAAATGGCACTCGTCTATTGAGCTGTGCCCGACCTTTCCAAATTAACATTCCATCCGAAAAAAACACTGATGCAGAAATTTCGGTTCTAGTTCGTCGTCCCGACCAAATCGAAGCCTTGAAGCACCTACCTATACACAATGTTATTATGGATTTTGACTGGGGGGTAAAATATGATTCCTCTCTAGAACAAATTAGAGAGTTTGGCTTTAAAGCGGGCATAGCCACCCTACGGATCCACAAACCGGGAGAAAACCACTACCTCAAAAACATACTGCGGCTATCCCCCGATTTTGCTTTGGTACGAAGTTTAGGAGCTTTAGCCATTCTTAAAGATAGTGGAATTCCTCTTACAGGCGACTATAGCCTTAACGCCACAAATTGCCTTTCATACCAATGGCTATTGTCCCAAGGGCTACAAACTCTGCATCCCTCCTGGGATTTAAACAGTGCTCAACTTTTTGACCTTTTGAAAAATATCAATGGTAAAAATTTGGAATTGGCAATACACCAATACATGCCTGCATTCCATAGCGAATATTGCGCCTTTGCCAAGTCCCTTACCACAGGCCGAGCGTTCCCGGAATGTGGTAAAATTTGCACCAAGCACAAAGTTGAAATTTTAGACCACAAAGGGGAGCGTCATTTTTTACAAAGTGATGCAGAATGCCGCAACACGCTCTTTGTGGGTAAACCCCAATCGGCTCTAAAACTTTTACCCCAACTTAAACAAAACGGTGTTTTCCATTTTCGTTTAGAAATGCTTGACGAAGCCCCCGAAATAGTGCGCCAAAAAGTACAAATTTACGCGCAAGCCATTCGTGGAAAAACCTCCATTGAGCAGGCCATTCAACAAGTGGGCGTCCAAGAGAAATATGGCCTTACCGAAGGCCAACTTTTTAACGAAACGCCATGGCACGACCGTAAGAAAAAAAATTAAATTTAGTGTTATGCTGCTCCTTGTTCTAGACATACTCGGTACATTCGCCTTTGCCATTTCTGGAGCCGAGAAAGCGGTGCGCTACAGACTAGACTGGCTAGGCCTCATTGTACTTGCAACGGTTACCGGAGTGGGCGGAGGCATTTTACGGGATGTAATGCTGGGAACCACGCCCCCTGTAGCCCTAACAAACCCCATCTACATTCCCATTTGCATAATAGGAGCTTTTTTCTATTTGGCTTTGTGCAAAAAAATACGAAAAATCCGTAACCTTATTCTTATTGCCGATGCATTGGGCCTTGGATTTTTTACAGCTGTAGGAGCCGCCAAAGCCGATGCCTTGGCCGCCGGCCCATACTCCGTTATTTTATTTGCATCCATTACCGCAGCCGGCGGCGGGCTTATCCGCGATGTTTTAGTGAGTGAAATACCCCAAGTTTTAAAAAGCGACTTTTACGCAACCGCAGCAATCATCGGAGGCATTTTATTTTATGCATTAGATTTTACCAATTTGGGAAGCACCCCCCAAATTTTAACAACCACCGGTTTTACTTTTTTACTCCGACTTTTTGCCATGCGTAAAAAATTGGAACTTCCCAAAACAAGAAAAATATGACAAATCAATTTTCAAAATGGGTTGCTTGCTGGGGTAACGCCACTTCCATAACCGACCGCAAAGAATCCGTTTATGCCAAGGACTTAACGCTCCGCTACCCTATACGAATTTGTTTTTCGGGAAATCGGTTGCGTTTTCATTTTTCAAACTTGACCGGAACAGAACCTGTTACCATTACCGCAGCCTTTGTAGCAAAGAAGACCGACAGTCACAGCAATCCTTACCAACCGATTCCCATTACTTTTGCACAAAGTAACTGTGTAGGCATTCCAAGCGGCACCGAAATTTTAAGCGATGAAATCGGTATAGAAATAATCGCCGGCGAAATGGTGGAAGTAAGCCTGTACTTTGCTGATTACACACAAATGAATTCAGGTACTTTAATTACAGGCCCCTTATCCACTGGCAAATACAGCTACGGAAACTACGCCCAATCTAGTGAACTCCCCGCAAACCTTACCAGAAGCACCAACTGGTTCTATTTTTTAAACACCATCGATATTTTTAC